>CAIZNN010000148.1 GCA_903934285.1 Akkermansiaceae bacterium | reverse complement strand
GCACCAGCGCTTGGCCCAGCGGGCCAAAATGGCCGCGCAGGCAGGCCGGGAGCTGCCGCTCAAGCTCTACCAAGACCTCTACCGGCCCACGGAAGTCAGTCTGCAGTTCATCCGCTGGCTACGCTCCATGCTCCTGCGGGCAACCTGCTACAGGGATGCACTGGCGATGTTACGCCCGCTCATGGAGAAATATCTCTGAGATGTTAGCCAACAGCGTTCTTTGTTCGCCGCACAATATCCAGAGACGCTTCAATGCCCGCACAATCATTGATTGACGCCCTCACGCGTCACCGTCACCGCCACCGCCGCCAGCAGCCACGCCAAATACGCCTCGCTCACCGCCGCAGGCTGGAGCGCGACGATTTCCGGCACCTCATACGGGTGCAGTGCCGCCAACGCCTCGGCCAGGGCCGGAAACAGCTCGCTTGCCGTCTTGAAAACCGCCAGCACTTCCGCGGCTTGCTCGACCTGCCCGTTCCAGCGATAGATCGATTCCACCCCGGGCAGTAAATTCACGCAGGCTACCAGTTGCCTTTCCACCAAGACCGTGCCAATCTGTCGCGCCTGCTCCCAATCGGGGAACGTGCAAAGGACCAGAATCATGGTTTGCATGCCCGTGCTCATAACAGATTTCCGCCACCTTGCCAGTCTTTCCATGAAATCCGGTTTTCTCGAAAAGCTCGTTGCGCGCCTTGACCGCGTTGAAGCGGGCGAGGTCCAACAGATCCTCGCCCGTCTGATCCGCGAAAAGGGGTTCCTCGAAAAAGTCTTCGAAGCCCTCCGCGAAGGGGTCATCATCCTCGACCCGCATGGCACCATTGGCTTCGTCAATCAGGCCGCCTGCCAATTCTTCGGCCTCGACCCGGAGCGCGCCGTCGGCAACAAACTCTCCTCGCAGGTCCGCGGCTTGGATTGGGACAGCCTCGCCAAGCCCGGCCGTTCGATCAGTCGCGACCTGGAGGTGTTCTATCCGGAGAACCGCTACCTCAATTTCTATCTGGCCCCGATCGACGAGCACGCTCATTCGGCGGCCTCGCTGGGCTATGTGATGCTGGTGCGCGATCTGACCAGCACCCGTGCCGAAGCCGAGGAAACCTTGGAAAGCGAGCGCCTCAACGCGCTGACCCTGCTGGCCGCCGGAGTCGCCCACGAAATCGGCAATCCGCTCAATTCGCTCGATATCCACCTCCAACTCCTCGGCCGCAAATTGCGCAAACTGCCCGCCGCGGACCGCCCGCCGCTGGAGGAAAGCCTCGCCACCGCGCGCGAGGAAATCCAACGCCTCGACACCATCCTCAAACAATTCCTCCACGCGGTGCGCCCGACCACCCCGCGGCGCGAACGCCACGACCTCCACGCCCTGCTCCACGAAACCCTCCGCTTGCTCGAACCCGAACTGTCGTCCCGCCACATCGCCGTGGAACTCGACCTGGCCGCCGCCCTGCCGCCGGCACTCATCGACCCCGGCCAATTCCAACAGGTTTTCTACAACCTGATCCGCAATGCCTATCAAGCGCTGCCCGCCACCGATGGCCGCATCACCCTGCGCAGCCAATGCAATGACTACGAATACCGGATCACCATCGAAGACAATGGCAGCGGCATCTCGCCTGAGGTCATGGGCGCCATCTTCGAACCCTACCGCAGCACCAAGCCGTCCGGCTCCGGCCTCGGCCTGCTCATCGTCCGCCGCATCGTGCGCCAACACGGCGGCGAAATCGAAATCGCCAGCGAAACCCACCACGGCACCCGCGTCATCATCCACCTGCCGCGGACCGAACGCACCGTTAGACTCCTCACCACCCCAGCCATTGAACTCTAAGCCAGACAGAAGACCGCTGCGCTCCCAGACAAGAGATTGGAGTCACAGACGCCTTCTTTTCTTGTCTTCTGTCTTCTGTCTTGCAGCGCAGCGATCTTCTGTCTTTGCCCTGACACCTGATAACTAACACCCCATGCTCCCCACCCTGCTCATTGTCGATGACGAACGTGCCACCCGCGAGGGCCTGCGCAGCGCGCTGGAGGAGGCGTTCGATGTGTACACCGCGGCCGGCACGGCCGAAGCGTTGAAAATCCTCAAATCCGAACCCATCGAACTGCTCCTCACCGATTTGCGGCTCGGCGCGGAGTCCGGCATGGATTTGCTAGATTCGGCGCTGGCCCTGCCTGAGCCGCCGGTGGCCATCATGATGACCGCCTACGGTTCGGTTGACACGGCCGTCGAAGCGATGCGCCGCGGCGCCTGGCACTTCGTCACCAAGCCGCTCAACCTGGATGAAGTGGAAATGTTGCTCAAACGCGCCCGGCGCAACCGCTCCTTGGAGTCGGAGAACCGCCAACTCACCCATCAGGTCCAGCAGAGCCACAAGCTCGAGCGCCTCATCGGCAAGTCCGCCGCGATGCGCCAAGTGACCGAGCTCATCCAACAGGTCGCCCCCACCCGGGCCACCGTCCTCATCGAAGGGGAATCGGGCACCGGCAAGGAAGTGGTGGCCCACACCCTCCACCACTTGTCGGGGCGGCCCGCCGCCAAGCTCGTCATCGTGCATTGCGCGGCGCTCTCGCCGCAACTGCTCGAGAGTGAACTCTTCGGCCATGAAAAAGGCGCCTTCACCGGGGCCGCCCAACGCCGCATCGGCCGCTTCGAACAAGCCGACGGCGGCACCATCTTTCTCGATGAAATCGGCGAGATCGACCCCGCCACCCAAGTCAAACTCCTGCGCATCCTCTCCGAGCGCACCCTCGAACGGGTCGGCTCCAACACCCCCATCAAGATCGACGTGCGCGTCATCGCCGCCACCAACAAGAGTCTCCGCGGGCTCGTCGATGCCGGCAGTTTCCGCGAGGACCTGTTTTTCCGCCTCAACGTGGTGCGCATCCACATGCCCCCGCTGCGCAAGCGCCGCGAGGACATCGTGCTCCTGGCTAACAGTTTTCTCCAGGAATTTGCCAAGGACAACCAGCGCCCGCTCAAACCGCTCAACGACGCCGCCCTCCACATGCTGCTCAGCTATGACTGGCCGGGCAATGTGCGAGAACTCCGCACCGTCATCGAGCACGGCGTGGTCATGAGCAATGAAAGCGTCATCGACACCCGCCATCTGCCGCATTTCTTGCGCTCCGCCCCCCCGCCGGCCGAGGAATCCACCCCGTCCACCAAAATCACCCTTGAAAACCCGCCCGCTTTCAACTTGCATGCCCTCGAAGCCGATGCCATCCGCTGCGCCTTGGGTGCCGCCAACGGCAACCGGACCCACGCGGCGGACCTCCTCGGCCTGAGCCGCCGCACCCTGCAACGCAAATTAAAAGATCTCCATCTGTAATGTCCCCGCCCCTGCCCACCCTCCACCCATGAACGCCACTTCCCAGGCCATTGATACCGGCGCGATCATTCGCCGCAGCCTGTTTTTTCTCGTGCTGATTGCCCTGACGCTGGGCAACCTCTTCACCCTGTTCCGTGGCCTCAACTCGCCTCAAGCGATGGAGCAAGCCCAAATCGCCCGCGAAATCGCCCGCGGCAATGGCTTCACCAGCAAAATGATCCGGCCCGCTGCCCACAACCAGGCCGAAAAAACCAAAAACTCCATCGTCGCCTTCACCAAGTTTGAAGACACCTACCACTCCCCGCTCAACCCGCTGCTCACCGCGGCGGTCCTCAAAGTGGTCGGCGCGACCACCCCCGGCACCTGGCAAATGGGCGAAAACGAACTCATCTTCCCACTCGACCGGGTCATTGCCGCCATCAGCACCTTGTTTTTCCTCATGGCCATCGGGGTGAACTACCTGCTGATCTCGCGCGTGTTCGACGCCAAAATCGCCGCGGTCTGCGCCATTCTCATGCTCTTCAGCGAATCGTTCTGGAATTACGCGCTGAGCGGCTTGCCGCAGATGCTGATGCTGTTGCTGTTCTCCTGTGCCATTTATTTCGTCTATCGCGCGATTGAGGCCGCCGCCGAGGGCCGGGTGGCGATGACCCCGGCGCTCATAGCCGGGGTGTTTTTCACGTTGTTGGCCCTCACCCACTGGATGACGGTCTGGATCGCGCTGGGCTACATCATTTTTGCGGCCATCGCGTTCCGGCCCCGCGGCATTGTCAGTGTCGCCATCGTGGTGCTCATCCTCATCCCGGCCACCTTCGTGATGCTGCGCAACCAAGCCATCAGCGGCAACCCTTTCGGCACCGCTTACCTCACCCTCTACAATGGCCTGGCCGGTTCCGAGGATGACGTCATGCGCACGGTCAACCTCCAGGACAACATCAACCTCAATGGCTTGCTCTCGAAAATCATCCGCATCGCGCTGCTCCAAACCGCCGACATCATCCCATTCCTCGCCGGCATCATCGTCGCACCGTTGTTTTTCATCGCGCTGCTGCACCCGTTCAAACGCCAACCCATCGCCACCTTCCGCTGGGCCATCCTCCTGATGTGGTGCACCACCGCCGTCGGCCTCGCCTTCTTCGGCGTCACCCCGCTTGGCTTGGACCCCAACCAGCTGCACCTCGTCTTTGCCCCCATCATGACCGCCTACGGGTTGGCCTTTCTCTCGATTCTGTGGTGCCGGCTGGAGGTCGTGGCGACCACCCCGATCCTGCGCGACGTCCACTACATTTTCATCGTCATCGTCTGCGCCCTGCCCCTGCTGCTGGCATTGCCCCAAAAAATCAGCCGCGGCATCCAAAACCGCGATAAGGGCGGCCTGCCGCACTGGCCGCCGTACTACGCCCCAGCCCTCAACCTGCGCCTCAAAACCATCGTCCCGGAAAACCAGATCACCTTCTCCGACCAACCGTGGGCTGTCGCTTGGTACGCCGATCGCATCAGCATCTGGCTGCCGCCCGATCGCATCGGCTTTGAAAAACTCGACAACATCGCCACCGATCTGGACTCGGTCTGCGCCGGCATCCTCATCACCCCGTCGTCCTACGGCGTGGGCAGCATGTTAGAGATTCCGGCCAAGTACAAGGACTTCACCTCCCTCGTCATTGATGGCCAGGCGATGATTGCCTCCGGCACCACCCTCACCTCGGTCTACGACAAGGACAGGAAACTGGAAACCGTCGTCAAGCGGTATCCGTACCGCATCCCCTTGCTGGGTTATTACATGACCTTTTACAGCGCCAAGCCCGTCAAAACCTCCGACCAACCGGAATAACCGTGATGCCTCGCAAAAAAGACAACCTCCCCCCACCACCCGCCGGCCAGTCGTTTGAAGACGCCCTGGCCGGGCTGGAATCGATTGTGGAGTCCATGGAGCATGAGCAACTGCCGCTCGAAGAACTGGTTTCCAGCTATGAACAAGGTTCCGCCCTCCTCAATCACTGCGAAGCCATCCTCAAAACCGCCCGCGGACGGATTGAACTCATCACCCTTCGCAGCCACAACGAATGCTCACCGGAAGCCGCAGCCGCAAGCGCCCACGCTCCCGCTCTGCCGCCGGGCATGGAGGAGGATCCCAACGACGATGACGACATCCGCCTGTTCTGAACCCCCTGCGCTCGGCCCCTTGCTCTCGGCCATTGATTCCCCTGCCGACGTCAAGCGCCTCACCGACGAGGAGTTGGTGCAATTGGCGGCGGAAGTCCGCCACACCCTCATCACCTCACTGTCGCGCACCGGCGGCCACCTCGGCCCCAATCTCGGTGTCGTCGAACTGACCATCGCCCTTCACCGCGTGTTCTCGACCCCCGCCGACAAGTTGGTGTTCGATGTGGCCCATCAGGGCTACGTCCACAAAATGCTCACCGGCCGGGCGGCGCGCATCCATACCATCCGCACCTATCAAGGGCTCAACGGCTTCCTGCTGCGCACCGAATCCCCCCACGACAGCTACGGTGCCGGCCATGCCGGCACCGCCTTGTCCGCCGCCCTCGGCATCGCCGCCGCCCGCGATCTGGCCGGGGAAAACCACCACGTGGTGGCCATCGCCGGGGATGCCGCCTTCACCTGCGGCCCGACTCTGGAAGCGCTCAACAACATCGCCGAAACCACCCGCAAATTCATCGTCGTGCTCAACGACAACGAATGGTCGATCGACAAAAATGTCGGTGCCATCGCCCGCTACTTCAATGCCCTGCAAACCCACTCGACCTACGCCGCGGTGCGCAGCAAGGCCGCCGAGTTTGTCGAGAAAATCGCCGGCAAGGCCGTCCGCAGTCTCGCCCACAAGGTCGAGGAGAGCGCCAAGAACCTGTTGTTTCCCAATGTCCTGTTTGAAAAGTTCGGCCTGCGCTACTTCGGCCCCATCGATGGCCACGACCTGCGCCTCTTGATCCGCACCTTCGAGCACCTCAAAACCCTCCACGAACCTGTCGTCCTGCATATCATCACCGAAAAAGGCCGCGGCTATCAACCCGCCCTCGACGACCCCGGCAAATTCCACGGCCTCGGCGCCTACAAACTCGAGGACGGCTCCACCAGCCGCACCAACACCCCCACTTGCTCGGAGATATTCGGCCGCACCCTAACCGACATCGCCAAGACCGATCCGAAAATCGTCGCCATCACTGCCGCCATGCCCGGCGGCACCAAGCTGGACACCTTCAAAAATGAGGTGCCGGGCCGTTACTTCGATGTCGGCATTGCCGAGGAGCACGCCGCACTCTTTGCCGCCGGCCTGGCGGCCGAAGGCTTCCGCCCGTTTTTGGCCATCTACTCCACCTTCATGCAGCGCGCCTATGACATGATCATCCATGACATCGCGCTGCAAGCCCTCCCCGTGCGCCTCTGCATGGATCGCGGCGGCCTGTCCGGCGATGATGGGCCGACCCACCACGGCCTCTTCGACATCGGCTTCCTGCGCCTCATCCCCGGCCTCATCCACATGCAGCCCAAGGATGAGGATGAATTCGTCGACATGCTCCACACCATGGCCGCCTACGATGCCGGCCCCTCCGCCATCCGTTACCCGCGCGGCTGCATCAAGGGCACTCCCATCAAGCCCACCCCGCAACTCCTCACCATCGGCAAAGCCGAAGTGGTCGCCGACGGCAGCGACGTGGCCCTCCTCGGGCTGGGCACCCTCTTTGAAATGGCGGAACACACCAAAGCCCTGCTCGAAGCCAAGGGCCTGTCCGTCGCCCTCATCAACCCGCGCTTCATCAAACCGCTCGACACCGCCGTGCTCGACACTTTCGCCGCCAAGTGCCGCGTGCTCTGCACCTTCGAGGACCACGTCCTCACCAACGGCTTCGGCGCCGCCGTCATCGAACACCTCCACAGCGCCGGCTCCGCCACCCCGGTCGAACGCATCGGCTGGCCCGACGCCTTCATCCAACACGGCAAACCCGAAACCCTCCGCGACCTCCACGGCCTCACCGCCGCCGCCGCCGCCGCCAAGGTGTTGCAACATTTCTAACGAGGCTGTGGCTCAGACCCAGGACGCGGGACTTCAGGACGCCAGACGAAGAACTTGACCTCACGACGACACATTCGGTGACTCCAAACCCACGACCGGGCGGCATCACCATGGGGAGCGCCGGCATCCTGCCGGCTGTGCCCGGCATCCTGCCGGGCACTCTTCCGCCAATGCACCTCCCGATCACACCACGCCATGGCCAAGCCGAAAAAGAAACTCACCGCCGCCCAACGCGCCGCCAAAAAACAGCGCAAGAAAGACTTCATGACTGTCTTCATGTACGGCAAACAAGTCCGCGTCCGTCGCCCACCCGCCATCGAAGGCATGGACCCGGATGAATTCGTCCGCCAAAACGCCGACCCCATCTGGCTCCACCAGCATGGAGAGTACGAAATCCCCCGCGAGCGTGAGATGAAACACCGCGAAAACCTGCCCAACCCACCCGCGCCGGGCACCCGGAACCCCAGCCACATCGAAGATTCTAACGACCTTCCGTTCTGACCAAACCCCAGCAAGGCGGCGGCAGGGTCACCGTGAAAATCATGCTCTCCCGACCGCCCGCCAGTGGCGCGGGCGTCCCGCCCAGCGCCTCACGGAGTGTGGGCGTCCCGCCCACATTTTTCCTCTCCTCGCCCGACAACCCGCCTTCTAACCATTGCGCACGGCAAATTCCTCCTGCCCACCCGCAGCGGCATCGATACCAACAACTGGATCCATCCCGGCGCCTCCCCTGCCAGCGGGCTTCCTGATAAGTTCACGGCGTCATGGAAGCACGGGAAGTTTTTTCCCGCGTCTCTGCCACCCGGGCCATCACCCGTGAAGTGATCCTGCTCTACTGGGACATCGGACAGGGCATTGTGGAAAAACAGACGCTGCATGCTTGGGGCGAATCGGTCATCGACCAAGTCGCGGTCGACCTGCGCAATTCGTTCCCTGGATCAACGGACTATTCTCCCCGCAATTTGGCTACAACCTGCAGCCAATTTGCCCGCCGCAACAGCAATTGCTTTGCTGCGACGGCTTGTCGCGGAAATGACCGCAAAAGAACCATTGCACGCTGCGCCTGAACGCTATAGCTTCCCACCATGAAAACGTTCGCTGACATCGAGTCTTCTGCAAAGAAGCTGCCGCCGCTCGAGCAGGAAGAACTCCTGCAAGCGTTGACCACCTCGCTTCAAAATCGCCGGCGGCGCAGCGAACCGGCCCGCGGTCGCCGCGTGGGAAATGATTACCTGCTGGACGCCCCTGTCGGCGCCCCGCCCATGACTCCTGAACGCGTCAAACAACTCCTTGAAGACTCCCCGTGAGCTGGCTCCTCGATGTCAATTTTCTGCTCGCCAGTCGGTAGACCACTCACGCCGATCACGAGCAGGTCCGTTGTTGGCTTGATTCTCAGGATGAATTTCATACCACTCCCATCGTCGAATTGGGTTTTCTCCGTGTCAGCCTCAGCCCGGCCTATGCCGCATCCTGGGAGGATGCCCACCGGTCCCTTGTCGGCCTTCAAGCCCGCCCGTCCCATCGTTTCCTGCCTGACGATGTGACGGCCGCCGACTCGCCTGAATCCCGCCACAAGGACACCACCGACGCGCATCTCGTCAGCCTTGCCGCCCGCCATCACCTCAGACTCGCCACTTTGGACATGGCCCTTCTATCAAAACCCTGGGTTGCTGGCGTTGCGTTCAATCCATTGCCTGGCTCCCGCTTGTTAGACCAAGGCTCCGGCGATTATACCGCCGCCCGCCAAACTCAGCCGGATGAGGGGAGCGGCGAGAAACTTTGCGAGGAAATCCGTGCCTACGAGGCAGTCTCGCACAAACCGTGAACGAATGCCCCATGCCGAGACCGACTCCTATCTGGCACCGACCATCTGCACACCCACCGAACTCTTTGGAGGCCAAGACCATGAATAGCAATTCGCGCGTCGCCGAAATCCGCAAAACAAGGGCTGAAATTCTCGACTCCTATTAAGGCGACTACCGCGCCGTGATGAACGCCATGATGAACGCCATGAAACAGCGCCAGTGCGACAGCGGCCACAAGGTCGTGCATCTCGCACCAAAAATCTCCCCGCCCGCAGCCCCGGCAAAGACCAAGGCCAGCCGCAGCGGTCCGTAGTTGCGGCATCTTGCCGCAACCCATCAAGGAGTGTGGGCGTCCCGCCCACATATTCTCCTCTTTCAACGACCCGCCTTCTAACCATTTCCCACGGCGAATTCCTCCTGCCCACCCTCAGCTTCATCGAAACCAAAGCACCCGCGCCGCCCCCAGCGAAACCCGCCCGCCGCAAAACAGCTAGGAATCTCAAGCATCCAGCTAACATGAACGTCGCGATCCAAGGATACTGTCTCAAAGGCATCAGCATGACTAGAAATCACGCCGCACTCCCATGAACGGATCTACACTCGACGAGAATCTTGAAGACTGGAATACGTTGAAGCAGGGTTGTGATTTTTCCGGCATCCTGGTCGGAAATGGCGCCAGTCGGGCGGTGTGGGATGGGTTTGAGTATGACTCATTGTATAGCAAGGCTCTCGAAATTCCCACAGGCCAAGGACTAAATGCTCACGACGTTGCCCTGTTTGATAAATTCAGCACTAAGAATTTTGAGTTTGTATTATCGTCACTTGCAACCGCTCGAAAAGTAATGTCGTCGCTCTCATTAGAAACCCGACCAGTCAATGAGCGATACAAGAGCATTCAAGCTGCACTAGCTAACGCCGTTCATGCAAATCACATCCCATGGGCGACCATTTCGGGTTCCATCCTAAGTGACATAGGAGACGAACTGTCAAACTATCCGATTGTTTACTCCACCAATTATGACCTTCTGATATACTGGGCTGTAATGTTTGGAAACCGAGGCGGCTTCAAGGATTATTTTTGGTCTAATGCATTCGATGTAAACAATACAGATTTTCGGGGTGATGACACAGCAATTCTTCACCTCCATGGTGGCCTTCAGTTCCAGAAATCAATTGACGGAAAGACATATAAGGTGCGGAGCGACGGCGGCGGAAGCCTTCTTGATAAATTCGGAACATCAATGAGCGATGATACAACCCCGCTATTGATCTCTGAGGGTACGGCAGAGGACAAAGTCAGATCGATTTACAAGTCTGATTATCTTTCGTTCGCTCATTCTAAGCTCATAAGACACAAAGGGTCATTGTGTGTATTTGGACACGGACTATCGATCGAAGATCGTCATATAGTTGAGGCCATTAATCATTCTGATGCTGGTTTGATTGCCGTCTCGATTCTTCCAAATCGGGGAATCGAAATCAAGCAGGACAAAGCTCGTTTGATTGAAAAGTTTCCCAGAAATAATCTTCGGTTCTTCGATGCTTCAACTCATCCGTTAGGCAAACCGGAATTAAAACAGAAATAGGGCTAATACAACAACAGTCGCCACCCTGACCTGCCCATAGCATCCGTAGAGCCAGCCTGCCAACCAGGCGGAAGTTTCACTTTCTGTTGCAGTTGATCGCAAAACGACCGTAAAGCATCAGAACTCACATCTCCCACTGGCAAATTCCAACCACTAAGGCGCCCTGGAACCCAGCCCATCACGGCCTTCCATTGAGCCTGCGTCACAAAACCTGAGCTGATCCAGCGCCCGTTTGATCGACGTAGAAGGATGGCCTCTCCGTCACCCAAGTGCAACGTCACTTCCTTGTCCGCCCCCACGGCATCGAGATCTGACGCGCTGAGTGCAACAATAGGTGTCTTCAACGCCGTGGCTGGCGTTAGGACCGGTTTATGTGCTGGCTCCTGTGCCGCCGGTGTGGCCGGTTGAACTAAGGTGACTGCAGGCTTTGGCGTTATCGGAGCCACTGGTTGGCCCGGTGTGTTAGCAGGCCTTGGCGTTGCCGGAAAGACCGGTTGAACCGGTTTCGCAGCAGGTCTTGGTGTTGCAGGAGTGGCCGGTTGAACCAGTGAGGCAGTAGCCCCCGGCGTTAGCCGACCGCCACCACCTTCACACGCCTCCGCTCACGAAAAGCTGCCCAGCGACAATTGAAAATCACAAATCGGTCCCTCAGGCGGGTGCTGAAGCGCTCACAAAGCCTCCGATTCCCCAAAAAGCCAGAATCCGGTCAAAATCTGAGCCCGACAGGCTGCTAGGTGTTGACGAAACTCGGGCTCGATGCCTACCAAGTATTGCGTGGGGTGGCGGAACGCCTGAGTGATGGTTTTGAGAGAAGACAGAAGACAAGAAGAAGAAAGGTGCATCCGCGCTGGAGCGGTTTGGGCGGAATCTTACCGACCTGGCGGCGAAGGGCGCCTTGCCGCCCTTGATTGGCCGGCGGGATGAGATGCTCAAAATCACGCAAATTCTGCTGCAAAGCCGGAAGAGCAACCTGATTTTGATAGGCGAGCCGGGTGTGGGCAAGACCGGCATTGTCGAGGGTTTTGCGCAATTGCTGGCTGAGGGCAAGTTGGCGCAGGCATTGGGTCGGCCGGCGGTGATCGTACTTACAAGCAATCTGGGCGCGGGGCAGATGCGGCGGAAGATGGGGTTTGGAATGGAACAAGATGGCGGCGGGCAGGATGCCCGCGCCACGGTGGAGGCAGCCATTCGCCGCCACTTGCGGCCGGAGTTGGTGAACCGGTTGACGCGGATCGTGCATTTCAAGCCGTTGGGGATGGACACGGTGCGGGAGATTCCGGGCAAAATGGTTAGGGAGTTGAATGAGCGGCTCGCAGATGCGGTGATTGCAGAAGCTGCCAATTGGTATCGCACCATTGATCCCGAATTTGGAGAAAGTGGACTGTAGATTCAGCACTCCCGTTCGCCACGCCGAGCACCCAGTTCCTGGCCTAGGAAGATATAACGGATGGCGTTCTCCCTGAATTCCTTCTCCAATGCCGGCCGACAGAACCACGGCAAGCGACTCAATGGCCGGGACCGGACGTCAGCCACGATCTCGATCCCGTGCTGAATCAACAGCCCGAGGAATGCTGAAATGGGATGGTGTCGGAAGCGCGATGGGCCGATGGGCCGATGGGGCAGGCTGTCGTTTTAGGCCGCCATGACAATGGGTGGAGAAAGGGTGGCGGCAGCCTCGGACTTTCGCGTTGCATTGGCAAATGTGGGCGGTGTGGACGCCCACACTCCTTGAAGGCCGGGACAAAGTAGCGGGGAGAATTCGAGGAACGGGTGGAGGCGGTGTGGGGTGTCAGGTACGGTGTTGCCAATAGTTGGGGCGGCGGCTCATGTGCATGACGGCGAGGACTTGCAGTTCGTCGTTGCGAATTCGGAAGACGAGCGCATACGGAAAAATCTCAAAACGACACTTGCGCAGATTTCCTTCGAAGCAACGGTGCAATTGCGGGCTGGCTGCCATGCGGAGTTCAGCCTCCTTCCATTTTGCAAGGAACCGGATTTGGAGAGCTTCCTGTTGCAGCCCGTACCACGCAGCGGCGGCGAGTCCTTCCTCGCGGGCCGCGTCGTCGTAATTCACGCGCATGGCTCAAAGGGTTGTGCCAAAGCGCTGGTTGATCTCACTCCAAAGGCTTTCGGAAGAAATGAGTCTTGCCTTGCCAGCGTCAATGTTGCTGGATCGCCGCTGCAGTTCCTCGCGCCATTCGGGAGTTAGCTCGTGATCGTCTTCATCGAGACTTTCCAGAAGCCGAATTGCAAGCCGGCAGCGATCCACACGGGGCAGGTGTAGAACTTCCTCCTCCAAACGTTGGTAGGATTGAATTGTGACAGCCATGGTGGGAGTGTAAATGTAAAGCCGCACTTGTTCCAGCATTTTTCCATGTGGAGGAGTGCAGGCAAGGCGGGCGGCAGCATGGACGCGGCAAACATCCTCAAGCCCGCGCTGGCCCGTGGCGCGATCCGCGTGATCGGGGCGACCACCATCAAGGAATACCGCCAGAGCATTGAGAAGGACGGCGCTTTGGAGCGGCGGTTCCAGTCGGTGATCATACTAACAAGCAATCTGGGCGCGGGGCAGATGCGGCGGAAGATGGGGTTTGGTATGGAACAAGAAGGCGCCGGGCAGGATGCCCAATACGGTTTACTTAGTCAAGGAGATCGTTCGGGGACCGGTAGGCCAAGATGTTGCGAGGGCGGTTGTTGATCTCCTCCTCGACCTCCAAGAGACGCTCCAGAGTGATCGATACGAAATTATACCCTTTTGGAGAATACTGCCGGACCAGACCGTTGTAGTTCTCCACCCCGCCTTTTTCCCATGGCCGGTAGGGTGTGCAGAAATAGCTTGTGCATTCCAACAGTTCGTTGACCAGTTCGTGCATCGCAAACTCGAGGCCATTGTCATACCCGCCAGTGTCACCAGCATCAGCACCTCGGCGTTGGAGGGTTGCAGCAGCCTGAGCGCGATCACTGTGGATGCTTCCAGCGCGTCGTTTTGCAGTGTGGACGGAATCTTGTACAATAAGAACCGGACCAGCCTCATCCAATGTCCTGGTGGAAAGTCAGGAACTGCCACGATCCCGTCCAGTGTCACCAGCGTCAGCACCTCGGCGTTTTCCGCCTGTGCCAATCTGACCGCAATCACGGTGGATGACCTGAATTCCGCCTATGGCAGTGTGGACGGAATTTTGTACAACAAGAGCCAGACGAAGATCATTCAATGTCCAGGAGGGAAAATTGGGACTGTTACATTCTCCGCCAACGTCACCAGCATCAGCGATTCCGCATTTTCCTCATGTCGCAGCCTAACTGAGGTGACGATACCCGCTGGCGTCACCAGCAGCGGCAAGACGGGTTTCACATCACCGACATGGATGGGCCATCCTGCCGTCGAGATGGGAGCTCCCACGGCGGTGGCACCGTGGCTGGTTTCGAACGGCTTCTCCCACCAGGCGGACCTGCAATCCGATCCGAACAACGATGGTGTGAACCTCCTGATGGCTTATGCCCTTAACCTTGACCCAAAACAAAATCTCAGCCGGAACATTCCCCGGCCGGTTTGCGTCGCGAATCAAATGGGGCTGACCTACTACGCCGGGAGCGATGGGGTCAGCTACACGGTCGAGACGAGTGACGATCTGCAGGACTGGACTCCGGCGGGCGTGAGTCTATCAGCCCCGGATGCCAACAACTTCCGCACGGCAACTGTCAATATGAATGGTGGCAAGCGCTTCATGCGCCTGGTGGTTGGGTACTGAGCGAATGCGCCGTTGCTGAAATCAGATGAAATCACGCACGCGCGCGCTCGGGGGCAGTCGCCGCGGATTCACTTGGAAGTGAAATGATGATCGATCAGGACAAGTGGTCCCCGTGGCGGAGCCAGGGCCGGGCGGAATTCAGTTATGGTTGCAACTCGGCCTGGATTATTGGTGTGGCGTGCAACGCCGGGATGGACATTGGCGGGGCGCGGGCTAGCCTCGGCGGCATGAGCATCATCACTGGCCGGGGCGATTTGGGAGAGACGGACTTGTTGTTTGGCAAGCGCATCGCCAAGACCTCGCTGCGGGTGGCCGCCTTGGGCGCGGTCGATGAGGTCAATGCCGCGCTGGGCCTGGCCCGCGCCGCTGGCACCAATGCCGAGGTGATCGGCCTCATTGATGCGATTCAAGCGCGCTTGATTGGCTTGATGGGCCAACTCGCGTGCCTGCCCGAAGACTTGGGACGCTACAAATACGTCGCGCTGACCGCGGCGGATGTGGCATGGGTGGAGGCCGAGGCGCGACGGTTTGAGACGCGGGGGGTGCAATTCACCGGCTGGGCCAGGCCGGGAGCCGAGGGCTCGCTGGCACGGGCCGGCCTGGATTTTGCGCGGGCGATGGCACGGCGTGCCGAGCGCGGGGTGTTGGCCTTGCACGAGTCCGGCGAGGAAGTGCCGGAAACCGTGCGCCTGTTTTTCAACCGCCTCTCGGATTTGCTGTGGATACTGGCCCGGGTGGACGAGCCGCAGCCACAGCCCGCCCAATCCGCGGATTGATGCACCGGTACTGGCGCGTCACGGCTTCGGCGTGGCGTCGGCGGCGAGATCGCCCAGGGCGTATTGGATGCCGTCGAGGTCGAACTGCAGCACGGCGGGTTCCTGGAAGACATTCGCGTCGTGACCAAGCGAGCAATAGAAGACGCGGCCCGCAGCTTCCGTCCTGATCCAGGCGACGGCGTAGTCACTATCGGTGCGTTTGCCTTTTTGGCCGCCGGTGGCGGCGTCGCTCAGGTCGAGGCTCAGCAGCACGCGGCAATTGGCGCGGCTGTAGGGGTCTTTCATCTCGTAGATTTCGTCTTTGAGTTTAAAACCCTTGCCGCCGAAGGCCTTGGCGAGCGGGTGGCTCGGTTCGTCGACCTTGAACGCCCAGGTGCCGCCGGCATTCCACGGGTGGCCGTTGAACAAGGCGCCGACCATTTTGGCACCGTCGGGCCATTGATAGAAATTATCGCTGGCGGCGTGGATGCCGATGAGGCCCTTGCCGCTGCGGACGAATGCGAGGAGCGCTTGTTGTTGCGCGTCGGAGAGCTTCAGGTTGGTGGTGTTATTGAGAACAACGGCGTCGTATTTGGCCAGGTTGGCCGCCTCAAACACCTCGTATTCGCGGCTGACATCGGTGGTGTAGGCGCCGGTCTTGGTGCCCATCAGCTCGATGGCCTTGTTGCCTGCGGCGATGCCGCCAGCGTGCACGTACCCCTCACAACGCCAGAACACCAGAATCTTGCGCGCCTTCTTGGGGGTGGCGCTCGCCTTGGCGGGCAGGGCGGCCTCGATCTTGGCGAGCTCGGCGGCGGCGAGGTCTGGAGCCTTGGTTTGCGCCGAGGCGCTGAGGTTGAGGACGAATGCAACGGCGGATGTCCATAGCGTCATACGTTTCATGGTGTGGTTGGGGGGGTGGGTACTGCGGAATTGAAGTCGTGGCGCAGATGTTGGCTCAGGTTACGTGGCGGCGCAGGCAGTTCTTTCCGGCCGCAAAAACCAAAACCACAGCGCCGCCACCCGCCGCTGCGATACGGGCGGCAGCGCGCCATCACCCGCCGGATTCCACGCGCAGTCAGGCCGGCGATTGGCTTGTGGGTTTCCAGCCGGTGGTCGGGTGACTCGGGTGGCATGGTTACGCGCCGCCGAAACTCACGTAGTCATCGTAATCGAGCCACTCGAACCAAGTCGCCAAGTCATCGCGCTCCGCACCGCCGGCTTTTTCAATCGCGCCGCTGATGTAGGCGCGGCTGGCGTTATCGCCCGGTGCGGCGCTGTCGCGAAAGCGGCTCCACGCCTCGATCTCGTGGTCGGCACGCTGCAGGGGCGCGTTGGCTTGAATCCATGCGAGCAAGGCACCATCGCCGAGACCTTTCGCGACCTCGGTTTTCAGGGCTTCCGGATCGATGCCGGTGAAGACGAAGAACCGCTGGTCGAGCGGACAGGCGTAGTTGAATTCCCCGTTGGTTCCGGCGAGCGTGGCGCGGCACTTGTCGAGAATGCGCGGCAGGATGACAAAACCGCCGAGGCGGACGCGGGCGCTGCGAGGTGGGCGCTGGGTGAGGTCTGGGGAGTTCATGGGCGAGCAACATGGGGTCGGATAACGGATATGCAAGTGGGAAAATCCTCCTCCGCTTGAGCACGGCCGCAAAGGCGACCCATGCCAGACAGGTGTGGCCCGTGCTGAGAAGGCCGCACTCATGGAACGGGACTTGCCAAAGTCCCGTGTCGCCACTTTCGCGCATTCACTACACGACACTTTGGCAAGTGTCGTTCCATGTCCGTGATGCGCATCATGTGCATGGCGCGACGCGAGTCGCTCATGACTTCGGCGGTGGACATCCGGCCGTTTGCCACGCCTTGATCGCGTCGACGGGATGCACCAACATGATGATATTCAGGGTTAGGTTGTCCCTTACCGTTAGGGCGGTGCCGATCTCCATGGCGACAATGGCGGCGATGGTCAGCCAGATGCGGGCGCGCCAGGTGAAGAGGAAGCCGAGGCCGGCGAAGAAGATGTCGCTGAGCGAATTGAAGACGCTGTCTCCCACATACCCCAGTGCGATGGTCGTCTCGCGGTAGCGGTTGATGATGAGCGGCGAGTTCTCGAGCAACTCCCACGCGCCTTCCAGTGCGAGGGCGCAGACGAGGCGGTGGCGCACGGGCAATTGCGGTGCGACCAGCCAGAGGAAAGCATAAAACAGCATGCCGTGAATGACATGGGAGAAGGTGTAGGGATCGGCGAAGCGTTGGGACTGCTCGCTGCTCCAGATGTTGCCTTCCCACAATCCGAACCTGCCGTCCGGGCCGAGCGGCAAGCGCCCCATCCAAAGCTCCACTGCCGCAGTCACGGCCAGGATGGCAATGACTGCAATAATGATCCACGTGTTCTGGCGAAAGTGGACACCCATGGACTGTCGGGCGGGGTGCTGCAGGTTGGGCATGGGCTGTGTTTTCCGGTTCGGGCGAGTCCTAACTACCAGCAAGTGGCGCCACGCCCACCGACCGGCCCCGCAGGGCGGGATCAAGGTGCTGCCCGACCGAGGCGAAGCAGGAATTGCAATCGACGAACAAGACTGTGAGGGGACGCTCCACAACCGGAATGGATGCACCCGACGGAGAGTCGGGTCAAGTGGAAAGTGGTCCGGCGCGGGTTTGAGGTGAAGCGGGTTCGGGGCTAGGGGCGGAGACCATGCAATCGCTCAACACCCTGTTCCCCGCCGCAAGGGCGCGGCCTACGACGAGTCCGCCGACCGGCGAGCGTGGGCGGCAGCCGTGGTGTTTTTCCCGGATCTGTTCAAGTGACCCGGGGTATGGCTTGAACAGCGCCAAAATCCAACAGGCAACGCCGTGACAAAGGAAATAGGGGCTTGACTTGCCAAAGCGGCCTGTACGGATGCAAACTTTCCGGCGCAACGTTGCCCACAACAGCCCTATCATGAATTGCCCATTAATGAAAGGAATTCGAGGTCATATCCGTAGTCACCCACAGCACAACAACCCTATCATGAATTGCCCAGTAATGAAAACACGCCGGGTGAGCCGGAAACTGGATCTGGCGCTGCGCTGGTGGCTTGCCGCTGTGGTGGTGATGGGGCCCGGCATCTGCCTCGCTGATAACGTGGGCGCAGCTGAGCCTGCTGCCAAACCAGCCTTGCTGCTGTGGCTTGACGCCAGCGATTCCAACGGCAACGGCACAACCGCAATGGCCGGCGCCTTGGCCGCTTGGAGCGACAAGAGCGGTCAGGCCCATCATGCGCGGCAGGACGCGGGCGACCAGCGCCCCGTAATGGTGCCGGACGCCGCCGGGCCCGGGTTGCCAGCGGTTCGCTTCGAGGCGTCGCGCCGCGAGTTCCTCTCATGCGGCGCCCCGGCCACGCTGGATCTATCAGCGATGACCGCCTTCGTCGTCGCGCGTGCGGAGGCGCCGGGGGGCGACATGTGGTTGTTCAGTAAAAATCAATGGGGATCGCCATGGACCGGTTACGGCATCGCGCTGAGTGGCGCGCAGCTGCGCCCATGGCCGCACTTCGGACTGGCCGGCGGCGGCCGCAGCTCGTACCAGTTTGGCTCGGCTCTCGGCAAGGGGTTCCGCCTGCTCGAGGTGCGCTTCGATGGCGATGGCCGCATGACCAGCGGCCGCCTTGACGGCGCGGCGGTCAACGCGATGGCGGTCAACGCGCTGGCGACAGTTGGGACAATCGCACCGAACACCCAGGATCTAACAATCGGCGGGGCGGGCGCCCAGCATCTGCAAGGTGACATCGCCGAGATCATGCTCTATGGCCGCGCGCTCGAGCCGCAGGAAGCCGGCCAGACACGGCGTTATCTGATGGACAAGTACGGCTTGGAAGCGCCCTCCGCGCTGGTGGCCGATTGGTTGTTCCAAGCCGAGGGCCGGCCGCTGCGCCAGCGCGCGCTGGAGGAGATCGGATGGGCCCGCGAGTTGGCAGGGCGGATCGGGCGCGACCCGCAGCCACCGGATTTGAGCCAGGAACTGGCGGAGCTCGACCGGCTTGCGGCGCAACTGCCACAGGCTGCCAGCGCCGGGGCTGACCGCAATCTCTATCTGGATGTTAGAAAGACCAAGCGCAAGATCTTCCTGAAGAACCCCGCGGTGGATTTCACCCAACTGCTGTTGATTGACCAACCGATGCCGCAAGGCTCTGAGTTTCCCCATGAGGCGGTGCACCGCCTTGGGATGATGGCAACGCCTGGCGGACGTTTGCTCGTGACGGAGGGACTCGATCCGGAATCCCCCGTCCGGCAATTGGCCCCAAACCAGCCCGGCAGCTTTTGGCGGCCGGAGTTGTCATTTGACGCTCGCAAGGTGTTGTTCTGCTTCAAGCCGGCCGACGCCAAGAGCTTCCACCTCTACCAGAGCAATCTGGACGGCAGCGACCTGCGCCAGTTGACCGATGGTGACTACGACGACATCGACCCGATCTATCTGCCAGACGGCCACATCATGTTCACCACCACCCGCGGCAACACGTATGTGCGGTGCGGCCCCTACATCTATTCCAACACGCTGGCCCGCTGCGACGCCGACGGGAGCAATATCTATCTGATCAGCTTCAACAGCGAGCCTGACTTTGTCCCCGCCCTGCTGCCCGACGGCCATGTGGTCTATTCGCGCTGGGAGTATTCCGACAAGGATCAGAACCGGGTGCAGAGCTTGTGGACCACCCGCCAGGATGGCACGCAGACGAGCGTGTTCTGGGGCAACCAGAGTTATTGGCCCGACCACCTTGCCGAACCGCGCCCGCTTCCTGGCACCAACCGCGTCATGTTCACCTCGGTTGGCCACCATGACTGGTTCCACGGCACCATCGGCATCGTCGATGCCACCCAGGGCGCCAATTTCCCTAACGGCCTCACACGCGTGACATTCGATCTGCCGTGGGCCGAGGTCGGCAGTTCGCCCGCCGACCGGAGTGAGGCGGCCGATTACCATGCGGCGGGCCGGTTCACCGGCTACATGGCGCCCTATCCGATTTCGGCCGGCGAATTCCTTGTCTCGGCGCGCGGCGAGGGCGACCGCTTCCGCGTCTATCTGATGGATGTGCACGGCAACCGGGAGTTGCTCCACGCCGGTGAGCATCACGCCTGGTATGCCATGCCGGTCAAAGCGCGTCCCGTGCCGCCGCGCCAGCCGGACATGGTCGAGTGGCCGGGCACCGGCAAGGATCGCAAGCCGATGCGGCCGGGGGTGTTTTATAACTCCAACGTCTGGGAAGGCGTGCCTGACCTGCCGCGCGAACGAGTCAAATACCTGCGGGTGATCCAACAGGAAGCCAAGACCTACTCAACTTGGCAGAAGGTGTTCGTGTACTCCGGCCCCGCGGTGTCGGCGGTGCAGTCCGAAGCCGTCAAACGCATCATCTCCACCGTGCCGGTCGAAGCCGACGGGTCGGTCTATTTCGAAGTGCCGGCAGGCCTGGCGGTCTATTTCCAACTGCTAGATGAGAAGCAGCGCGCCTTGCACACGATGCGCTCGTTCACTGGCTTGCTGCCGGGCGAGCGGCGCGGTTGCGTGGGCTGCCACAGCCAGCAGGGTGGCGCGCCGCCGAACCAACTTGGTTTGGCCATGCGCCGCCCACCCACCCCTGTCAGCCCGCCGCCGTGGGGTGACGAAAGCATCGGTTACGAGCGGTTCGTGCAACCGGTGCTCGACCGCCATTGCGGGAAATGCCATCAGGGCGATGGCAAGGCGCGCGCCAAGCTCGATCTAACATTACGGCAGGCCTCCGGCGAGTTTGCGCTGTTCAAGGAGCCCTACATAACCCTCATCGGGCAGGCGGCCTGGCCGGTGGCGGCGCCGGGCGCCGGACGCCCCGGCTACGGCATCGCCGGCGCCATTCCGGTCTACGGGCTGCGCCCCGAGGACGTGTATGACAACGACCGCGCCACGGACGCGCCATCGACCATTCACCGGACCCTCAGGCCCATGCGCTATCTATCCGCCCGGAGTCCGCTCATAGAGCGGGTCATGAGCGGCGGGCACCACGGCGTCAAGCTCGAGGAGCTGGAACTCCAACGGCTCATCGCATGGGTCGACGCCAATTGCCCGTTCCTGGGCGCGGAGGAGATTCGTGCCATGCCGGATCCCGATTTCCCAGGCATCGACAAACTGCCGATCAGGCCGCGGCTGCAGGGGGCGCCGGTGGTGGCCCGGCCCTGACAATCTAACATCATGAAAGACGCAACCAGGAAGACAAAATGGGTTGCCCTCGCACTGGCCGCAGTAGCGGCCGCCGCAGGCGCAACAACACACGCGGCACAACCACTCGCCACCCCGCGCTTGCTCGTCGAGTTGCCCGCGGAATGCAACACGCCCGATGGCATGTGCCTGCTGGCCGACGACTCCATCGTGGTTGCGGTGCCCAACTTCAACGACCCGGCGGCGCCGCCGCTGCTGGCGCGGATCACCCCCGACAACAAGGCGGAGGTGTTCCACCGCTTTGCCACACCCTATCCCGGCCTGAAAGCCGGCGTCGACCGCATCGCCCCCATGGGCATCGCGCGCGATCCGGCTTCCGGCGACCTCTACATGGCCGACAACCAGTTCTCGCCCGCTCACCCGCGCGAGTCGCGCCTGTGGCGCTTGCAGCTGCGCGACGGGAAAATCGCCGGGATGTCGCTGGTGGCCTCGGGTTTGAACATCGCCAACGGGGTTGCGGTGCATGGGGGACACGTCTATCTGACAGAATCGACCCTTGAGCAGGTGTACAACCCCACCATGAAGAGTGCGGTGCTGCGCTTCGAGTTGGCCGAGCAGAACGTGCGCATCGCCACAGTTATGGAGTCCGATCCGCACGTGCTCGCGACCTTTGAGAGCAAGCAGAAGGCATGGCCGTTCGGTGCGGACGGGATCACCTTCGACAGCAAGGGCAACCTCTATGTCGGGGTGTTCAGTGACGGCGTGTTGTATAAAATCACCTTTGACGCCCACGGCAAGGTGCAATCCAACACCGTATTCGTGCGCGAACCAGGGCGTCTGATCAGCTGCGACGGAATGTCCTGCGACCTCAAGACCGACAGGATCTATCTGGCAGACTGCGCGGGCAACGCGGTGCACATCATCCAACCCGACGGCCGGCTCGACACGCTGGCGAAAAACGCCGACGTGGCGGATGTCGCCGCCAAGCGCGGCGGGCTGCTCGACGAACCGAGTGAAGTCCTGTTCCGGGGCGACCAGGTGGTGGTGGCCAACATGGATTGGCCGATCGATGGCTTCGTCAACAAAAAGCCGTACCGGATGCCAGCCACCATTTCGGTGATCCGCGTGCCATAGGCGGCCCCCACCGCTTGAGACCATTTCACTCCGGGCAGGATGCCCAATACGGTTTACTTAGCACCCTTGGTGGTTTGAGTCGAGGCTCCGGGCAAGATGCCCGGACCACCGTGGCGCGGGCATCCTGCCCGCCGCCTTTCTTCACAAGGTCCCAGCCATTTCCCACCGGGTTCAGGATGTCTGAGGCTAGGCCGGCCAGACGCCGAGCGCGGTGAGTTGGCAGGTGGCGGCGTGGGCCCAGCCGCGGTTGGCGGCGGGGGAGGCGGGCGAGGGGTGCAGAATCCGCCCGATCACGGCGGGGCTGCCACATGCCGCCGCGGCGAGGCGCAGGCGCGCTTCGGCAAAGCCGCCGACCCCGATCAAATACGATGGCTGTAGTAGTTCGATGGCTGCCGCAAGGTGCGTGAGGCAGGCGGCCTCCACCGGCGCCATTTCGGCGGCGGGCAGCTTGTCGGGTGTTAGATTGGCGCCGGTAGCGCTCATCCACACCAACGGGCAGAAATTTAGCACGAAGTGGTCGGCGAAGAATTCCTCCGCCAGCGGGAACCTGTCGGCGAACAATCCCCACAGGCGGCGTCCGCTGACTTCCGAGCGCTGGCAGGCAAAGCCATCGATGGGGCGCTTGGGATGTTGCCGGGCGGGCCCGGCCACGGCGGCGTGGATGCCCATCCAATCTCTTACCGCGGCGATTTCGCCGAACGGCACACCGGTTTGGGCCATGCCGAAAGGGCCGGGGTTCATGCCGAGAAACAACACCCGCTTGCGCCCGCGGCCAAAACGCTCGAGATACATCTGGTGGGCAGCCCAGGCGTAGTCCAAGGGCCGGTACACAAACGCCACCGGCGCGGCAAACTCCACGTCGCGCAACGCCGCCGCGAGTTTCCGCGCTGATTGGATCAAATCGTGCACCCGCCCACTCAACCCGATGTCGCCGGCGCACGCAACCCCGCAGGCGCCGCGGTGGCGGCAAAAATCCAGACAAGAATCCTTGCCACCCTCGAAAACGCGCCTACCCTTGCATCGAACTCAAGCCAACCAATCATGGAAATCTCCGGCACCATCCGACAAATTCTCGCCCACAAAGGCACCGAAGTCGCGACCACCACGCCAGACGCAATGGTCTTTGACGCGCTCTCGGTGATGGGCGAAAAAAACATCGGCGCCCTCGTGGTGATGGAGGGCGACACCGTGGTGGGCGTGTTTTCCGAGCGCGATTACAGCCGCAAGGTGATTTTGCAGGGGAAAACTTCGCGCACCACCCGGGTCGGCGACATCCTCTCCCAACCGGTCATCAGCATTGCGCCCGACGACAGCATCGAGGAATGCATGGCGCGCATGACCCTCAACCGGATCCGCCATTTGCCGGTGCTCGATGGCGCGCGATTGATCGGGTTGGTGTCCATGGGCGACGTGGTCAATTGGATCATGCAAGCCCAACGCCACGCCATCCAGCAACTCACCGGATACCTTAGCGGCCAATACCCGGCCTGAGCGCGGGGAATGAACCGGCTCTTGGGTTAGATCCACGGCTTGCGGGCATGCTTGATGGCGATTGGTTGAAAAGCCCGCCGCGCAGCGTGAGTATGGGTGGGGCATGGCTTCTTCGCTCACCCGCCGCCGCTTTCTCTGGACCACCGGTGCCGCCGGCATGGGTCTATCCGCTATCGCCCGCGCGCAATCCCCTGCCGTGTCGCCCAATGCCAAGTTGCGGGTCCTCTCCATCGGCGTGGTCGGCACCATTGGCGCGGAAGACCGCCGGCAGGTGGCCAGCCACCCGCTGGTGGAAATCGCGGGACTGTGCGACGTCGATGCCGGGGCCCTGGCCCAAGCCGCCAAGGAGCATCCGCAGGCATTCACCTGCAGGGATTATCGCGAGGCCTTCGCCAGCCATGGCGACGAGTTCGACGCGGTGATTGTGTCCACGCCCGATCACAGCCATGCCCCGATCCTGCTCACCGCCATGGCGCATCACAAACATGTCTATGGCCAGAAACCCCTCGTACATCAGTTAGAGGAACTCGTCATGGTGGAAAAAGCGCTGGCCGCGCGACCCGCGCTGGTCACCCAACTCGGCAACCAGCGCATGGCCCTGGCCGGGCGCCGGGCGGCGGTGGCCATCCTCCGCCAGGGGATGTTAGGCAAGGCCGTCGAGGCGCACGTCTGGATCAACTCGCCCAACGACCGCACCTATTTCAATCTCGACCGGGGACTCGCCGAGCCCAGCCCGCCGCCGCCAGACTTGGATTGGAACCTATGGCTCGGGCCCTGCGCCACGGTGCCATATCGCAGCGGGATGGCACCCGTGGTGTGGCGCTCATGGTGGAATTACGGCAGCAATGGCTTGGGCGACTGGGGTTGCCACGTGCTTGATGTCCTGTTCTATGCCTATGATGAATTGCAGTCGCCGATTGCCGTGCTGAGCCATTGCCCGCAAGCGCCCAACCCCGAGTTCCACCCGCACCCGTGCCGCACCACCGTCACCTATGCGGTCGATTCAACCAACTTCGCCCACCGGCAGTTCCCGATCCATTACAGCGATTCCGCGCAAGCCCCATCGCGCGCCGCGCTCGGCCTGCCCGCAGGCAAATTCGCCGATGATAACGTGACGGTGGTCGTCTGCGAGGGCGGCGTGCTCACGCTCACCGCGCCAGGCCGCCTCGAAGTCTGGCGCGAGGGCAAGCTCACTGCCGGCCTCAAAATGCCCGGCCTGCCGGAGTTGCCGCCGCTCAACCACTGGCACGCGTGGGTCGACACCTGTCTCGGCAGGAAGACCGAATTACGCAGCCCGTTCAAGGACGCCCTGCGCATCACCGAGGCGGTCCAACTCGCCGTGAAAGCCTCGCGCTTTCGCGGCCAGGAGCTCCGCTGGGACAGGGCCAGCCTCAGTTTCACCAATCACCAGGAAGCGTCGGACACCCTCGTTCGCCGGCACTACCGCGAAGGGTTCGCCCCGCCGCAGGTGTAATCCGCACAGCGGACTGTGCGGACTACCCCAGCCACTTCTCATTCACGAGAGACCCGCCTCACGCCATCACCATCGCCTCTGCCAGCTTGCGCCCCGCCGCCAATATCCGATAGTCATCGTAGTTCACCTTTTCCGCAGGAGGCCCGAACAAACCGTTAGACACATGGTCTGCCACCCACTCGGCGCAGGCTTGCGCCGCCTCGAGATCGTCCATGGTGAAATCCGCCCACTCGTGCAAACCAACATCGGCCGCAGTGGCCCCCAACGTGAAATAGCACGGCGTCGGCAAGTTCTCGTTGCGCCGCACCATGGCCAGGGCATACAGCGGCAATTGCAGATTCACCCAGCGATAGCCCGCCAACTTGCCATTGGCGCTCCGCGCATGCAGCGCGGGCGAATCCGTTAGGTGGGCCGGCAGCACTGTGGACGCGAGCATTTTGCTGCGATGCGCCTTCTCCACGCCATCGACCTTGCCGGTCTTGTAGTCAATCACCCGCAACCCGCCGCTGGCGCGGTGGCGGTCGATCCGGTCGATCTTTGCCACGATCATCGCCGCGCCCGCCTCCAACTCGACCTTGCGCTCCACATCCACCACCTCCCAGCCCGCCTCGCGTTCGCGTGCCTGGCATCGCGCCAGCCACGCGAGCCGCTGGCGCAGCGACTCGGCCTGGATTCTAACGGACAAGGGCGGGCGCTGGCCGAACCACTCGGCGACGACGCGGTCGAGCTCGGCGCTGAACCAATCATTCAAAGCCTCGGCCTTGTCAAACTCCCGCGCTGTCACATCCTTGCCCCACCGCTCTAACACCTCATGCGCCGCGCTGCCGAAATCCCTGGCGTTCCACTCGACCCGCGCGGTCTCCGGAATCTGCATGCGCACGACGTGTTTGAGATAATACCGGAATGGACATGCCAGATAGTCCGTGATCGAGGTCACGCTGATCCGCTTGGGCGGCTCGAGCTGGCGCACCGACCATTGCCAGTCGGCATGCCAGCGCATGCCGGCTTCCGGCGGCTCGATCTCACGAAACAATGTCAGTACCCGCCGCGGCAACGCCGCCTGCCCGGCGGCAAGCAATAAGCGCGATGGCAACAATGTCTCGCCGCCAGCCCCGGCCTTGCCACAGATCACGTCGACCCGGCCATCCGCGCGGCGCGCCGCCACCATTGCCGTGAACAAATAGGCATCCCGCGCCGCGCGCATCGCATCGGTGAGCAAGCCCAGCCGTTCGCGCGCGGCCTCGCTCAACCACGGCTCGCCACCGCTGCGGGCCGGCACCTTGCCCTCGTTCATGCCACATAGCACCAAATGCCGGCCCGGTTCATAATACAACTCCAGCCAGCCTTGCACATCGATGACCCGCCCGGCGGGTGGCAGCGGCGCCGGCGCGCACACCTCATCCAACATCAAATCCAGCCAGAACCGCGCGCCGCGTGCCACCCGCCCGATCACGGGCGCCGCCTGCACCAGCCATTCGCCCAGGGTGACAGCCATTTCCGCCGACGCCGGACCGCAGGTGGCGAGCGCGTCTAACATTTCTGCCAGCGCCCCCGCGAATTCGTCGCGCAGAAAGCGCGCCCGCAGCTTTTCCAACACCACGGCGGCCGCCAGCACTTCCGCCGCGGACGCCTGGTCCGCTTCGCTGCGGAAATCCGCGGCATCGATGCGCCGCTGCAAATCTTCCGTGCGCAGGACCATCCAGCGGTCGCGCATAGCGGATAGACGTTCGGCTTTTTGTGCCCGTCGTCCGCCGACGAGCACGGCGGTTTCCGGCAACGTCAGCAAATCGGCCATGACTGCCAACGCCGGCTCTTCTAACCATTCGCTCCAAACCTTGAACCAGCGGGCCAAGCCTGCCGTAGGCTGCACGGCTGCCGGATGAAAGGCCGGCCAACCGTCACGGGTCAAGGCCCGCGCCAGCTCCGCCCCCACTTCCGCATCGGCCGAGCCGAGCGCCACTTCGTTAGATGCGGCGTTCCCCTCGCCGATGGCCCGCACGGCCTCGACCGCTTGCTGGCGCGGATCGGCCACCACCCGCACCGAGCCGGTGGCCCCCTCGGGCCATGGCATCTCGCGCTCACCCCACCGCGCCAGTGGCCGGCCGGCCGCTGAAAACTCATCCGCCTCACCCGCTGGCGCGCCGAGCAGAATGGTCAACCCTTGTGGCGGCGGTCCATGAGCGTCGCTGCCGATGCCACGCTCACAATTCACCTCCGGCGCGCGCGGCGCGCCGCCCTCATGCTGGCCATCCCTTTCCCAATCCAGCAGCATCTGCTCCACCAGCGGCGGCATCTCCGCCACCCCCGCCACCACAATGTTAGAAATTCCGGCCGGCATGCTCAAGCCAGCTGCCAACGCGCGGCTGCGGCTTTGATACCCCCAACTTCCGAGTTTGCGCTCGACCAAGTTCTCCAATCTGCCGAGCGCCTCCCAGCGCTCGGCCTCCACGGTGTCGCGCAACCGGCGCGCGGCCGTGCCGAGGGTCAGCCCGTTTTCCTGCAAGGTGTGGCGCAGGCTCACCATTTCCCTGGCCAATCCGCCGGCCCACTCACCGTCGGGCTCCGGCGCCTCGGGAAACAACCCAGCATAAGCCGGCCAATCCGCCACCCCTTCCAACACCTCCACCCACGCCACTTGCTCGGCCCAATCCGGCGCCACATGGTCGACTGTGTTTTCAATTTTCAGAAACGAGCCCGGAGTCGCTATCTTCGGCGAGAGCAGTGCGCCGGCGGCCTCTGCCAGCGCCTCACGCAAGCGCCGGCCGCTTTCCGCCGTGGGCACCACCACCAGCATGGCCGGCAGTGCGTCGCGGCGCTGCGACAACCACTCCACCGCCCGCGTTAAAAACGGTCGGTCCCATCCGAGAAATACGCGCTCAGCCATGGCGCGAGCATGTCTCGTTGCGCCCGCCAGGGAAACCAAAATCACCCGGGCCCTGCTGGAAACCCCTGATTCGGCTTTACTTTCCCAGCCGCTTGCTCCTTCACTGGCGGCCCCACCATGACCTCCTCCATCCTCGAAAAACTCGCCGCCCTCGGTCTCACCTTGCCCACCGTTCCCACGCCGGTGGCGGCTTATGTGAATTGTGTGCGCAGTGGCAAGCTGTTGTTTCTATCAGGTGGACTGCCGATCGATGGCGAGCGCAAAGTCATCGGCAAGGTGCCCACCGAAGTCTCTATCGAAGAGGCCAGGGAGGGCGCTCGGATCATCGTGCTCAACCGCCTCGCCGTCATCCAGGACGCCATCGGCTCGCTCGACAAGGTCAGGCAGATCGTCTCTCTAACCGGATTTGTGAATTCCGCGGCGGACTTTTACGCTCACCCGCAAGTGATCAATGGTGCCTCCGAGTTGTTGGTGGAAATCTTCGGCGACAAGGGCAAACACTCGCGCACCGCCCTCGGCGCCGCCGCCCTGCCACTCAACGTCGCGGTGGAAATCAATCTCATCGTCGAGATCGAAGACTGATTTCCGCGTCTTCCGGCTTGCCTGTGCCGCGGGTCCGTGCTTGCCTCGCCGCGACATGAAAATTCTCGTTGCCTATTCCGGCGGTCTCGACACCTCCGTGCTCCTCAAGTGGCTCAAGGAAAAGTATTCCGCTGAGATCATCGCGTATTGCGCCGATGTCGGCCAGGGCGACGAATTGGACGGACTGGAACAAAAGGCGCTGAGCACCGGGGCGGCCAAATATTTCCTCGGCGATCTGAAGGAGGAATTTGCCCGCGACTACATTTTCCCGATGATCCAGGCGAATGCGGTCTACGAGGGCCGCTACCTGCTGGGCACCTCCATCGCCCGCCCGTGCATCACCAAGGGGATGCTCGATGTGGCCATCGCCGAAGGCGCCGATGCCATCGCCCACGGCGCCACCGGCAAGGGCAACGACCAGGTCCGCTTCGAACTTTCCGCCGCCTCGCTCGCACCCAAAATCAAATGCATCGCGCCGTGGCGGGATGCCTCGTTCCGTGCCCAGTTCCCCGGGCGCGCCGAAATGATCGCCTACGCCGAGGCCAATAACATCCCGATCAAGGCGTCGATGAAAAAACCGTACTCGATGGATCGCAACCTGCTGCACATTTCCTTCGAAGCCGGCATGTTGGAAGATCCATGGTATGACGCCACCACCCCGGCGGACAAGGACATGTATGTCCTATCCACCTCACCGGAAGACGCCCCGGACCAGGCAGAGTATGTGCAGATTCTTTTCGACAAGGGCAATGCCATCGGCCTCCACACCCCCGGTCTCGCCGCGCTCATCGCCAGCCTCGGCGATTTCCAAGTGGTCGGCGAGCGCGCCGGCTACACGCTTCTAACACCCTATGGGGTCATGCGCGTGCTCAACGCGCTGGGCGGCAAACACGGCGTCGGCCGCATCGATATCGTGGAAAACCGCTTTGTCGGCATGAAATCCCGCGGCGTCTATGAAACCCCCGGCGGCACCATTTTGTTAGCCGCGCACCGCGACTTGGAAGCCCTCACCGTGGACCGCGAGGCCATGCACATCCGCGACACCCTGATCCCGAAGTACGCCCAACTCGTCTATAACGGGTTCTGGTTTGCGCCCGAGCGCGATGCCATCCAGGCACTGGTCACCCATACCCAGCAAACCGTCTCCGGCGAGGTGCGCGTCAAACTCTACAAGGGCAATGTCATGAATGCCGGCCGCCGCTCGCCCCACAGCCTCTACTCGGAGGCCGTCGCCACCATGGAAGGCGGCCAGGAAGCCGCCTACAACCAGGATGACGCCACCGGCTTCATCGCCCTCAACGCCCTGCGCCTCAAGGCCAGCGCCCGACAAGTGAAGTAACCGGCAGCTTTCAGCCCGAAAGCCGGGTCATGACCTCGGCGGGCTTTCCCCCCGGCCCATGACCCGCACGCGCAATGGGTGCCCGGCACCCTGAGGTGTTGCATTTCCCCTGGGATTGCGCGATCTTGGGGCGTGCTCCGTAGCGTTCCAGTGTCTGTCCGCCGATTTGCCGCCCGCTTTGGCGGCTGGCTGGGCTGTGCTCTAATCCTGTGCTTGACCGGCTGCGGCCCACAATACACCACGGTGAGTCGCATCAACTCCCCCACCCCTGCGCTAACTGGCGACAAGAGCGAAACCTTCGGCTACCGCAGGTGGATTGCCAAAACGACCGAGCCCGACGTCATCATCATCGGCATTCACGGGTTCTGCGGGGCCTCCATCGATTACACCAACCTCGGCCAGCACCTGCTCACCCACCAACCCCGCAGCGGCGTGTATGCCTACGAAGTCCGCGGCCAGGGCAGCGACCCGATCCTCGAGCGGCGTGGCGACATCGGCAACCCACGGGATTGGTATCGCGACCTGTTTGCCTTCACCCAACTCGTCCGCGAACGCCATCCGCAGGCTAAAATCGTTTGGTATGGCGAGAGCATGGGCGCTCTCATCGCCGCCCACGCGTTGCGTGAATCGCCGGTGGCCGACCTGCCCTGTGATGCGCTGGTGCTGTCATCGCCCCTGGTGCGCTTCCGCGACGATATTCCGGCGTGGAAAATCCAGTTGCTGCAAGTGGCGGCCGAGACCTTCCCGTTGGCGCGCGTCTCACTCGACGCCCTGTCCGGCGGCCAGGACGTGCAGATGACCCAGTCCTCGACACACTCGACCCAGGCGGAAAAGAACGCTTACAATATCAAACAACACACGCTGCGCTTGCTCGGCACCTTGGGCCGCCATATCGAGGACATGAACGATTGCGCGGCCAACTTGCGGGTGCCCATCCTGGTCTTGCACGGCGGCCGCGATTACTTCAACTCCGACTCCGACCTCCGCGGGTTCATGGCACACGTGGCCCCAGGGGTGTCCAAAACCTATCGCAATTACCCGAATGCCTACCACTTGCTGATGTACGACGCGCAGAAAGAAAAGATTTTCCACGATGTCGAACACTGGCTCAACCGCCTCCGCCACCACCACCTCTGAAAAAATCGTTTTTTCACAACTATCCCAAGGATTTTACTTGACGGCTGGGCTGAGCCAGCCATTCTGCGCGCCCCGCAACTCCCGAACCCTTTCCGAAATCATGTCACGTATTTGTAGTATCAGAGGCACCCGCGTCCGCTCCGGCGGCAGAATCCACCGGTCTGGTTTGGCCAAGAAAAAGGGGGGTATCGGTCGTCACGTCACCAAAGTGGTGAAGCGCACGGTTTCCCCAAACCTTCAAGTCAAACGCATCTGGGTGCCCGAACTCGACAAGTTCGTGCGCATCAAACTGAGCTGCCGCGCACTCAAGACCATCAACAAAAACGGCGCCTTCGCCACTCTCAAAAAAGCCGGCATCATCTGAGGCCGGGCGGTTCGTTTTTCCTCGATTTTTGTTTCATGACTGCGGCCCGGTGGCAACACCGGGCCGCTTTGTGTTACAGGACCGCGGACCTGTCACCCGACCATGCAGGGCACCAGAACCCCATCGCGCATGCCGTGGATTTTCTTCTTGTCGGTTGGGACAATCGTCGCCAAACACCCGCCGAACGAGGTTTTGCCAGCAAGGTCGGTAAAGAAATACGGGCAAAGCCGCACCCGTCCCTGCATCATTTCCACCGACCCATCGTCGCCAAACACCGGATGGGTAATGTGGCGCCCCTCATGGAATTGCTGAATCATCCATGGCTGCGCCTGCGACTGGTCCAGCGCACTGAGCAACCGTTCAGACCACTCGGCTGCCGGCAGGTCGTGCCCGATGAACACGCCGCGCGAGCCCCATGCGGTTTCGTGAAAGCCACTGATTTTGAGCACCAGTTGCCGGTCCTTTTGGCTGTACCTCGCCACTTCCTCCCAGCTGTGCGCGTCCAACCGCGGCAACGCGGCGTGCGGCGGCAACGGGCTGGCATCCAACACCCAGCCAAATGGCACCACCTCGCGCAAACGCTGCAAGTGGCTGCCGCGCAGCACTCGTTCCCACTCGCGCTTCAACACCGGCGACCACAGCAACGCCAGCCAGAGCTTATCCTCCAGGTGCGGCTTGATCGGCGGGGTGATGCGCGCCGTGCCCGCCGCCGCCGCAGCCGCTATCCCCTCCACCGCAGCCACCGACCGCCAATCAAACAATTCGAAAAACCGATACAGGTCGCGCCCGTCGGGTTGGTAAGATTCGGCCGACTCAACCTCCCAGGCCGGACCGAGCTGGCGGGTGAGCCACACCATTTCCGGCCGATAGTCCGCCGCCTCTTCCGAAACCAGCACCGTCCCGCCCTCGGGCAACAACGCGCGAAACCCGTCGATCATCCCGTCCGGCCCGCCAAGCACGGCAAAGCCTGCCTCCGCGTATACCCGCGACAGCCAGGCGGTCATCCCAATCCCGCCCGGCACACTGTCCAGTTCGGTCATCGAATACCCCTGCGCCGTCCAAATCAAATCCGGCCGAATCACCCGCGGAAAGTGCCCTGCGGTCCCCGGCTCCCGCTGCAAACGCGTCATCCAGTCCGGCTTGCCCGCATCCAGCAGGGTGGCCAGCCAGCCGGGCAATTTACCTGCGGCGCTCCGCCGATACAATGCGTCACAGGCTTGTTGAAATTTCGCCAGCGGATGCCCCAGCGCCATCAACTGCCGCGCCTCCCCAACACTTAGCCGCAGCGGCTCCGGCGAATACCGCCAGCCGCCACCACCAAACAACCCGCCCTCAGGCAGCGCACTCTGTAGCTTGGCAAGACTCAGTTCCATTCCGCCCCAACTTCAACTCCCTCGTCTCACCTGCCAAGCCCGGATTTCTGTCAACTGCATAATGTCTGGCATTATCTCTGACCGCAACCGCCCCCGCGCCACCCTGGCCAAACCCACCAAGCGCCCCGAATAATCCGAAAAACAATGCTTGCCAAATTGCAGAATTGCCCGCACCGTCCTCGCGTTCTTTTCGCATCCACGCGTCAGAACGCGCTTCGTCTGGTCCCTTGCGCCATGGTCTCAGGAAGCGTCGATTGTAATGGCGTGCCAATACCGAAGCAAATGGACATCTACGTGGGCAATCTGCCCTACACCGCCACAGAAGAAGACGTTACTGGTCTCTTCGCCGCATACGGACCCGTCGACCGGGTTAAAATCATCACCGACCGTGAAACCGGGCGATCCAAGGGATTCGCCTTCGTGACCATCGGTGACCAAGCCCAGTTGAATGCTGCCATCGAAGCGCTCAACGGATACGACTACCAAGGCCGCGCCCTGCGCGTGAATGCCTCGGAACCCAAGGAACCACGCCCCAGCGGCGGTGGCGGTGGCGGTGGCGGTTACGGCGGCGGCGGCGGCGGCGGCGGTTACGGCGGCGGCGGCGGCGAACGCCGCGGCGGCGGCTATAAGGGCGGCGGCGAGCGCCGAGGCGGCGGCGGCGGCGGCGGCTACAAAGGCGGCGGCGGTGGTGGCGGTGGTTGGGATTGATTCCACCACGGCACCAACGGATCTAACGAAAACGCCCGATTCTCAGGCCGAGGGTCGGGCGTTTGCCGTGCGGGGGGGCCGCCAGGTCGCGCGCTGCGGGAGGTGCGTTCGCGCAAACTGCCAAAATTCCCTTGCAAAGCCGCGGCGGGCGCATCCATCCTCGCTGTAGAAGACCGGCCAACCTCCCGTAGCTGCCGGAACTGCTCATGATTTCACAATTCCTTACGCCATCACCCTAAACGCTTGCCTTCCCACCGCCCCCTTCTTCACGCTGCCGCGCGCAACTCAATCTGATCCCATCCCATCCCCCGACCATGGCCGCCACCGACCCATCTTCCAGCCTCCAAACCCTGCCGTCCGACCAACTCCGCGCACTCCAATGGCGCTTCGCCGAACGCTACGATCTAACCATGCTGGTGCAAGCGGTGCGCCCCGTCGCCCGCGGCCCGGTCGCCCGCCTGGTGGCCCAGGGGGGGCGCAATACGCACGATTGGACGCCCGAAAAAAACTCCCTGCTCGCGGTGTACGATGAGTCCGGTATCACCGCCGCGTTCCTCGATCCCGCACAAGGTGGTTTTATCGAAGGCCCGAAAAATCTCGCCCTGGCCTTGGTCGCCTTCGAGCTGTCGTGGGTCGATGCCGGTGCCGCCACCTGCAGCCTCGCCAGCAATCTCGGCGTCGCCCCGATCCATGAGCGCGGCACCCCCGAGCAGGTCGCCCACTACATGCCGCTCGTCTGTCCGCCCGCCCCGGGGGATTCGCGCGAAGCCACCCGCGTCGCCTTTGCCCTGACCGAGCCGATTCCCTTCGTCGGGGTGGAAACCGGCCTGCTCGGCGGCAAGATGCGCATCGCCGCGTGGGACGCCGGCCAGGAGCCGCTGCTCAACATCGACAAGCGCGGCCGCTTCATCACCAACATGGACTTCGCCACCGTGGTCACCGCCGCGGTCGATTCCGCCGACCCGCGGATCAAGGGCAGCTGCATCGTGATTCTCGAGAAAACCGACCCCGGGCTGTGGGATTGCGGGGTACCGACCCGCAAGATGGTCCACCAATTGTCTTCCACCTGCGATCCGGTCTTCAACCTCAACGTGCCGGCGTCGCGCATCGTCGGCGGCTACACCGTCAAGGACGGCGTGATCATCCCCAATTTCAGCCACAGCGATGTCATCGAAGCGGTCTTCCGGCGCACCCGCGTCACCGTCGGCCTGATGACCTCCGCCAAGCTGCTCTCCGCAGTCGAACCGATCATCCGCTACCAACGCAGCCGGTTCCGCGGCGGTGAAACCGGCGCTCCCGGCTCGCCCCGCTACGACCTCGGCCTCCAGACCAAACAGGACGTGCTGCATCGCCTCGTAGACATTTGGGCCACTGGTGAGGCCGGTGCCGCCCTTGGCTTCGAAACCGCCCGCCTGTTCGACTCCCTCGATCCGCTCGACCGGCAAAAAGACCGCCTGTTCGCCGACCAAGGCCTCAGCGGGCGCAGCGCCCTCAAGGCCCTCGCCAGAATCCAGGAAGATGCCGCCCATTGCATCGAACTCCGCCGCCAGCCCGCAGCCAGCCGCGACGCGACCCGGCTCTCGTTGTTAGAATCCAATCCGCTGGTGCAATACGCGATCCTCGATGCCCAGGCCAGCGTCTTCTGCCCGGCCTGCAAACTGTGGAACACCGGCCACGGGGCCACCATCATGCGCGAGGCGGTCAGCCTGATGGGCGGCTATGGCATCACCGAGGATTGCCCCGGCTTCCTGCCCCACAAATGGATGGATGCGCAGCTCGAAGCCACCTATGAAGGCCCGGAAGCGGTGCAACGCCGCCAGCTTTCGGTCACCATGACCAACCATCTGTTCATCGTGCAGCTCGAAGGGTGGATCAAGGACCTCAAAGCCCTCGCCGCCACCCATCCCGGCACCGGCGCCTGCGCCCTCGGCTCGGCCATGGCCCTGTGGCTGTGGACCGTGCGCCACCTGCAAAATGCCACCGATAGCAATGGCAGCAAACTCTATCAATCCAACCGCCAGGGCATCACCTTCCCGCTCGCCGATGCCTTGTGCTGGCTGCTCGCGTCGCGCCAGCAAATCCTCGATGTGGTCAACCTCGCCACCACCGGCCTGGCCGATCCGTCAGTGGCCGATGAACTTCCCGGCACTCTCACCTTCTTCAGCGATCTGTGTCACGTCCAGGCGGCCCGCGCGGCCGGGGAAACCGCCCGCATTTGCAGCGAATTGGTGTTTGGCTACAACCAGCATCCGGAGTGGTCCGCGCAAGCCTGCGCCGCCTGCTATGGCAGCGCCGATCTGGATGAACTCGAAGGCATCATGCCCGGCATCGCCAGCGGTGCCTGCGGCGTGGCCGATATCACTCCTGCCGGCCAGGCCCACCCGGCCAAGGCCGGCCCCTGCCCCGACACCAGCCGCTTGCAAGCGTTCCTGCGCATGCGCGCCAAGCTCGACGGCTGCCTCTACGGCTTCGGCCTGGCCAAAGATCGCGCCGCCACCGCCCTCACCACTGTCATGATCCCCGAGGCGCTGGATTATCCCCAGTAAAGACACAAGACTTTGAGACAGAAGACAGAAGACGGAGAATAAGAATATGCCTCGCGATAGCCTCGAGCCACGCTCTCTGTTCTTATCCAGTCTTCGGTCTACTGTCTTCTGTCTTGGAGCGCAGCGATCTTCTGTCTCCCCCTGACAACCGACACCATCTAACCGGCAATATCTAACCGATCCTCCCATGTCCGCCCCCCCCGACCGCCCCACCATGGATGCCGATATCGTGTGCGTCGGCTTCGGCCCGGCGTCCGGCGGTTTCCTAACAACTCTGGCGGCGGCGGTCAACCACCCTGATGGCACCCCGGCGCTGGAAAGCCCCTCGATGCCGGGCCTGCCGCTGCAAGTGATGTGCTACGAGCGTGCGGATGACATCGGCTTCGGCGTTTCGGGAGTGGTCACCAATGCCACGAGCCTGCGCGCGTCATTTCCCGGACTCGACCCGGCGCAGATCCCGATGGCCGCCCCGGTCACCGAGGAAAAAATCCTCTATTTGCTCGATCCCGCCGGGGCCAGCCGCCGCCCCTTGAGCATGCGCGCGGCCGACACGGCCATCCGCGCGCTGGGTGGCATCCTCGGGGTGCGACATCAGGCAATGGAACTGCCGTGGACCCCGGCGTTCCTCCACAAACACGGCGGCCTCATCCTTTCGATGGGTCAGTTCACCCAATGGGTCGGCAACCAGGTCATGGCCACCGGTGCCGTCCAAATCTGGCCCGGCAGCCCCGTCAGCGAGGCGCTCATTGAAGACCACGCGGTGACCGGCATAAGGTTGTTAGACCAGGGGGTCGCCAAGGATGGCAAGCCTGCGGATGGCTTCATGCCCGGCATGGAGGTGCGCGCGCCACTCACCGTGGTCGCCGATGGTCCGGTGGGTGCCGTTGGCCAGCAACTCGACAAACACTTCGGCGTGCCCGCCGGCCACCACCTCCACGATTGGGCGCTGGGCATGAAGTTCGTTGTCGATCTGCCCGAGTCATGTGAACTCAAGGCCGGCACGGTCTTGCACACCATCGGTTTTCCGGAACCCGAGATCTTCGGGTTTCTCTATGTGCATCCCGACCGCGTGGCCTCGCTAGGCATCTTCGTGCCCTCGTGGTTCGACAACCCGGCCCGCACCGCCTACCGCTATCTCCAGCATTGGATGATGCACCCGTATCTGTGGCGGCATCTCAAGGGCGGGCGCCTCCGCTCGTGGGGCGCGAAATCCCTGCAGGAATCCGGCCGCCGCGGCGAACCCCACCTCACCGGCAACGGCTACGCCCGCATCGGCGAGGGCAGCGGCTCCACCAATGTCCTAACCAACTCCGGGGTCGATGAGGCCTGGGCCACCGGCGTCCAGCTCGCCGAGGCCGTGATCGAACTGCTCAAGGCCGGCAAACCGTTCACCAAGGACAACCTCGACGCCACCTACGTCGCCCGCCGTCGCGCCAGCCGGCTCGAAGCCGAAGGCCGCATCGCCGAAAAAGCCCGCGACGGGTTCCAACGCGGCGTGGTTCCCGGCCTCATCGGCACCATGCTCGCCGGCCTCACCAAAGGCGCCATCGCCATGCCCGGCCGTCCCGGCCCGCCCCACGCCCGCGTCCCCGCTCCCGCCGACTACTATGCGGGTCGTATCTCAAAGGAGGAACTTGCCGCCATCCGCAAGGATTGCGATACCAAGGGCATCGCCGCCAGCGGCGTGCTGATGGATCGCGCCGGCTGGCCGGCCATCCCGTTCGACGGTGAATTGTTAGTCTCGCATCAGGACGCCCTGCTCATGGGCGGCAAGGTGCAGGCTCCCGCCGGCTACGCCGACCACGTGGCGTTCCTCTATCCCAGCGACTGCGAATCCTGCGGCAGCAAAATCTGTGTGGAAATGTGTTCCGGCCAGGCCATCACCCCCAGTGAAGGCGGCCGCCCGGTCTTTGACCGCGAAAAATGCATCCACTGCGGCGCCTGCCTGTGGAATTGCGCCAAGGCCCATCCCCACAACCCCGAACACACCATCGTCTCCTTCCAGGCGGGCGCGGGCGGCTTGCATTCCAACGAAAATTGACTGCCGGAAGATAACTTTTGAGGCCACCGCCGTTGCAAGAGTCGGCAACCGGACCGCAGGGCGGGGAAAAGGGACCATGAACCTGTTGGTAGCGCAAAAGGCCTGCCGCTCAAACCGCAGTGCCAAGCGTTACAGAGTCCCCTGCATGGACCCCTGAACCCGCGCATGCTCATCCCGTTCATGCTCATCAGTCCTTGATGCGGGTCCGACCCGGCGGGCGGCCCGGTGATGTCATGCCTGGCTCCGTGCTCCGGCTGGCGTCATTCAATGCCTTTCCGCAAATCCCGCGCGCTCCACAACCTCCCCGCCGCCGCCGCCGCAGCCCCCCGCAATTTCCGCGCCCCGCTCTGGCGCGCCCCCCCGAACCGGTCCCGACATGCCCGAAACACCCCGTCCACAAACTCCCGGCTCCCAAGCACCGCCCCATCCGAAAAATACCTCACGCGCAACCGCAGCATCTTGCCCAGCGCCACATCCCGGCCCTGCTCAAGCTGCTCAAGCTGCTCAAGCTGCTCAAGCTGCTCAAGCTGCGCCAGCTCTGCTTCCACCATCGCTTTCCGCATTCCCTTCTTGATGACTTTCACTGCCACTGCCACTTCCCCCTCCCCGCTCACCACTTCCTGCAACTTCTCCGCGCCTTCAGCTAACAAAAGCATCCGATATTCCCTCGACACATCGCCTGCCCAGTGCCGCGCATCCGCCTCATATCCCTTGTGCGCCTTGATCGCCCGCACCAAGCCCGCACGTGCCTTCTTGCCATTGCCGCGTGGCCCGCCGCCCATCGCTTCCCCATAACTGCTCCAGCGGTACTCCCCGGGATCGCGCACCATCCCCGCCCTAACCGGGTTCAAATCGATATATGCAGCCATCGTCCGCGATGCCATCCCGTCTTCCACCAGCACGCTCTTGAACGCATCCTCCCACAACCCGCCGCGGCGCCCGTGCTTGCGATTGTACCATTGCGTGAAGCGCTGCATGAATCCTTTCATGTACTCGCTCAAATCGTGCATCCGGTAGCTGTAGCGCTCGTGCAGTTCCCGCGCCAACGACTCGTCCGCCAGCCCGCCCTTCACTTTCTGCCGCACTTCCGCCAACTCCTTCGCCACCACGGCCACCGCCGCCTCGTTGTAGATG
>CAIZNN010000147.1 GCA_903934285.1 Akkermansiaceae bacterium | reverse complement strand
GAATGACGGACTGGACCCTGGGCCTGGTCATAGTGAGCGCCGGGGTGCAGCCAAAGCGGTGTGGCGCCCGCTGCGCGGGCTTCCCACCGCACTCCATGCACCGTCTCACGATTGTTCCCACCCCCAATAAGAGACTGCGGTGCATGAATGACGGACTGGACCCTGGGCCTGGTCATAGTGAGCGCCGGGGTGCAGCCAAAGCGGTGTGGCGCCCGCTGCGCGGGCTTCCCACCGCACTCCCACACATTCGCGCATCAAATTTCCAAGAAACCCCGGGCGCGGGTGTCATACGCATTGTGCAAGAAGAAGTTTTCTGACAGATTGTTGTCACACAAAGGTATTCTCGCGCCAATCTCATTGAACCCGTCTGCCTTCGCCATGAAAACACTAACCACCAGCCTCGTCCTTATCATGTCCACCATCCTCGGTTCCGCCGCCCCCCGTGATGCCGCCTGGGGCCAAGTGCAACAACACCTCAGCAAGGACTTGCCCAAGGCGGCCATCGCGCTGCTCACCACCATCGACCACCAAGCGCGCGCGGAAGCCGCCTGGCCGGAAGCAGTGCGCGCCACGGCGCAACGGGTCCTGCTGGCAGGCCGTATCGCCGAGGGCACGGACGCCGTCGGCCGCATCACCGGCATGGAGGCGGAGTTGGCCACGGCGCCGGCGGCCATGCAGCCGATGCTCCACACCATCCAGGCGCTGTGGCTATGGGAGTATTTCTATCAAAACCGCTGGAAGTTCATGCAGCGCACCCAAACGGCCGGCACGCCGGGCACGGACATCCAGACCTGGGACTTGCAACGCATCCTCGCCGAGATTGACGGGCGCTTCCACAATGCACTGGCGAATCGCGAGGCGCTCAGGAAAATCGCCATCGGCGACTATGACATCTTGCTAACAAAAGGCAGCGCGCCGGATGCCTTGCGGCCCACCCTCTACGATTTTCTGGTCCATCAAATCCTCAACTTCTATGCCATCGAAGAGCAGGTGAATGCGGCGGCCGAGGATGCCTTCACCTTCGATAACAACTCGCCCGCGTTTGGCACCAGCGCCGAGTTCCTCGCCTGGCAACCGGCAAGCACCGATGAGAAATCGTGGAAACTCAAGGCGATCAAACTCTATCAGGAGTTGCTGGCGTTCCATCAGGCGGATGTCGCGCCCCGAACCCACATCGAGTTGCAGCGCCTCGGCTGGGCCAAGGACGCGGTGACCGGCGCCGCCGCCGACAAACGCTTGGAACAGCGCCTGGGCGAAATCATCCAGGCCACCGAAGGCAATGAACTGCAATCGCTGGCCCGCGCGAATCTGGCCCACCTGCTCATCGGCCAAAAGCGCATGACCGAGGCCCGTGCGATTGCCATCGCCGGCCGCGATGCGTTTCCCGATTCGACTTTCCGCGCGATGTGCGTGACTGCCATTGAAGCCATCGAGCAGAAGGAATGTTCGCTCTCCACCGAGTTGGTGTGGAATGCCGCCAAACCGCAGTTCGAGTTGCAATACCGCAACATCAACAAACTCTGGTTCCGCCTCTATCCGGCCAAGTGGAGCCCGGATCGCGCCGACTATCATGACGAGAAATCATTGAAGAAATTGCTGGCCGGAAAACCGCACAAGGAATGGTCGGTGGACCTTGAGACCACCGCCGATTATCTGCCAACAACCAAGATGCTGGACGCCCCTCCCGAGCTCGCCAAGGGCTGCTACGAGCTGGTCTCAAGCGCCAACGCGGAGTTTGCGCCAGGCAATAACCGCCTCGACTCCACCCGCATCTGGGTCTCCGATTTGTCACTCACCACCCGGATCTCGCAGGACCGCCACGAGGGTTTTGTCATGAATGCGCTCACCGGCGAGCCCATCAAGGGCGCCAAAGTCGAGCTGTGGACCTATAACAACAAACCCGACTCATGGGTGCTGAGCCAGACCAAGGCAACCGATGCCAACGGCTTCTACTCCGCCGAGGGGGGCGCGCGCCGGCAGTTTGTCCCGCGCGTGATCTATCAGGACGACTGCCTGGCGGGCCGGCTAACCTGGTTCCATGACCGGGAGCGCGGTGACCGCGACGACTCGGTGTTTCTGTTCACCGACCGCGCGCTGTACCGGCCGGGGCAGACCATCCGCTTCAAGGGCATCGCCGCATCCTTTGAGCGCAAGCAAAACGATTACCAGACCATTAACAATCAGCAGTTCGAGGTGGTGTTTGAGGATGCCAACCACAAGCCGATCTCCAAACTCACAGTCAAGTCCAACAACTTCGGCGCGTTCAGCGGCAGCTTCACCGCTCCCACCGACCGGGTCCTCGGCCAGGCATTCATCCGCTGTGGCGGCGACACGCAGTCAATCCGCATCGAGGAATACAAGCGCCCGAAGTTCTATGCCGAAGTCGGCCCGGCTACCGCCGCACCGAAGCTGGGCGAAAAGGTCGTGGTCAGCGCCAAGGCCGTGTCCTACACCGGAGCCGCCATCGATGGAGCCAAGGTCAAGTGGCGCGTGACGCGCAACACCATCTGGCCGGACTGGTGCCGCTGGTGCTGGTGGTTCATGCCGCGCGACAGTGGCGCCAAGCAAATCGCCCACGGCGAGCTTGTTAGCAAGGCGGACGGCACCTTTGACATCGGGTTTGTCGCCGAGCCCGACAAGGACATCGCGCCGGGCGAGGAGCCGGTGTTTTCCTATCAGGTGACGGTGGACGTGACCGACAGCACCGGTGAAACCCGCAGTGCCACCCGCGCCGTGAAGGCCGGCTACGTCGGGGCGAAGGCATTACTCGCCGCCGACATCTGGCAGGAAGTTGCCACGCCGGTGAAACTAACCATCACCACCACCACCATCGATGATGTGCCGATTGCCGCCACGGGCACGGTTACCGTGCATCGGTTGGTCCAACCCGCCTCGGTCCTGCGTCCGCGCCTCACGATGCCATGGTATGGCCGCGACGAGCGCAAGGATCCGGCCAATCCCAACAGTTGGGCACTGGGCGAAGTTGTGCAAAAAAATGAGTTCGCCACTGACAAGGATGGCAAGGCCGGCGCCGAGGTCAAGCTGGCCGCCGGCGAATACCGCGCCTTGTTGGAATCCACCGATGCGGCAGGCAAGAAAGTCACCGCGTTGCTGCCGCTGCGGGTGCTCGACCCGGTCGCCACCACCTTTCCCGTCAAAATCCCCAATCACTTTTCGATGAAGAGCCAGAAGGTGCTGCCGGGCGGGGAGTTTGTCGCCTTGTGGGGCACCGGCTATGACCAGGGCCGGGTCTATTTCGAGATCGAACACCGCGGCAAGATCCTGCGCAAGGGTTGGTCGGACGCGGCCAGGACCCAGGAGGTGCTGCGCTTCCCGGTGACCGAGGAGCTCCGCGGCGGCTTCCAGGTGCGCCTGTTGTTTGTCCGTGACAACCGCACTTACCACGAATCCGTCACGGTGGATGTGCCGTGGAGCAAACATGATCTAACACTCAAGTTCGAGTCCATGCGCTCGAAGCTCGAACCCGGCGCCAAGGAAACCTGGTCGGTGATTGTCGAGGGCGCGGAAAGGAATGCGGTTGAGATGTTAGGCTCGATGTATGACGCCTCGCTGGATGCCTTCATGCGGCATCATTGGACCACATCGCTGAGTCAGAATTTCTATCAGGACCGTGACCGGCTCCACCTGGACAGCGTCGGCGGGTTGGTTTCATTCCAACAATGGGACCGGAGATGGAATCCGCATACCCGCTACAGTCATCCGAGCTACCGGCATTTTGTCATGGGGGTCTTGAATGATTGGTTCAGTCATGCGGATGGCAGCGTGTGGTTTGAGCCACGCCAGGCGCGGGGACGGGGCGTGGGATTTGGGAATGGTTTCGGCCGCAGTGGCGCCGCGTTTGACGGGTTGGAAAAAATGGGCATGCTGATGGAGGAAGACTCGTTCGCCCTGCCGGCGGCCATGGCGGCACCCATGGCTGACAAGGAACCGACTTCTGACAGGGCCGCGGATGAGATAGCCGGCGGCGGCACGGGCGACCAGGCGCCGGCTGCCGTGGATCTATCAAAAGTATCGGCGCGCAAGAACCTGCAGGAGACCGCATTTTTCGAGCCGCATCTAACGACCGACGGGAAGGGCGTCGTGAAGATGACCTTCACCATGCCCGAGGCGCTGACTAAATGGCGCTTCATGGGTTTTGCCCACGATGCCAAGTTGCGCTCGGGCTATCTTGAAGGCGAAACCGTCACCGCCAAGGATTTGATGGCACAACCGAACCCGCCGCGCTTCCTGCGCGAGGGCGATGAGATCGAATTCACGGTGAAAGTGTCCAACCAAAGCGACCAACCCCAATGCGGCAAGGCCAAGCTCAGTTTCGCCGATGCCGCCACGCTGGAATCGCGCGACGCGGCGCTGGCCCTGCAACATCCCGAAGTGACCTTTGAGATTCCGGCGAAGGAATCCAAGACCCTGTCCTGGCGCATCAAGGTGCCCGATGGCGCGGGGTTCCTCACTTACAAGGCGCTGGCCGCCACTGACACTCTATCCGACGGCGAGGAGGGCATGATCGCCGTGCTGTCGAAACGCCAGCTCGTCACCGAGTCGATCACCCTGCCGATCCGCAATGCCGGGTCGCGCGAATTTGAGCTGAAGAAGTTGTTGGAAAGCGGCGCGTCCGACACCCTCAAGCATCAGGCGCTGACCGTGCAGGTGGTGTCGCAGCCGGCGTGGTACGCGGTGATGGCGCTGCCCTATCTGATGGAATACCCGCACGAATGCGCCGAGCAGGTGTTCAACCGCTACTACGCCAACCAGCTGGCGCGGCACATCGCGCAGAGCGACCCGAAGATCCACCGCGTGTTTGAGTTGTGGCGCAATGCGCCCAAGACGCTGGAGAGCCCGCTGCTCAAAAACCAGGATCTCAAGAGCCTGATGATCGAGGAAACCCCGTGGTTGCGCGATGGCAATTCGGAAACGGAAGCCCGCCGGAATGTCGGAGTGTTGTTCGACGATAACCG
>CAIZNN010000146.1 GCA_903934285.1 Akkermansiaceae bacterium | reverse complement strand
GCGGTGTGCGGGCGCATCCAACGATCCAACATTCGATCAACCATGTCCTCGACGAAATGGAATTGCTGGCGCTGGAAAAGCACGCGGTCAAGGACAACGCCGACGTGTCGCGCATCCTCAAAACGGCCCGTGGCGAGTTGGACGACAACGGTGATTTCGTGGTGGGTGGGACCGGCGGCACCGGCGAGGCAAGCGACCCGGTATCGCTCCAGAGGATTGTGGGCGGCAAGTTGATTGCGCTCAAACCCGACGAATCGCTCGACAGCTTCCAGTCCAACCGCCCGAGCCCCACGTTCACCGGTTTCCTTGAGCATTTGCGTCGCGATTCCGCGCTAGGCATGATCCCGTTCGAGTTTGCGGCGGATTCCAGCAAGATCGGCGGCGCGGGTGTCAGGCTCATCGTCGCCAAGGCTGACCGGCGGTTTTCGTTCCGCCAGATGATCCTTGAACGGCGCTTCATCCGCCCGGTGTGGGCATACGTGATCGGGGACGCAATCAGCCGCGGGCTCCTGCCACCCATCGCGGGATGGTGGAAGATCAGCTCCGTGCCGCCCCGCCGGGTGACCGTCGATGCGGGCCGCGAAGCCCAACAGAACCGCGCCGATGTGGAAATGGGGCTCAAGACTCTATCGGATCACTTCCAGGAGTTGGGTGCCGACTTTGGTGAGGAAATCGAACGTCGTGCCAGTGATGCCAAGCTGATTCTTGAAACGGCGGCCAAGTATGGCGTGCCGGTGGACATGCTGTGGAAGCCGGGAGGGATGACACCTTCCATGGGCGTAAATCAAATTCCGACAGAGCGTGGAGGCGGACAGCCGTCATGAAAAAGTGCCGACATCTCGCCCGAGGTCTGCCTTTGCCTTTACGGGCAAGCTGCCTCCTTACGGTTATCGTGAGATGACCGAAGCGAAATATCGACAGGGGGAACTTATCATGACGGAAACCGCCAACAAGACAATTCGACGGTGCGTTGACACCGCAGACCGGGCGTGAATCCGGTTCTTCAAAATAGCGAGTGGCTGATCCAGCCCGAAGCCCTGCGCTCGATGGCGGCGGCATCCCGTTCGTTCCTTGATCGTGGCGCCGCTCTGCCACAGCCCGGCCAGTCCAGTCCGCTCCTGAGTGTTGAGGATGGCATTGGCGTGGTTGCCATTGACGGCCCGATCATGCGCAAGCCGGACATCTTCGCCCGCGTGCTTTTCCGCGCCACCGATTCCAGCATGATCGGCGACGCCCTCCGCGAGGCAGGCCAGCGTGACGACATCAAGGCGGTGTTTCTCGACATCGACTCGCCCGGCGGCACCGTGGCCGGCACACCGGAACTGGCCGCAACCGTCGCATCCATCAACGAACGCAAACCGGTCTATGCGTTTTCATCCGGCCTGATGGCCTCGGCTGCCTATTGGATCGCCAGTCAGGCCCGCGCCATCTACGCCACGCCATCCGCGCAAGTCGGGTCTATCGGAGTCGTGCAAGCCGTGATCGACGACACCGCCGCGCTCGATGCCGAGGGGATCAAGGTGGAAGTGTTCTCCGTCGGGAAATACAAGGCGATGGGAGCACCCGGCACGCCCCTGACCGACGACCAACGCGACCTGATCCGCTCCAACCTCGCGGAAATCGCGCAGGAATTTCATGCCGCCGTGCTGGCGCGGGGGCGGGCAAGCCCCGCCGAGGCGATGGAAGGCCAGACATTCAGCGGGCGGCAGGCGCAGCGATTCAATCTGGCGGGCATGGTCCCCGACCGCGCCGAGGC
>CAIZNN010000145.1 GCA_903934285.1 Akkermansiaceae bacterium | reverse complement strand
TAGTAACCGACGCCCATGATCGGCGCCCAACCGGTGGCGCCGCTGCCATGGCCGCCATAATATTCCTCAGCCGGGCTGGTCCTGCCGTCGTGGCTCAGGTTGAGGGCGTGGCCGACCTCGTGGGAGATCACTTCGCCCGCGGATTTGCCGGTGGTAGAGAACACCCAGTTCACGCAGTCGCCGTCCCAATTGAACGAGCCGACATAAGACACGCCGCCGGCACCGGGAGCGGCGTTGTTGGTGGGGGTGATGATGCAATGCTGCCGCCGCCCTTGCGGCGCGTTGTCGAACACCATGCGGTCGGTGGTCACGTTGATGTTGAAGCCCTGATAGTCTTCGCACACCATTTGCCACACGTCGAACACCTGGCTGTTGTTAGCCCCGGACGGCGCGGCATTGAAATTGCCCCAATTCTCAAAGGGCCCGGTTTCGCCGTCGAAGTCCAGATAGATCACCGCGGTCGCGCCCGGCAGGCTTTGCAGGGAAATGACGGATTGATAGGACGGCAGCGGCAGATTGGTCGGGTGGGTTTGGGGGGCGTTTGCCACCCCGCCCGCCGCCGCTTGCGCCACTGCGGCGGCGGCCGGATGCGCGTAATTCACGCACAGGATGTCATCCAGGGTGCGCGCCAGCAAGCGGGGCACGCCGAGTTCGCCGGTGGGTTCGATTTTCCACGCCTCCTGCTTGCCGTCGAAGCGCACGTGGCCGACGAGCGGGCCGGCGACGCCGGGTACGGTTTGGCGTTGGAAAAAATAGAACCCCGGTGCCGGTTGGCTCAAGCGGCCTTGCACAAAGCGCAAGCCATGGGCGTCGCGCTGGCTCATGCCGATGCCGCCGGCAGCCATGCGGCCATCCGGCAGGGTGAAGGCCACCGCGCCTCCCGCAACAATGCGGTCTAAAAAGTCCGCTGGCAAATCCCCCGCGGTGGCGGTGACGGTGACCGGCGCGGCTGCCGGGGCGGCTGTAGGTGCGGTGGCGGTGGCGGGCCTGAGACCCGGCGGCGGCGCATCGGGCGGCGCCACTTGTGTTAGAGCGACTGCTTGCGGCGGGCTTGCCGCGCGGGCCTCGCGGTGGTTGTCGCCACTTGGCGGCACCGGTTGCGCCGGGCTGGTGGAAGGCGCTGGCTGGCGGGCGGCGGAAGCTTCCCGTGCGGGCGGGCCGGACCTAACAAGATAGATGGCCGCTCCCAGAACCAGCGTGCCGAAGGCCGTCAACAGCCACCGGGCGGACTTGGGCAGGAGCGATTTTGACATGAATGGGTCCTGACTCGCGGCAGCAGCCGGTCACTCGCCGATGAAGTCCGGGATGGCGCGGAAGTCGATTTGGCCGGTCAGCGGCGTGAGGCAGATGAGCACCAGGTTGCGCACGCCTTCCTGAATAATGAGGCGGCTGGAGAAGAAGGGCACCGGATCCCACACGCCGTTTTTTTGCTGGTGGCAAACGATGGTGCGGTTGCCCGCGCCCTTGCCGGATTTAAGCGGATGATAGATGGCGGATTTGCCATGGGCCACGCCGAGCTTCTCGTCGCCCAAGAGGCAGCCGATGGGGCCGCCGCTGTAATTGACGAACACGTAGTCACCGGAACCGAAGCCGGTTTCAGGCAGGGCCACCACATCCACTTGATAAGGGATGGCGGCGTCCTTGGCAGCAGGCAGGAAGATGAGGATGAATTCTTTGCCGGAATCGGGCAGGCTCGCCTTGCCAAGGATTTTTTTCGGGTCGGTCGGCGCGGTGAACACCAGCACCCTGACGGGAACCAGCCGCGACGGCGAGAGTTGTTGGGTGGGCAACTTCAGCGGCTCCTTGCCAATCGCTTTGGCGTCCGGCCCGAGGATGGCCACTTCCATTTCCGAGCCGACGCGGCCGAACGCGAGCAAACGGATGGAAGCGGGTGCCGCGTCCTGCGCCACCAGCGAGCCCGGGGCCAACAACAGAATCAGGAGGCAGGAGAGAGGTTTGAATGGGTTCATCGTGAGGGGGGGACGGGTGGGGGGAGTGGAAGATGCGGGCTGGGACGCCCGGCAGGGTAGGATCAACGATACACTGGAATGCCGCTGCGGCGAGCGTAGCGGCCATCCTCAAAGGAACAATGGAAACTGCGCTGCACACGGCAGGGTGATACGGCGGTCAAGCTAGGCCGCATGGCGAAACAAGCAAGTGCTATCTCATGAAAAATCCGGGACACCGATGGCAGTGGGCCTGGGGGCTCAGCGGGAGGTCAGGGCGAGCTGGTCTTGAACGTCCTGTGGTTGCAGCCAACGGAAGGCGACGATTTCGAAGCGGCGGCCGAAGAGGACATTGACGGGACGTTTCGGCGGGGCGGTGATGGCGGGTTCGGCGGAGTC
>CAIZNN010000144.1 GCA_903934285.1 Akkermansiaceae bacterium | reverse complement strand
GACTCCGCCGAACCCGCCATCACCGCCCCGCCGAAACGTCCCGTCAATGTCCTCTTCGGCCGCCGCTTCGAAATCGTCGCCTTCCGTTGGCTGCAACCACAGGACGTTCAAGACCAGCTCGCCCTGACCTCCCGCTGAGCCTCGGAGGTCGGAGGTCGGAGGTCGGAGGTCGGAGGTCGGAGGTGTCCTTGAAACCGCCAATGTGACGTCGTTAGGTCAATTTTTGGTCTTGCTTCTTGCAGGCTTGTGTCTTGAGTCTAATGCGAAGCCGCGCCGGCTTGGTGAGCAAACTTAAGAAGAACACCGCGCCCGAAATAATCATGGAAATCATCAAAAGCAAATTCCTGGCAGTCACGCTTGTGGTGGTGACGTGCGGGTTTCATTTGGCGCGGGGCGCCGCGACCGCGCCGGAGGGGTTGGCTCCTGCCGTGGCAGGCGGTGGCGGCGGGCCAGTGCCTGCGGCAATTGCCATCCGGCCGGAGGCGACGGCTCTGGAGGTGTTAGCGGCGAATGAAGTCAGGCGCTATGTCTATCTGCGCAGCGGCAAGTTGCTGCCAGTGACGCGCGGCCATGGCACCAGCGACCGGATTGTGGTGTCCTGCAAGGACGCGCGGTTTTGCGGCGATCTCGGGCAGGCTCTCGGGCCGCAACAATTCATCTTGAAAACCGGCACGACGGATGGAAAAAAATCCTGGTCGATCGTCGGTGGCGATGAGCTGGGAACTTTGTATGGCGCATATCGCTTTGCCGAGAAGCTGGGTGTTAGGTTCGGCCTCGACGAGGACGTGGTGCCCGATGCGCGCCTCAGCGGCGCCTGGCCGGAGCCGGACGAGACCGGCAAGCCGCGTTTCGCGTTGCGCGGCCTGACCCCGTTCCATGATTTCAATGTCGGCCCGGACTGGTGGAACCCGCAGGACTATCAGAACGTGCTGACCCAAATGGCGAAGCTGCGGCTCAACTTCATCGGGTTTCACACCTATCCGAGCTGGAATCCGGCGGCGGGTCCTGAGGCCAATGTCTGGATCGGGCTGCCTGAGGATGTGGCCGCCAACGGCGATGTTAGGTTTGGTTATGAGGCCGGGGTGGTGACCACCCGCAAGGGCTGGAGTGTCACGCCCTATCCGACCAGCCAGTATGCGGCGGGTGCCGGGTTGTTGTTTGAGAATGACGAGTACGGGCCGGATTTCATGTTGGAGTGTCTGGATTGGCCCAACACCGGGGATGCCGCGGCCGCCATGTTCAACCGATACGGGGACATGCAGCAAAAGGTGTTCGGACAGGCCAGACAGTTAGGTATCAAGACCTGCGTGGGCACGGAGACGCCGCTGGGGGTCCCTCCATTGTTGGCGGCGCGGCTGGCGGACCAGGGGCTGCGGGCGGACGACCCGGCGGTCATCCGCCGCCTGTATGAAGGGACGTTCCAACGGCTGATGCGCAAGATGCAGCCGGATTATTTTTGGTTGTGCACGCCGGAAATCTGGCTGGGCGGCGCGCCGGGCAGTCCCGGCTGGGAAATCACCGCCACGGCCAACGTCGAGCGCGACGTGGGGCTGGCCGGGGCGGCATGGCAGGCGGTGAAGGCGCCGTTTGGCATGGCCGCCACGGGATGGCGGCTGGGCACCGGCGACAATCCGTTGTGGATGGACCAGCGTGCGCCCAAAAGTTGGGCAATCTCATCGATCAACACCCAGTTGGGCAACGATCCGGTCGAAAAACATTATGGCTCCATCAGCGGCCGCCCGAAGTGGGTCATCGGCTGGGCCGAGGACGACGGCACCGCCGGCGCGCATTGCTGCACTTGTTGGGATCTGCAGCTGTGGGTGAAACGCCTGTTTGCCGATTCGTCCGAGGCCTTCCGCTATGGGGCGGAGGGCATGCTGGCCATCCATTGGCGCACCTCGGCCATCGCTCCTAACATCTCGGCGCTGGCGCGCGCCGGCTGGGATTTTGATGGATCCGAGCCGATGCCCGCCGCGGATGCGTTCTGGGCCGACTGGGGCCGCGGTTTGTTTGGTGGGGATGGCGGGGCCGAGGCCGGCCGGCTTATCCAACAATTTGATGGCGGCCATCTGGCAATCAATGCCCTGATCCAAGCCGGGGCCAACACGACGGACCCCTCCATCGCCGGGTTTTTCGCGCCGCTGCAGGCACTCGAGGCGCTGCGGCCGCAAATTCAAGGCACCGGCAATCTCGAGCGCTTCGATTATTGGCTCAACCAGATCCGGGCCACCCACCTGCGCGTGCGCACCTGGGTGCTGGCGGACCGCCTCGGCGCGCAGCTCGGCCAGGCTAACAAAATTGCCGGGGCCGGCGAGAGGAAGCAAGTTGCCACGCAGCAACTCGTGCCGCTGCGCATGGAAATCGCGCGCAGCTATGAGGCGATGATGGCGGCCTTTGTGTGTTGCGCGAAATCCCCGGGTGAGCTCGGCACGATCGCCAGCATCGAGAGTGGCAACCGCCAACGCATTGTCGCCGCGCACGACGCCGCCCTTGCCACCATGCTGGGTGCCCCCTTGGCCGCCGACGCTGCGCCCAGCCCGGCCTACCGCGGCAGCCCGCGGATCTTCGTGTCGTCCCGCAACACCCGGATCAATGTCGGCGAACCACAGGAAATCCGCGCCTTTGTGCTGTCGGTCCCGAAATGTGTTGGAGTCACCCTGCATTACCGCGCACTGGGTGAGGGTGCTTTCACCCAAGTGGCTGCCAGCCATCGCGCCCGGCAGGCGTATCGGGTCGTCTTGCCGGCCCATGCCCAGGGCACGCTGGAGTATTTCCTGGAGGCCACGTTAGATGATGGCAGCAAAGCGTGTTGGCCGGCCACCGCGCCCGCCATCAATCAAACCGCGCTGGTGTGGTGAGCACGCGGCGCGGAGGTGGCGCTGCCGGCCGACCCATTGATGGTGCGCGAGAAGACCAAGGTGTCCGGCTCGTTGCGGCCTGCCACGAGCCGGCCCGAATGAAGCGCGCGTGGCGGATTGCTTGACAGGCGCGGCAGCGGCGGCACGCTGTGGTTGCACGCTGCGGTGGCTGACCGTGGTGCCGCGAAACAACATCATCTACCTAACAAAACGAGCGACATCACCAGTGTTTTCACCGCCACCCGGATGGGGGCCGCGTTACTGGGCCTGCTGGCTGCCTGCGCGCCGCTGCAGGCCCAACAAAACCTCAGCGCCACCAAAATCGGCTCGCGCGTCGATGTGACCATTGCCGACAAGTTCTTCACCAGCTACCACTGTTTGGCGGATGAAAACCACCCCTGTTTTTTCCCGGTGAACGGGCCGTCGGGGGCGTCGGTCACCTCGATGCGCAACGGCGAATATCCCCACCACAGCTCGTTGTTCTTCGGCTGCGACCTGGTCAACGGCGGCAACTACTGGCAGGAGGGGCTCGAGAATATTGAGATTGGCAAAACCAACCACTCGTTGTTCAGTGCGCGGATGGCTCCGGACCTCACCCCGGCCTGTGGCGGCACCCTGGTCAACGCGGCCGGGGCGAGCGGCGAAAAGGCGACCTTGACCGCGATCTATCTACTCTTCGGCTCACCCTAAAGGTGTCTGCCATATAATTCATAACTCATTCATTATCTGTGGAACCTGCGTAATCTGTGGTTTCTATTTTCCCATCTAGGTTGATATCCATGCTCCCCATCCCGGATTCAAGGCCGGTGTGGAAGGGGAGGAATTTATTTCCCAAGCCACCACAGGCAAGGACTACAGCTACCCCCCCTATTGGGCGCCCTACCTACGAATCACATTTGCCACTGCTCAAGGAACTCATGCAGCAACCCGGCGCGATGCGACGCAATATACCCGGCGCTGTGCTCACCCAGCCGGCCAATGGCGAATCTCCAGCATCTCCGGCCCCTCAACGGTGACAGCGGGCGGGTTCAGCGGTTGAAGACGGCGACGAGTAACAGGATGATGAGGATGGCGGCGAGGATCGCCAGGGTGATCTTGATCCAGCTCAGCGGGTGCTCGCCGGCGATTTTGCCGGTGTAGCCGTTGACCACGACCTGGAACGACTTGGCGCCATAGGTGTAGCTGACCAGCCAGACGGGCACCAGAATGTGCTTGAAGGTGCGCGCTTGATAGTCGCTGGCCACCTGCAGGTTGCGGTGGGTGTCGCCGGGGACCTGGCGGCCGCAGAGTTGATAGATGGTGGCGTCCATCTGTGCCCGGCTGGTGGCGGCCGCCTGGCGCAAGTCGACCTGATAGCGCTCGACGGTCCAGCCGCGGACATAGGCGGGGTCATACGGTTTGAGTTCGCTGGTGGTGGGGAAGGGTTCGACTTTGCGTAACAACGCAAGATGCACGCCGACGGTGCCGGGCACCAATTCGTCGTCGAAGAAGTGGGAGAGGTTGCCGGCGCTGGCTTCCCAGCGGGTCTTTTGAACCTGGCGGGTCTGCGTCTTGCCATCCGACCCGCGCAGCGTCTCGGTGACGTAGTAGTGGTAGCCGGACTCCGCGGTCCAGCTGGCGTCGACCTTGGCATCGAACGTCCAGTAGGGGAGATAGATGCCTTGCAGCGTGTCGGTTAGGGCGGAGCGTGTGAGCTTGTTAGGGGCGAACCAGCGGCTGGCATACCACCCGCGCAATTGGTCGCGGACCTGGGTGGCGGCCACCACGGCGGGCAGCAGGCTCTCCGGGGTGATGGCGTCGGCGAGGTCGGCCACGGGGACAATGGCCGGCGAGCCGCAGAAATCGCAGCGCTGCGCCACCCGCGCGGCATCGAAGACACTGATGGCTTGGCAGCTTTCGCATTGCACCGATTTTCTCTCGGTCGGCGCGCCGGGTTGGGCGGCGGCCGCAGCTGTTAGGGCGGGCTCCAAGTCATGCTCGACAATGGCGGCGCCCGACGCGTCCTCGCCCGCCGCCCACGGCACCAGTGCGCCGCAATACGGACAGGCCAGCGCTTGTTTGGCGGCATTCCATTCGGCGTCGCCGCCGCATTCGGGGCAGGGGTGTTTGCGCAGGGCGCTGACGTCGGGCATGGGGGCGGTTGTCAGTTATCCGGCGAGAAACGCCTCGATTGCGGCGCGGGGAATCCGATAGGCGCTGCCAATCTTCTTGCCTTTGAGGTCGCCGGCATCGATGGACGCAATCACATCGGCGGCGGACACACCTAACATTTCCGCCGCTTGCGCGGGGCTGAGCAATTCCGGGATGGCGGGGGCCGCCGCCGCTGCGGGGGTGCCCGCGGCGGGTTGCTGGAGTTGTTTGACCATTTCCTGGGCCAGGCCGAAGCCCATGGCCATCTGCGCGGGCAGTGCGGCGGCGGAAGCGCCGGCACCGGCTTGGGTCATGGATTCCGCCATTTGGTATTTCACATAGTCGTTGAGGTTGCCGACGGCCGACATGCTCGAGCGCTTGTCGATGGCGGCTTCCACTTCGGGGGGCACCGAGACATTCTCGAGCAGGAAGCTGGTGATTTCGATGCCGTATTTGGTGGTGACCTGCGGGTTGATGAGCGGCAGCAAGGCGTCGCCCAGTTCGGTGTAACGCGTGGCGACATCGAGGGCCGGCACGCCGCAGGAGGCCAGCGCGTCGCTGAACACGCTGACGATGCGCGAGCGCATGGTATCGGCGAATTCGTCGAGGCGGAAGTGATGATCGGTGCCGGCCACCTCCTTGAGGAACACCGGGGCATCGACGATTCTGAAATCGAAGGTGCCGAAGGCGCGGAGGCGCACGACCCCGAAATCCTGGTCGCGCATCATGATCGGGTTGGCCGTGCCCCACTTGTTGCCGGTGAAGAGGCGGGTGGTGACGAAATAGACATCCGCCTTGAACGGGGATTGGAAGCCGTATTTCCAACCTTGGAGTTTGGTGAGGATGGGGATGTTTTCGGTGACCAGGGCGTGTTTGCCGGGGCCGAAACAATCGCCGTATTGGCCGAGATAGACAAACTGTGCGGCCTGGCTCTCGCGCACGATGAGTTGCGCGCCATTCTTGATCGCCTTGTCCTCATCGGGAAACCGCCACGACAAGGTGTCGCGTGAGTCATCCAGAAATTCGATGATTTCAAGCAGTTCGCCTTTGATGAAACCTAAGATGCTCATGGTGGCAGTGGGGGGGGGGTGGGGGATGAAACTGGCAGGGGCGGCGGCCTACCTTCTGCCATACAGCGGGCCGTAGGTGCTGCAGGCGCGGAAGTCGGCGGCTTCGAGGTTGGCGGTGCCGAAGGCGTTCCAGGCGCTGGGGCGGAACACGCGGGTCTCATCGACATTGTGCATGTACACGGGGATGCGCAACATCGCGGCGAGGGTGATAAAGAGGTGGCCGACGTGGCCGCAGGACATGACGCAATGGTTGGCACCCCAATGGTTCATCACATCATAGGCGCTGCGGAACGGGCCGCTGCCATTGAGTATGGGCGCAAACCATGTCGTCGGCCAGGTCGGGTTGGTGCGTTGGTCAAGCGCGTCGTGGATGGCCTCGGGCAATTCAATGGTATATCCTTCGGCAATCTGCAGCGCAGGCCCAAGCCCATCGACGAGATTGAGGCGCAGCATGGTGGCTGGCATGCCGCCGCGGGTGCGGTAACGCGTGCTCATGCCGCCGCCCGGGAAGTATTCCGAAATCGACGGGTGCCAGGTGGTGGCGGCGAGGCATTTTGCCACTTCCTCGTCGGTGATGTCCCAGTGCGGCTTCATGCTGGGCTGGCCGTGGGCATCGGAGCATTGGCCGGTGCCATCGAGGGCGGCGGCACCGGAGTTGATGAGGTGGAGGATGCCATCGCCCACCAACTCGTCAGTTAGGCGCTGGCCGGTGGCTTGTTCGATGGCGTCGAGGCTCCAGTAGGTGCGCAGGTCGGCGAAGATCTGCGCCGTGTTGGTTAGAAGCCAGCCGAACAACATGCCCGCGCCGTTGAGCGCGTCGTTCTCGGTGGCCACGATGTAGGGCGCGCGCTTGCCATTCCAATCAAACGACGTCGAGAGCATGGCTTCGAGGAAATCGCCGTTAGGGAAGTGGTCGGTCCATTGGCGTTGGCCTTGGAAGCCGGCGGCGATGGCATTGTGGCCGCGCGCTTGCTCGTGCAGTCCGGCCGCGGCGAGCTTGGGATTGCCGACCATCAGGTCGCGGGCGATGAGGGCCATCTTGACGTTGGTTTCCCATTCGGCGTCGAGTTGTTGGCGGCTGCGGGTGCCGCTCTGGCCATTGTAGTCCTTACCTTCCGGGCAGTTGGTTTTGACCCAGCTGAGGGCGCGCTGGTATTCTTCCTGGTCGAACTGGCCCTTGTTCAGGCGGCCCACAAACTCCGTGAGGTCGATATCCTCGACGCGCATGCCGAAGTATTTTTCCCACAGTGCGAAATCGACCATTGAGCCGGCGATGCCCATCGAGGTGCCGCCCATCGAGAGGTAGGCCTTGCCGCGCACCAGGGCGACGGCGAGGCCGCAACGGGCGAAGTTGAGGATTTTGTCGCGGACGTCGGCTGGGATGTTAGGGTCGCCGGCGGGTTGGACGTCGCGGCCGTAGATGCCGAAGGCGGGCAGGCCTTTTTGGGTGTGTCCGGCGAGCACGGCGGCTAGATAGACCGCCCCCGGCCGCTCGGTGCCATTGAAGCCCCACACCGCCTTGGGCAGCAGCGGGTCCATGTCCATGGTCTCCGAACCGTAACACCAACACGGCGTCACGGTGAGGGAAACCCCGACGTTGTCGCGGGCGAATTGCTCGGCACAGGCGCTGGCTTCCGCCACGCCGCCGATGCAGGTGTCGGCGATGACGCACACCACGGGCGAGCCGTCCGGATAGCACAACGAGGAAGATATGAGTGCCGCCGCGCAGCGGGCCATCTCCATCGTCTGGTCTTCGAGCGATTCGCGCACGCCGCCGTAGCGGCCATCGATGGCAGGACGGATGCCGATTTTCGGGAAGCTGGAGAATACACTGTGATTTTTGTTAGCCATGGCGCGTCGAGTCTGACGCGGCAGCGCCCGGCATGCCATCACAAATTGATCGAAACCGCGGGTTTTTCGTTCTAGCGGACGGAGTGGCGGGCGGGTGGCGGGCCGGGCGGGTGCCAGCCAAGGCGGCCATGTCGGGCAAGCTGAGTCGCCTCCACCCGGGGATTGTTCAACAAGCCGCCATCGCGGCGCGGCCAGGCAACCGCCTGCCCGGGTCCACGACTCTCCGGCGGCGCGGCCCGATACCGCGGCACAAGCCGCGGCGATCTTTTTGTGTGAGAGTGGGCGGCGGGCTTGCTTGCGATGGATTTCGGGCGGATAGTGGACGCATCATGCACAGCGGAGATCGCACAGCCATTCTTGGAGTGACGGGTTTTGTCGGGCGTGGCTTGCCTGCCTTGCTCGCCGCCCAGGGGCTCTCCGTCACCGGGGTGAGCCGCGCGGGCACCGGCGCGATGCCCGGCATCGCGCGCTGGCAATCGCCAGCTGCCCTGGATTTTTCCGGGCACCGCGCGGTGATCAACCTGGCGGGCGAGTCGGTCGCCCAACGCTGGGGTGCGCCCGCCCGCCGGCGCTTGCATGCCAGCCGCGTCGGTCTGACCGAGGCAGTGGTGGAGGCGATCCGCCGCTTGCCGGCCGCGGCACGTCCCGCAGTGCTGGTCAATGCTTCGGCCGTGGGCTATTACGGCGACGGCGGGGAGTCTTTTCTAACTGAATCGGCGGCGCCGGGGAGTGGTTATCTGGCCGACTTGTGCCGCGCATGGGAAGCCGCGGCGGTGGAAGCCGAGGCGCTCGGGGTGCGGGTGGTGCGGCTGCGGCTGGGGGTTGTGTTAGGGCGTGGCGGGTTGGCGTTTGAGCGGTTGCGGCGGGTGTTCCGGTGCGGGCTGGGCGGCCGCTTGGGCAGCGGCCGGCAATGGATGGCATGGATTCATCTCGACGATGTGCGCGCAGCCTTGGTGCATGCGGTGGTGTCCGCGAGTTTGCAGGGTGCGGTCAATGGCACTGCGCCAAGCCCCGAGCGCAATGCCGAGTTCACCCGCATGTTGGCGGCGGCGTTGCATCGTCCCGCGCTGCTGCCGGTACCCGCATGCGCGCTCAAGCTCGCGCTGGGCGGCTTTGGCGCCGCCCTGATGGACAGCCAGCGGGCGGTGCCGGAGGCGTTGGTCGAGGATGGCTTTCACTTCAAGTTTCCCGATCTCGACGGTGCCTTGGCAGACCTTGTCGCGCCCTCGGGCCGGTGACGGGGACCTGGAGGTGAAGGCGTGGAGCGGGAGCAATGAATCACAGATGGCTGATTGAAATGAGCCCTGATGGCGGCATGACGCTGGCGCCGTGCGGCTGCCGCCCCTGGGCACCCGAGAAGTGGTTTTGACATGAGGTCGAATTCATCCGACACTCCGGCGATGACTCCTCTGCTGCGCTGCCTCACCCTCTGCCTTGTTCTTCCCGTCGCGGCTGCCGCACCGCCTGCCCCAGCCGCACCGGCCACGCCTGCTGCAGCGAAGGCGCCAGTCGTACCGGGGGGGCCGGGGGCGCCGGTCGTACCAGTCGCGCCGGGGGCGCCGGGGGCGCCAGTCGTACCGGCCGAGCCAGCTGCGCCTGGGGTGCCGGGCGCTGCGGAGACCGACCCGGCCAAAGCGAAACCCGCGTTGGTCCAGCTCGACGCCGACCGCTTCAAAATCGGCGACGTCGAGTTCAGCAAGCAGACCCGGGTGATTCGATTCCCGGCGGTCATCAACATGCGCGATGGTTTGTTAGAATATGTGTTGGTGACCGGCAAAGGCAAGGTCCACGAAGCGTTGTTGCGCACCACGATCAACGCGACTCACCTCAACATCGTGCTCAAGTTGTTGCGCTATCAGGATTCGCCCGAGTTGTTCTCGTTGCGCAACGAAGACGGGTCTCCCAGCGGACGCTATCCGGTGGTTGACGCCAAGACCAAAGCCGCCGCCCGGGTTGAGTTGCGGATGATTTGGCAAGGTGAGCAACAGGAGCAATCCGCCAGCATCAACGAGTTGATCGCCAGGCAGCCGAAGAATCGGCCGATGCCGCCCGGCCCGTGGATTTACAGCGGCTCGGTCGTTTATGAAGGGCGCTTTTTGGCCGAGCAAACCGGCGATCTCATCGCCATCCAAATCGATCAAGGAGCGATTTTCAATTGTCCGGGTGCCAACCGGGATAACGATGAAGTGTGGTTACCTGTCACCAAACGCCTGCCTGCCGTAGATGCCCCGGTGACTTTCGAAATCCGCCCGTGGCCGCCCGCCACCAAACCGGCACCCTGAGCGCGGTTGCCGCGGCGGGCGGGTGATGCTGTGCAGCACAGAACTGCGGCCTCGTCCCCACCGGACGCCCCGGAGCTGCGTCCCTGCCCGGCATCGTCGCGTCTTCGCTCCCATTGGGTGGGGCAAGTGCCAAGTAAACAGCATTGGGTGGGGTGCCCGTGTGGCAGATAAGCACGGCCAAGCTGGCTGTGCGCCTCTTGCTTGGAAGCCAAGCGGAACGGGAGGGATTCGAACCCTCGGTAGCGTTACCACTACGTTCCCTTAGCAAGGGAGTGCTTTCGACCACTCAGCCACCGTTCCAAGAGACATGCGTCGGCAAGAGTTCAACCATAAGACGGCCACCGCGTCAACCATTCGCCCGGGAATTCCTCCGAAAAAAATGATATTTTCAAGGTTGCGTGGATTTCGGTTCGTCTGGCGCGCCAGCCACCTGGGGTTGGGTGCTGGAGTTGTCCACCGATTCGGGCACCGGCGGGGCCGCGGGCACCGGTGCTGCAGCTTCCGCAGGGCTCTCCGCGCAGCGGTCCTCTACGGCAGCACCTTGCGGCTCGGAAACCACAACTTCCCCAATCACGGGCTCCTCAATCACGGGTTCCTCAATCACGGGTTCCTCAATCACGGGTTCCTCAATCACGGGCTCCTCAACAGCGGGTTCCTCAATTGCGGTCTCGTCAATCACGGGCTCCTCAATCACGGGTTCCTCAATCACGGGTTCCTCAATCACGGGTTCCTCAATCACGGGCTCCTCAATCACGGGTTCCTCAATCACGGGCTCCTCAATCACGGGCTCCTCAATCACGGGTTCCTCAATCACGGGCTCCTCAATCACGGGTTCCTCAATTGCAGGCTCCTCAACAGCGGCCTCCTCAACAGCGGCCTCCTCAATCGTGGCTTCCTCAATCGTGGCAGCTTCGTCCGTGGCAGCTTCGTCCGTGGCAGCTTCGTCCGTGGCAGCTTCGTCCGTGGCAGTTTCGTCCGTGGCAGTTTCGTCCGTGGCAGCTTCGTCCGTGGCAGCTTCGTCCGTGGCAGCTTCGTCCGTGGCAGCTTCGTCCGTGGGTTGTTCTGCAGGCTGGGATTTCGGGGGTTTGGGTTGTTTGACTTTTTTGGGTGGGGTGGCCTCGCGGGGTTCCTGCATGGCGAGTTTGTCGTCGGCGTAGAGGAGGACGTGACCTTGGTGCAGCAGCCAGAACAAATCCGCCGCATACTCCGGGGTGGGCTCGGTGATGCCCTCGGGCAGGACGGCCTGCCAGAGGCCGGCGAGCTTGGCCGGTTGGTTGCTGCGAATCCATTCGACCATGGCGGCCGGGCGCGCGGCGAGGATGACATCCGGGTCCAGTGCGTGGGGCCGGGCCGGGCCGGTGTGGAGTTTGCCGGAGCGTTTGAAAACCGGCAAGTGTTCGGCTTCGAGGGCGCGGCAGACGGCGGGGATGAGGATGGCCGGGTGTTGGCGGGCATGGCTGCCGACGATGCGCAGCGAGGTGAGCAGAGCGGGCGAGATGTTGTTAGGGAGGATGGCCCCGGAAATTTCCGTGCTCCGCACTTCGGCATAGACCGCCTCGAAGCAGCGGGTAGCCACCGCCCGTTCCGCTTCGGCGCGATCATCGATCCATGCGGTGTCGTCCTCGCCCTTGATGCGCCAGCGGACCTTTTGTTTCATCGTCTCGAGCCAGGCATTGACCGCTTCCTCGCTGCGTTCGGTGCGCACCTTGGAGGCATAAACCTCAAAGGGCATGTTGGCAAAACGCTCGCGGTGCAAGCGCCGCAGGTTGGTTTGATAGGAATGGTGGTTGGGCGGGCCCAGCCAGACGCCGGACAGCCCGCAGCGGGCCACGGCTTGAAAGCGTCCCGCCGGCGGCGCCACTTCGATGGTTTCCTCTTCGATCAATTGCTGGCTCAACTCGGAGTGCCACAGGTGCCGGATCGCTTCATCCCGCGTCAGAAACAGCGATTCATCCAGCTTGCCGCGGAAAAGCGGCGGGTGGTTGGCCTCAATCTCAAACAGCGCGCGGCAGCGCCCGCGCTCGGCGAGCAGAATCCGCGCAATCTCGAACAATGGGTAGACCCTGGCCACTTGGTGGACTTCACGGCCAATCAAATGAATGGCTTGCGGGTCCGGATTCAAGGACACGCGCACGCCTTCCGCCGGCCCGGATTCCTCCGCTTGCGGCGGCGCGCCGCGCCGTTCGGCGTAGCTATCCCTGCGCCCCGGGCTGGGTCGGCGCTCATCGCGCTCGCGAAACCCCCGCTCCTGCTCGCCACGCCGGGGTTCGCGCTCGCTGGTTCTGGCATCGGGGGTGGCTCTGGGTTTCAGGGTTTGCGGACTGCTGCCGGCGCGGGCCCACGCCGGACCAAGCGCAAATTCTGACAAAAGCCCGCGCATTGAATCGTTTTCGGAATCGCTCACAGCGGCAATCTTAGCGACTCAATCGGAAATTACAAACCCAGCTTGCAACAATTCGTCGCAGGGGCTCACAGCGCGCCGTAGCGGCGGTGGCGGTGTTGGTATTCACCCACCGCTTCAAACAGGTCGCCTTGCCGGAAGTCCGGCCAATTTTTTTTGACGATGATGATTTCGGCGTAACTGATTTGCCAGAGCAGGAAATTGGAGATGCGCATTTCCCCGGACGTGCGGATGAGCAGGTCGGGATCGGGGATGCCGGTGGTTTGCAGCCGCGAGGAAAATAGCTCCGCATCGATCGCTGCGGGTGCCAGGGTGCCGGCCGCGACGTCGGCGGCGAGCGAGCGGGCGGCGGCAACGATTTCCTCGCGCGCGCCGTAGGACAGCGCCAACACCATGGTCATGGCACTGTGGCTGGCGGTGCGGGCGATGATCGAATCCAACAGCGCGCGCGTCTTGGACGGCAGCCGCTCGAGTTGGCCGATGGCGAGCAGGCGCACGTTCTGGGTGTCGAGTTCCTTGGCTTTCTCGCGCAGAAAACGGTCGAGCAGGCCCATGAGGGCATGCACTTCAGCTGCCGGGCGGTTCCAATTCTCCGAGGAAAACGCGAAGAGGGTGAGGTATTCGACGCCGAGTTCCTTGCACCCCTCCATGATTTCGCGGACGGATTCGGCCCCGGCGCGGTGGCCTTCACGGCGCGGCAGCCCCCGCTCCTCGGCCCAGCGGCCATTGCCATCCATGATGACGGCAATGTGACGCGGAATGGCTGGGAATTTGCTCACGGCGCTTGGCGGTTGAATGGGTTGGGCAAGGCAATGGGGGCTCACGGCAGTGATGGGGGGCAGGACGCGCTGAAGTGGTGCCTGGGCGGGTGAAAAATAAATGCGCGGTTAATCCAAAAAGGCGGGGCGGCCCCCGGGTATGTTAGAAGGCGATGGTCTGGGCGCGATCCGGGCCGACGCCGACAAATGCGATGGGGGCGCCACAAAGATCGGCGAGGCGGGCCAGATAGGCTTGCGCCTGGGCTGGGAGCTCGCGGTAAGTGGTGCAGGCGGTGGTGTCGCAATTCCAGCCGGGCAATTGCTCATAGACCGGCACGGCGCGGTCCCAGGCGTCGCGCGCGGCGGGCGGCAGGGTGTGGAGGGTGCCGTCGATGGAGTAGCCGGTGCAAATTTCCAGGGTATGGTAGGCATCGAGGCCATCGAGGTTGGTGACGGCGAGGTCGGTGACGCCATTGACCATGCAGGCGAAGCGCAGCAACACGGTGTCGAGCCAGCCGCACGAGCGCGGGCGGCCGGTGGTGGCGCCGAATTCGCGGCCCAGCCCGTGGAGGTAGTCGGAGAGCCCGGCATCGGCGGTGGGGAACGGGCCGGAGCCGACGCGGGTGGTGTAAGCTTTGCACACGCCGATGACGCGCTGGATGGCCATGGGCGGCAGGCCGGAGCCGGTGCAGGCGCCGCCGGCGGTGGTGTTGGACGAGGTGACAAACGGATAGGTGCCGAAATCCACATCGAGCAAGGTGCCTTGGGCGCCTTCAAAGAGCAGGGATTGATCGGCCTTCCAGGCCGCGTGGAGCACGGCGATGGTGTTGGAAACATGCGGCCGCAGGCGCTCGAACGCGGCTAACACCTCGGCGCAAATCGCCGCGGCCTCAAAGGTCGGCATGCCGTAGCGGGCGAAAATCTCGTTAGCCTCGGCCACCCGCAGCGTGATGCGCGCGGTGACGTAGGCGGTGTCGGCAAAATCCGCCACCCGCAAGCCGCAGCGGTTGATTTTGTCGGCATAGGCGGGGCCGATGCCGCGTTTGGTGGTGCCGATTTTGTGCGGGCCGAGGGCGATTTCGCGGGCGCCGTCGAGTTCCTTGTGGATCGGCAACACGATGTGGGCGCGGTCGGAAATAAGCAGCTTGTCCGGGGTGATGGCGACCCCCTGCGCCTCGATCCGTTGGATTTCCTCGACCAGGCCCACCGGGTCGATGACCACGCCGTTGCCGATGACGTTGATTTTGCCATCCCACAGCACGCCGGAGGGCAGCAGGTGGAGGATGTATTTGGTGCCGTTGGTGATGACGGTGTGGCCGGCGTTGTTGCCGCCCTGGCTGCGGATGACAACGTCCGCCGATTCCGTTAGGTAATCGACGATTTTGCCTTTGCCTTCGTCTCCCCACTGGAGACCGGTGATGATGGTGTTCATGATTGAATTCTACTTTGCGTTTGAATTAGCGCCGCGAACTCGTTGAAGAAGTACGACGCATCGTGCGGGCCGGGAGCGGCTTCGGGATGGTACTGGACGCTGAAGACGGGCAGCTCGCGGTGGCGCATGCCTTCGACGGTGCCATCGTTGAGGTTGATGTGGGTGACCTCGATTTCCGGCGGCAACGAGTCGGGATCGACGGCGAAGCCGTGGTTTTGGGAGGTGATGGCGACCTTGCCGCTGCGGAGGTCCTTGACCGGTTGGTTGCCGCCGCGGTGGCCGAACTTGAGTTTGAAGGTCTTGCCGCCGAACGCGTGGGCGAGGATTTGGTTGCCCAGACAGATGCCGAAGATGGGCAGGTGGCCGAGCAAGTGGCGGATTTCCTGGTGGATGTAGCCCAGCGCGGCGGGATCGCCGGGGCCGTTGGAGAGAAACACCCCGTCGGGATGTTTCGCCAACACCTCCGCGGCGGTGGCCCGCGCATTGACCACCTCCACCGCAAAGCCGGCCTGCCGCAGCCGCCGCAGAATGTTGAATTTCAGGCCGAAATCGTAGGCGACGATGCGGTGGCGCAGCGGCGGCAGCTCGCCGTAGTGGGTGGTTTCGCCGGTGGACTGGTTGGGCAGGCGCCAGCGCCGGCTTTCCTCTGCCCAATGGTAGCCGACCGGGGTCGATACTTCGTGCACGTAGTCCATTCCCGCCATGGATGGGGCCGCTTGCGCCGCGGCAATCGCCGCCTCGCGGTCAAGTTCGGTGCTCACGCAGGCGCGCATCGCCCCGAGGGAGCGCAGGTGCTTGGTCAGCGCGCGGGTGTCGATCCCTTCGATGCCCAAAATCCGGTGGCTGGCCAGGTACTCGGCGAGCGGTTGGGTGGCGCGCCAGTTTGACGGCACCTCGCAGAGTTCGCCGATGACAAAGGCGCGGATGTGTGGCGCGGCGGATTCGGCGTCCTCCGGGTTGATCCCGTAATTGCCGATCTGCGGGTAGGTCATGGCGACGATCTGGCCGCGGTATGACGGGTCGGTGATGACCTCCTGGTATCCGGTCATGGAGGTGTTGAAGCAGATTTCCCCAGTGGTGGATCCGCTCGCTCCGAAGGCTGTTCCTGTAAAACAACGTCCGTCTTCAAGGGCTAAAATGGCAGGTGTCGGCACGGCGGCGTCAGGCTAGGCGTTGCTTGCCGCCATGGCAAGAGAATGGTTGCGCTTGCTGTAATTTCCAGCAGCGGGGTGGCGCGAGGCACGCCGCGCGGGCGTTGTGGCGCTGTTTGGACACTGCACTTGGGGGCGGGAGGCGCCGTGCCGCCGAGATTTATGGAGGCGCCGGCTTGAGCCGGCGGGTCCACAGCGCGGTGCGAATTGCCGCCGGCCCCCGTTAGGCATGCGCGCCAGCTGCGGCGCCCGGATGGCCTGGGGGACAAGAGTGTCCCCCCTCCGCACTCGCCTAGCGCCGCTCGAAGGCGATCTCACGGGCGGCGGCGCGGAACGTGGATTCCTCGAATGCATTTACGGAATCAGAACCCCTCGATACACGCCCTCAATCTTGAGCAGATTGCGACTGGGGTCGAACTCGACATTCCGGTCGTTCGGCGTGGGATTGAAGTAATAGATAAAGCTCATGAAGTCGCCGTAGATTTTTCCGTAGTTGGCGCTGATGATGTTGCCGTCTTCGTCGAGCTTGCTCCGCACCCGGAAGTAGTAATTCCGGTCGCGTCTGGCGTCGTCCGTCATCTTGTTTTCGATGACAGTCTGCACCAGTGTCACTGAGGGTTGATAGCCT
>CAIZNN010000143.1 GCA_903934285.1 Akkermansiaceae bacterium | reverse complement strand
GTCGAGATTGTTGACCAACGTGACGGATGGCTTGTCGCCGGTTTTGATCGTGGCGGTTCCCGGCGCCTGCTTGTGCCGGGTCACCCATTGCGCGGCGCCGCGGACTTTCCCGCCAATGGCCTTGGCCGCGTTGATCCACGACCCCTTGGCGAAGCCGACCCGCTTCTGGATCTTGGCGATGTAGGAATCCTATTTCCTCCACCTCGATGCGCTCGCCAAATTTCGGGAGCGTGGCGGGAAACGCCGCCTTGGGCACCCGCAAGCTGAGTTCGGGAGATTCAACGAATCCTCCCATCTCCATTTGCTGTTCACGCTTCACCCGGCTGATCAGAACCAACAGGTCGATCCCCTGCCATCGCGCACTCACGCCATGTTCGGTGAGAAGCTGGCGGAAATCGGTTAGAATGTCTGATTCAAGTCCCATGCCGGTGTGATGTTGTCAAAATGAAGCACCCCCTCCGGTTGCCCAGAGAGGGTGCCCATGAACCCCGCAGACCATACCGGGAAACTCAGGAATACTCGCCCACCACCAGGTTGATGCGGCAGGCCGACGTGCCGTCCAGTTCGATCAGGGCCGGGCCTTCATGCACAACAAACACGGTTGGTGCGTTGGCCTCCTTGGTGGCGGCGCCAACCGGGATCTGCGCGGCGGCGGCCATCAGGTGAACCTTGTCGCCGGGAGCGAGGGCCAGGCCGAGGTTGGCCGTGAGCGTGATGGACACCCCGGCTTGCACCGAGGTAACCACGCCACGAATGCCGGTTCCAGTGACCGAGGAGAACAGCACAACCACGTCGTTAGCAGCCGCCCCGGTTTATGGCACGCAGTTCACCACGGCCTGATTTGAGGCACTGGCGGCGGTGACGGTCGTTGATGTGGACGGTGCCTTGAAGGTGAGCAGCGAACCCGCCTTGTCGGAGGTGGCATTCACATAACCGGCATCGAGCACCAGTGAACGCGGCGACGCTGGCATCTTGACCGCACCGCAGGCTTCGCGCAGACCCAGCACCTTCTTGTAATCGAAGGAAGTGGCTGCCAGCGCTGCGATGCCAGGGGTGCCGAAGTTGGCCAGGGTGATGACCGTCATGATGTCCAGCAACACGTCCTGGGCGAGTTGTTGGGCGGCGGTGGCCACCAAGGTGTCGAGCAGATCCATGGCGGTCTCGGATGCCTCGCGGGCGGTGACGTGAACCGTCTTGAACTTGTGGCGGTTCAGTGTGACGGGCATCGTGGTGACGGTGGAGTCCGAATTGGACGTGTAGTCACCGGCGAAGTCGCTGGACCCGGACGGCGCACCGATCAAGGGCACGCGCACGGTGTCGCCCTTGTCGGAGGGTTGCGGGCCGAAGTTGGTGGAGAACGATGTGACAGGCATCAGATTCGCGGTGAAGGGCGTAAGCGCCTTCTGCGCGACCTTGATGTCTTTGACGTTGGTGAGGGTGTTGGACATGACGGGGTGTTAGGCTTGGTGTTTGAGAATGAGGGCTTGTTGTTCCGGGGTGAG
>CAIZNN010000142.1 GCA_903934285.1 Akkermansiaceae bacterium | reverse complement strand
GCTGGCCTAATATCCATGCCTGAGTGCCTCTCGGTTAGGTGAAGGACCTCGGATGTATTGAGTATCAAAAGCTGCCCGAAGCCTGAGATTCCCCTGGCGGTATCATCAATCTTCACAAGATAACGACCACCGTATGGACGTATTTTATCTGGGAAGATGACCTCCCACACTGCTGGGCTGATTCTCACGGCCTTGAACAGGTCTTCCGCAGGAGAGATTGAGACCAGAAGGAAGGATAGAACTATTGTGCGATAGGTATTCATTTGGGTCTTCTGCCGAACGTCAAGGTGTGGCTGCGCGGCGTCATGGGCTCAAGGACGAAAAGAAACTGCGGAGCTACTCGCGCTTGCCACCACCGCCTTGTTCGCCAGGAGGGGTGATGTCGAAGGTGTAGGCAATTGCTTCACGAATCTGTTCCATTATCTTGCCATGAAATATGCCGATCGGGCCTTGGAGTTCATGGTGTTGAATCGCTTGAAGGCCCTGGATGTTGGCGTAACTGCGCTCGCGCAGAAACGGCCGGGAAGGCAACTCCACCTCGTATGCGGATCCTCTGTTAGCCGTCGTGATCGGAGCGCAAATCGACAATGCCCTCGGCGCAGCAGTATCCGCGCGGGAACCCACCACCATCATCCGGACCTTCCCTCCCATCCCAAGATCCACCCGGTATACTTCACCAGGCTTAGTCTTCATAAAGGGAATTGATGGCATCCTGTCTCATTTGCGTCGGCAGCAACAAGTCGCCGTTGTCAGGAATCCCCACAATGAACGGCAGCCCGCGCCGCAATCTCACCTGACTTAGGAACATTCGGATCGCCTCGGTCGTGTTGATGCCCAAGGCACCGAAGACCGCTTCCGCATCGGATTTCAGCTTGGAATCCACTCTCGCTCGCACAATTGCCTCCTTCATGGCACCATTGTAGCACAAACGGGTCATTTGGAAAGCGGTATTTTCAATTCCTTGCTTCGGCCTTTGAGGTAGGGACGCCGCTTGTCCGGCGCCCCTCTCGCAGAACGTCAATATGCTGGCACCGGCGGAAATTGAAAGGAATTTGTCATGATTTCGAGGTGTTTACGCCGGTTGTCCAGCCATGCCTTGTGTGTGCCTATCAGCGGCGGTTTGGTAGTCCGATAGATCCGGCGGTGTGAACATCGGATGCTGCCCTGGCTGGATCTTCTTCAAGAGCTTCTAACGAAACTCTTCTTCCTGCGTCTTCTTTTGGGTCTTCTTCCTGGGGGGCGGGGGTGGGATTTTCTTCGTTGCCGGGGTGCTGGCGCTGGCGGGGTTGGCGGCTTATTCCGTGTCCGCCGATGCGAACCCCAACCAGTCCTAAGTGCCTCCAATGCAATGAGGAATTCGTTGCCGACCCCCGCAACCGGTGGCATCAGCGCTACTGCCGCAAGCCGGTCTGCCAACGCGCCTCGAAGGCGGACAGCCAGCGCCGCTGGACAGGCAAGCCGGGGAACAAAACGTACTTCAGCGGGGCCGTAAACACCGAGCGGGTCAGGGTGTGGCGTCTAGCCAATCCCAACTACCGGCGCAAGAAGACCTCTGCGCCCGAAAGTGTGCAACAAGATGTCTTAAAGCCACAAGAGGCTGCAATAGAGGTTGTTACGACTCTGCCGCCGCCGCCCGGGCTACAAGATGTCTGTTTTTGGCAACCCGCTCTGTTTGTGGGACTTATCTCCATTATGACCGGGCATGGGCAACAAGATGACATCGCCACGAGTGCCCAGCAGTTTGTGACTCGCGGCGAGGACATCCTGCGCATGACGCCCGGGAGTCCCGCTTTTCCATGCCATGAAAACGAAAACACTCCCGTGCCCCGAACGCTTGCGGCACGTGCCCCGCCAGTTTAGCTGGATCGATCAACGTCTGATTCGCAACCGGCATATCCAGGGTCCATCGCCCCGGGCGCTGGCGCTGTATCTGTTCCTCTGCACGGTGGCCGACGCCGAGGGCCTCAGTTACTACTCCGACACCAGCACCGGGGCTCTGCTCACCTGCTCCGGCAGTGAACTGCGGGCGGCCCGCACCGAATTGGCCGCGGCCGGACTCATCGCCTACCGGTGCCCGTTATATCAGGTATTGAGCCTGGAACCCAAGGCCGCGGCCGCGCCCGCAGCGGCGCCGGAGCCACGCATCGGTGACGTGCGCTCCGTCGGCGAAATCCTCCGCGCCATGATGGGGGTGCCGCAATGATCGACTACGAAACCTACTGCCAGATCCGCCTCCTCCATCAGCAGCGGGGTCTGAGCATGAATCAAATCGGCGCCGAACTTGGCATTGATCCGGAAACGGTGGCCAAATACGCGAAGGCCACCACTTTCCCGCGTCGCCGCAACTCCAAGCGCCCCAGCAAGCTCGACCCCTTCAAACCGGCCATCACCCGCTGGCTCGAGCGCCACGCTTACACTGCCACCCAGATCTATCAGCGTCTGTGCGCCGATGAGGGCTACACCGGCGGCTTCAGCATCGTCAAGACCTACGTGCGTGCCGTGCGCCCGCTGCGCCATCCCGCCTTCCTCAGCCTGGCCTTCGCCCCCGGCGAGGCCGCCCAGGTGGACTGGGGCTGCGCCGGCACCATCGCGCTGGGCAACACGCGCCGCCGCCTCTCCTTCTTCGTCATGGTTCTCTGCCACAGCCGCATGGCCTATGTGGAGTTCACCTGCGGCGAGGCCACCGAACACTTCCTCGCCTGCCACCACAATGCCCTGGAGTTCTTTGGCGGCACCCCCGGCGTCATCCTGATAGACAACCTTAAGACCGGGGTGCTGAGTCATCGATTTGGCGAACGCGCCGTCTTCAATCCGCGCTATCTGGACTTCGCAGCCCATTACGGCTTCGAGCCCCGCGCCTGCAATGTGCGCAAAGCCAACGAGAAGGGCCGGGTCGAGAACGCCGTCGGTTATGTGAAAAAAAACCTCCTCGCCGGACTGGAGTTGCCAAACTCCATCAGTGCCATGAACACGGCGGCACGCCACTGGATGGACGCAATCGCCAACGTGCGCAAGCACGGCGAAACCCACCGACAACCCGCCGAACTCTTCCTCATCGAAAAGCCCGCCCTGCATCCGCTGCCGCCGGTAGCCGCCGACACCTCCGTCACGCGTGACGTTAGAGTCACCGCCCGCTGCCGTGTCGTGCTGGACACCAACCGTTACTCAGTGCCTTCCCTCTACGCGTCGCAGAGCATCACCCTCAAGGCCTTTGCCGATCGCCTCTGTCTCTATCACGCACACAACCTCGTCGCCTCCCACCCGCGCTGTTACGAGCGCCACCGCGACTTCGAAAACCCCGATCACGTCAAGGACATCCTCGACCAGCGCCGCCGCGCTCGCGACGCCAAATGGCTGCTAACATTTTATGCCCTCAGCCCGCAATCCGAATACTACTATCAACAACTCGCCACACGCAGCCTCCAGGCACGTGCCCATGTCAACCGAATCGTCGCCCTAACCGACATCTACGGCCCGGAAAAGGTCGCCCTCGCCATGGACGACGCCATCGCGTGTCAGGCGTTCTCCAGCCAATACATCGAAAACATCCTCCAACAGCGCGAGCGCCACACCCCGGTTCCCGGCCCCCTGCATCTCACCCGCCGCGCCGACCTCCTCGAAATCGAATTGCCACCCGCCGACCTCTCCCTTTACGACCAACCTGACAAACCATGAAAACCGACCCCGACATTGACATCCTCAACTCCCGCCTCGACTCCCTGCGCCTGCCCTTCCTCAAGGAGCAGTGCCAGCCCGTGGCCGCCACCGCCGCGAAAAACTCCATCACCCATCTCGCCTACCTGCAACAACTCATCGAGGGCGAGGCGGCCCTGCGCGACGACCGAGCAGTCGCCCGGCGCATCCAGGCCGCACGCTTTCCAGTCATCAAGACCCTCGACTCCTTCCGCTGGGACTGGCCGAAAAAAATCAACCGGCTCCAAGTCCAGGACCTCTTCCGGCTCCAGTTCGTTCACGATAAAGCCAACGTCATCTTCCTCGGCCTCGTCGGTCTTGGCAAAACCCATCTCGCCAGCGCCCTGGGTTATGCCGCCTGCCAGCAGGGCATGAGCGTTCTCTTCGCCAACGCCATCGACGTCATCAACACCCTTCACGCCGCACAGACCAAAGGCACCCTCAAAGCCGAGTTGCGCAAATACACATCTCCGTCGCTCCTCCTGCTAGACGAGATCGGCTACCTGCCCATCGACCAGCGCGGGGCCGATCTGCTCTTCCAAGTCATCAGCGCCCGCTACGAACACGGCTCCATCGTCCTGACCACCAACAAAGCCTTCAACCAGTGGCCCACCATCTTCAACGGCGACTCCACCATCACCTCTGCCGTACTCGACCGCCTCCTGCATCACGGCGAAACCGTCGTGATCGAAGGCCCAAGCTACCGCATGAAAGACCGCATCGAAAGCTAATCCGTCAGCCCCTGGCCAACGCCCGATCTAACCGTATCTAACCATCCGATCTTTAAACCGCCCGTTCTATCCGACGTTCACGCCGCCGCCCACATGTGCCCAGCATGGGCACGTTGTAAATGGGGTTGAAGTCCCCTGTAGGAATGCCAGAACATGAAAATGAAGAAACTACCATCTGAAGCCAACTCGCTCGGCAACAAAGGCAAACTGGTGTGGACGGACAAGGCGCAACACCGCTTCAAGGAGCAGGTCCGTGAAATCACCAGCCGCAACCGGGGGCATCATGGGCGCACCGTCATCGACGAACTGCGCTTGTATGTCCGCGGTTGGCTCAACTACTACAAGCTCAGCTCCACCTATACGGAAGTGTTGGACTTGTCACAATGGGTCAGGCGGCGGGTGAGGTTGTATTTGCCGGGCTGCGCCCGCCCTGCGGGCAGCCTATGGCTGGCTATCTTCGCTGCGCTCCGGTTCTGGAAACAATGGAAGCAGCCACGCACGCTCCGCCGGAATCTGCTCGCGTTGGGGGTCAACCCCAACAAGGTGCACATGGCGACACGGAGCCGCAAAGGCTATTGGCGGATGAGTCAGAATGAACTTGTGCGAATCGCGCTGAACAATCGTTGGTTAGAAGAACAAGGTGT
>CAIZNN010000141.1 GCA_903934285.1 Akkermansiaceae bacterium | reverse complement strand
CGACGGCTTTTACCGCCAGCGGCCCCGAATGCCCAAACAGCGCCGCACCTGTGTCCAGCGCGTCCGCAGCGCATGGACCACCGCCCGATCCAGCCGCGTGCTCAGCAACGAGAATGGCGAGACGCCGGCCCGGATCGCGCGGATTTCACGCTCACATTCCTTGATGAGCTGCTTCACCGGTTCCTGCTTCTCGGGCTTGGCCTTGGCCTTCTTGAGTTTATCGAGCGCTTCCCGATGTTTCTTGAGGCGTGATTTCGGTTCATTGGCCGTGGCCCGGAGGGCGTCGGCTTCTGCTTTTGCCTTTCTGCGCCGGGCGGCGATGTTGATTGTCCAGCTGCGGTCGCTGTCCGCGCGGGTAGGTAGAAGCTCGAAGAACCCGGCGAGTTGCGGGCGCGTAAAGGGCGTCTTCTTGGCCACCTTCACGTCGGACAGGTCGAAATACCAGATCTTGTGGGTCGGTCTGCCTTTGGTGAAAAACAGCACGTTGGTCTTCACGCCGGCACCCGTCGCGGTGAACACGCCACCGGGGAGGCTGAGCACACACCAGAGATCGCAGGTGTCCAGCAAACGTCGTTTGGTTTTCACAAACGCGTCCTGGTTGGTTTGGAACAGAATGCCCTCGGGCAGCACGATGGCGCAGCGGCCGCCGGGCTTTAGCGATTCCATCACGTCTTGGAGGAAGAGCACTTCCGTGGCGCGGGATTTGTAGGCGAAGCGGGTCTGGGCATCCTCGCCTTCCTTGCCGCCGAAGGGCGGATTGGTCAGGATCACGTCAAACTGTCCCGGCGCGTTCTGATAGAGACCGCTGTAAATTTCCTCGCGGGTCAGCGTGTTGCCGTGCCAGAGATGCGGCTCGTCGATGCCGTGGAGCACCAGGTTGGCCAGCGCGATTGGATAGACGAGATTCTCCTTTTCGCGGCCATAAAATGTCCGGTGTTTCAGCGTTTCTATCTGATCGCCGGTGGCGTTCGCGCCCAAGCCACCGCGCATGTATTCGTATGCCTGTGCAAGGAAGCCGCCCGTGCCGCAGCAGGGATCATACACTGTCTCACCCACTTTCGGAGCCGCGGCTTGCACGATGGCACGGATTACTTCCCGCGGCGTGAAGAACTGTCCGCCGTCATTGCCCTTCTCGCCCATCTTGAGCAACAGCCCCTCGTAAATCTGGCTCAGGGCAAAGACGTGCGTGTCATCGACCGTGTCGAGGCTGATCTCGTGGATCTTGTCAAGCGCGTCTAACAGGTTGCGCTGGGTGTCCACGCGGGTGCGGTCCACGCTGGACATGATTTCGCTCATCACCTTCTGGCGCGGCGTCGCGTTCGGCCGGGCTTTGAGCGCCTTGAGATGCGGGATGAGCTGCGTGTTCACGAAATCGTAAAAGGCATTGGTGGTGGATTCCACCATGCGCTTGCGCTCGATCGCCCCCGGTGCGGCCCAGTCCCGCCAGCGATATGGGCTCGCCAACGACGGCCGGAAATCCGCGCCCACCGCTTTCGCATTGGTGGCCTCGACTTCCTCGGTCTCGTCGAGGATGCGGAGAAACAGAATCCACGTCAGCTCCGGCACATATTGCAAGGCACCCGCGCAGTTGGATCGACGCAGGATGTCGCACACACTCCAGATCGCGCTGTCAAGGCCGGCGCGGGTGGTGGTCTTGGGCTTGGGTTTGGCGGGTTTGGGCATGGCGGGAGGATTAGTAGGTGTAAGTCGGCGGGCTACATTGAGTCGGCTGACTAAATTTAGCCCGCCGGATAAATGTGTCTAAAACCGGGATTTTCAATGCGCTGTCTCGGCGATCTGGCGTTCCAAATCTTCAATCGCGGAGTCTGGAACGAAATGCACATGGTGATCGCGCAGCACGGTTTCGACCTGTTGGCGATGTGTCTCTGCGGCGCGTCCGAAGGCCGCCACGACCACGAGCTGCCGCTCACCTGTTTCACGGTCCGGGTGCTTGTAGATCAAATTGCCTTGGGCGGCTTTGGTAAGCACGTCACGGATGATGTCCTGCTCCCTGTGCTGGTTGAACTCGTGAGCTTCCACGAGATTCAGGCGGCCGTTTTGATAGGCATAAGGAAATTTCAATTCGTTGCCGAAAACCGGCACCTTCACCACGACATCACGCTTCAACAGAACCTTGAGCCGCGGAGTTTCGAGATGCAGGCGCAGCTTTTCCAACAGCACACGCTCCGGCGCGGGCTCTTGCCGGATGAACTGACCGACCAGTTGTTCGTAGAGTTGGGCCAGCTCGACCCCTGGCTCCTCGACGAGCATGGCGCGGGGCTCGGTGATGACGATTTCGTTCGCCAGCAGTTCGGCGAAGCGCTGCAAGCCCCCCACATCCTGGATCACCTGTGACTCGGCTTTGAGCCGGTGTTCCAAGATCTTCTTCATGGCGTTGATCTGCTTCAAATCGCCGGCCTCCGCGCCGAAAAACCGGTCGATCCGCCGGTTGGTCGGTGCCAGCCGGGCTTGCAGGTAGTTCCGTTCGGGGCAGAAGAGCAGCACCCCGATGTTCGCCGCCTCCAGACGCATCCGGTCCGGGCAGTATTGGATCAAGCTGTAATATCCAGTGGTAGGTGTGTTCATGATGGTATCAGTCTAAATCAAGTTCCTCCTGAGGGAAGAGCCGGGCAACAAAAATAGTTGTCAACCAGTTACGCCGCTGACGCAAGAAATCTCCCATCGCCGCCTGGATGGTGCCATCCACCTCCCAGTCCGCCGGGATGGAGGTTACGATCTCGTGGATCGCCTCATCGGAGACGGCGGCCAGCGCCTCGACCGCCGCCACGGCGTCAGCCCGCTGAATGGCGGGCACGAACTCCGGGAACAGGCCGAAGGCCGTCGCATCCCTCACAACATCAATCTTGGCCAGATCACGACTCAGAGGGGCCCCGCAGGTAAAAATGTGGGTGTGATCCATTGCCATGAGAATGAAGCGACCTTCGGGAGCACCTTCCCGGTTCAGAAACACATTGTTTTCGTTGACCCGGAGCCGGGGCTTGGGCCGGTAGCGGTCGCAGTTGCGCGTCCATTGATCTAACAGGACAAGCTTGGCGATGTCCGCCCGGTTGGCGATGAATTTGAGATCGCTCTCCTCGCGGCCCCAGCCGAACCCGTTGACCTTGCGTGTGAGCCAGGCGGTGCCAGCCTGCGCCAGATTGCCAGACTTGAGCCGCAGCGGCGGTTGGCCGGAATAGGGCAGCAGCACCCAATCAAACACCGGCAGCCCCAACAGGGCGGCGAGGCGGGTGCCCACCAACTCACAGGCCAGGATGTGTGGGCCCTCCTTGCCGCCTAACATCTTGGCAAAGGCCAGCCCGGCATCCGTCTCCACCTGCAATGCCTCCGATCCCGACGGCAGTGCCTGTACCAGAGAGCGGATCTTCGTGGGTCTCCAATGATGATGACTGGGCTCAGGATTCATGGTCTTATTGAAGATTACCAAACGCCTCCCGCAAGTAGGCGCCGGGAAGGCGGTCGAGGGCTGCGAGTTGGGCTTCGTGGGCGGCTTGGAGTTGCTGGATGAGGCGGAAGGATTCGTCCAAGCGGGCGGCGATTTTCTTCTGCTCAGCAATGTTGGGGAGGCAGACGCGGAAGCGTTCGACCACGTTCATGTAAACCGTTTGATGCACAGCACCGGTGGACGCACCCCTGATGAAGACGCGTGCCGCGCGGAGCAACCACATGAGGAAAGATGGGTAAAGATCGGGTCCGCAGACCCAATTAACGAAATCCTGACTGGTAGCCATCTCTTTGCCAAACAGCGTCACGAATCCGACGGATGCCGTGCGGGAAAGCGCCACGGTGCCGGGTGGCAGCAATCGCGCGGAGGAGTTGGCGATGCCAAGCGCGTTGGTCATCTCACTCGTCTTGGTGGCCACGTGGCAATCCAAAGCGCGAATATCGGGCAACGCCAGCCAGGGAATGTCGCCATCGGCCCAATACTCGGGGCAGCGGCGGCTGGGCGTGTGGCCTGTGGCAAGACGAGCCAGTTCGACCAGCGACTTCCAACGCCAGCCTTTGGGAGCCGGAGCTTCATCACGTCCCAGCGAAAGGGGTATGATACAGCGGAAGCTGTCGGCTATGGTTTTCTCAAGCAAAGGACGAATGGCTTTGGATGCGTCGTTGGCCGATTGACGCGCTTGCTCTACAGCAGACATCTGTTCCTTCAAGCGGAAGGCGACGCGGTGCTGAGTGGAAACATCAGGGAATTTTGCCGGTGCTGTTGCCAAGACTTCAAATCGGACCGCGCTTTGGCCTACCCATACTTGGCAGCGCTGCCGAAAGTAACCACGATTCCAGAGGTGATTGATGAAGAATGACAGGTAAGTGGCATCGGCTTTTTCTGGCTTTACGCGCAAGCGTGTGAAGTGGTTACTGAACACCACATCTTCATCGTAAGCATCAAACAACGCCGTCTTGCCAACGAGTTCCGTGCTGTTTGTATGATTAAATAACACATCTCCCTGCTTGAGCAAAAAGCGCTGGCGCTGTTTGTCCGAGGTCGGCACGCGGATTGAACGACTCAAATCAATCGAGCCCTTTGAGGAAACATTATTCATCCTCAACTGTATCACGCCATCCTCAGTCCGTTCGCCAGACGCGAAGCCATTGACAGCTTCCGCTATGTAATCACCGAGAATCGCCTTCATGCCGCGAACAACCTTTCCTTGGTGTTTACTAACAACACCGCCGGCTCACCGAACAATTCCAGGGCGAGGATGCCGCCGGCCTTGATGACTTCCGGGGTGCTGAAGATATGCGGGGTTTCGAGCGCCTCGGTGCCGGCTTTGGCGAACTGGCTGGCGAGGGCTTTGACAGTGGCGGCGGTGGGTGGGGGCATGGAATCCAGCCACGTCTTGTGTTTGTAGGTGAAGGCGAAGGCGCGGTTGGAGCGGGTTTGGCGGACCAGGCCGTAGCCGACCTCGCCGAGCACGTCGTAGAGGTCGCATTCGGCGGCCTCCTCGGCCATTTGCAGCGCCCGCGGCGAGAACCCGCCGCGCACAATGCTGTCGATGAGATGGCGGCGCTCGGACGGCTGCACCCACAACCCGCGAAAGTCCGCTAGATTTCCTGCCTGGGCGATGAGGCGCTCGGCGACGCGCTCGCGGTATTGTTCGAGGGTGACGCGGGCGTGGCGACCGTCCACCGTGGCCGTTAGATAGCGGCCGGTGGGCTCGATGCGGATGGTGACGCCCTCGACGATAGCGGGGGGCTCGGCAGGCGGCGGGGTCGGTCCGGGTTTTTTCTTGCTGCCTTTGAACTTGGTGAGAAAATCCAGCCCTAGCAGCCGGGTGGCCTCGGTGTAGTCGAACACGCGGAACATGAGCTTGCCGCTATCGGGATCGAGCCGGGTGCCGCGCCCCAACATCTGCGCGAAGACGATGGGGCTGGCGATATATTGCATGAAGGCGATGTTTTGCAGGCATGGCACATCCACGCCGGTACTGAGCAGATCCACCGTGCAGGCGATGAAGTGCGAGGAGGCGGAGCCGCGCAAGTCCGGCACATGATCCGCGCCGCCGGACTTGGCCGTGCATTTGAAGGCGAAGTAAGCTTTGGGATCCTGCCCGTGGGCGAGACACCAATCTTGATAGAGATTGCCGAGCTGCTCGCTCATCGCCTCGGCATGACGGTCACTGGCGCAGAAGACGATGGTCTTCTGCTCGGGCGTGCCGCCGTGGGCGATGAGTTGATCCAACAGATGCTTGGCGAGCGCCAGCACCCGCTCCGGCAGCAACAGGCGTTCATCCAGCTCGCCAGGGCCGTAGGTCTCCTTGAGATTTGCAGCGGTGATGGCGGCACCGGTGGCGGAACTCTTGAGTTTCTTGTTGGAGAGTTCACCGCGGGTGACCCGGCGGGCGCGTTCGGCCTCGGTTTGCTGCTCGTGAAACAGATCAAAGGTGAAAATCTCGGGCGGCGCGAGGTAGCCGTCCTCAATGCCCTGCGAGAGCGTGTATTCATACACCGCGTCGCCGAAGTGCTTCACGTTGTCGCGCCACTTCGCCTCATCCTGGCTGGCGGCACTGGCTTTCTCGCCGATGATCAACTGCCGCGGCGTGGCGGTGAGGCCGACCTGCACGGCAGCGGGATTGTTTTCCAGGATGAACTTCCAATCGCCCCACGCCGAGCGGTGGCACTCGTCGATGACGATGTGGGAGAAGTGGTTCTTGTCGATGTAGTGCTTGAAGAAGAAGTTGCGGGCCTCCTTGCCGCGATCCCCATCGAGAGTCTGATAGGTGGCGATGTGGATGCGGGCGTTGCGGGCGTGGTTCTTGCCGTCCTCGGTTTGATAGACTTCCGCCACGTCGGAGCCGAAGAGGTTCTTGAACGCGGCAAGCGCCTGACTGCGCAGTTCGTCGCGGTCGCAGACGAACAAGGCTTTCCGCAGCAGGCCGGCATCGGAGATGCGCTTCAACAGGTTCACCGCGATAAAGGTCTTGCCGGCACCCGTCGCCAGCGAGAGCAAGGCGCGGTTCCTGGGCTCTCTTCCCGCTGCCAGCGCTTCAAACACCGCCCGGATCGCCGCATCCTGATAGTAGCGCCTAACCGCCTCGCCGCCCGCATAGGGAATGAGCAACGGTTTCGCGGCCTCCGAGTCGAGTGAGAAGCCCTTGCCGAATTCATACCGCTGGCGCAGCATCTCGGGCGTTGGAAAATCAGCGATCGGCTTCACCTGCGAGACCTGCCCAGTGAAATGGTCATACTCGATGAAGGCATGGCCGTTGGTGGCAAACACAAACGGCACATTGAAGCGCTTGGACGCCGCCGCATAATCAATTCCCTGTTGGAGACCTTCGGACGGATCTTTCAGCTCCGATTTTGCCTCGATGTAGGCAAGTGCCACCGCCTGGGTGCTGGCACTGACCTTGATCCGCAGGGTGTAATCCACCCGGCCCTTCGCTTGCCGGCGCGCCTCCCCTTCAATGACTTCAATGCCTCCCGCCGTCTCCTCCCGCCGGATATGCTCTTCCGTCCACTGCGCCGCGTAGAGCTGCGGGTCGATCAACTTCGCCCGGGTGTCCGCCTCCCCGTAGGGCTCACGGCCTTCGAGAGTCCACGGGGCATGAGGTTGGGCGGACATGGGTGATTTGCCTGGTTGCAACCGCATTGAATTCGTTAGCCTTGCCCTTGGCAAGGCATTTCAAAACGTTTTGCCAGCTTATGGCTGCCTCCTGCGATAGGCACCCCAGCGCCATTATCGTTTCAAGAATTCCATCGCGGCAGCCTTGATTGCCGCGAGTTGCGTGCGATCCGGCGCGGCGCCGCGGGCTTGGTCGGGTTTGCCGCCGCCCTTGCCGCCGGCGAGGGCGGCGAGATCGCGCAGCAGGTCGCCGGCCTTGAGTCCGTTTGTTAGGGCGGTGGCGCCGCAGTGGGTGGCGAGGTGGAGTTTGTCGCCGTCATCGACGATGAGCAGCGCGGGGCCGGCGAAGTTTTTCTTTTTGAGGCCGTTCTGGAGTTCCTGCAGCAACGAGGCGTCGGCCTCGAAGGATGCGATGATCGGCTCGCCCATGGCGATGAGCTCGGCGAGCGCCTCATCGGCCAGCCGCGCGGCTTGCGATGCCTGGATTTTCTTGAGGCGTTTTTCGGCCTCGATGGCGGCCTCCTTGGTTTCGGTGAGGGTGCGCTGGCCGTGGGCGAAGGTGGCGTTGAGCTGGGAGATATCGGCGCGTTCGATCAACATCGCACCCATGATGTGCGGGAACTCGTGGACCGTGACCGGTTCCTCACCGAGGGCGGCGAGCTTTTCATTGGCGGCATGCAGTTTGGCGCTGGCCGCCTTGAGATCGTGGTCCCATTTTTCGACCATCTCGTTGAGGTGGTTCCATGCGGCTTCGCCACAGACTGCCTCGATGCGGCGCACGCCGGAGGCGATGGCGCCTTCGCTCTTGATCTTGAACAGGCCGATCGCACCGGTGCGGCGGACGTGGGTGCCGCCGCAGAGTTCCATCGAAAAGCCGTCAAGATGGTTAGGTGCGCCGCCGATCTGCACGACGCGCACGGTGTCGCCGTATTTGTCGCCGAAGAACTGCATGATGTCGGGGCGGCCTTTGATCGAGGCATGCGCCACCTCGGACCAGGACACCGGCTCATCAGCCCGGATGGCCGCGTTGACCATTGCTTCCATGGCGGCGACTTGCCCGGGGGTGACCGCGCCGCTGTTGAAGTCGAAGCGCAGGCGGTTTTCATCGACGGCCGACCCTTGCTGCGCGGCATCCTTGGAGACCACCTCGTGCAACGCCCAATGCAGCAGGTGGGTGGCGGTGTGGTGGGCCTCGATCGGGCGGCGGCGGGCGCTGTCCAGCCGCAGGACGACCTGCCCGCCCGCGGCGATGTTGGATGTTGGATGTTGGAGATCGGATGAAGAGACGATGAGCGCGCGGGCCTTGCCGATTTGTTGGACGCCGGTGACGGGGACTTCGGCGCCGCCGATCACGAGGCTGCCGGTGTCGCCCGCCTGGCCACCCATCTCGGCGTAAAAGGGGGTCTTGTCGGTGATGACAAACAACGCGTCCTCCTGCGGATGGACTTCGAGGATGGTGGCGTGGACCTCATCGGCCTCGAAGCCGAGAAACTCGGTGCTCGCCTCGGTGGCGATGTCCAGCGCACGCACCACCGTGGATTTCTGCGCGGCACGGGCGCGTTCGCGTTGTTGCTCCATGAGCTTCTCAAAGCGGGGCAGGTCCACCGTGATGCCGCGCTCGGCACACAGCAGCTCGGTTAGATCGAGCGGGAAGCCGAAGGTGTCATATAACTCGAAGGCGAGGTCGCCGGAGAGTTGATGGGGAGCGCCGGCGTCCCGCCGGCTGTCATGGGCGTCCCGCCCGTGACTTGGAAGATGTTGCGCAGCGCCGGCTTGCCCGGGGAGCGCGCCTTGGGGAGGTGCGGTCGCTATTGCAAGGGCACCTGCGGCGGTTTCTTGCGATGCTTCCGGCAGGATGCCGGAAGCTGCCGGCGGGACGCCGGCGCTCCCCAGCCGCAACTCTGCGAGGGAGGTCTCACTCCAGCCCCGCGACCAAACAAACGGATAGGGACCCTCCCCGGTGAGGCCGGAGCGCTGGGGATTGGTGGTGATGTAATCGAATTTCTCGCCGAAATCAGAATCGGAACGAATCAGGCGATCATGATAGTCGCGTTCCCAGACGGGGCCCGTGGCACCCGCGGCTTTGTTAATTTCCTTGGCGGTGAACGATTTGATGGAGTGCATCAAGTCGCCGAGCTCCCAGAAGATCGGGTGGCCGCCGGCATCAAACGCCTTGGGCTGCGGCTCGATGAGGAGATGAAAATGGTCCGGCATGACCACCGCGGCGAAGAGGATGTAGCGCGACCCGTGGAAATGTTGGATCGCAGCGAGGGTGATTTGACGGGCTTGGGGGGGGAGAATGTGGCGTTCCCGGGTGGTGACGGTTAGGAGATATTTGCCCCATGGGCGCTCGAAGTGGGGCAGGCCGTGGGGTTTGGAATAGAGTGCTCCTTTTGATTCATGGGCGATCGTTTCGGGAAGGGCACCGGTGGCGGTTTTTTGCGATGATTCCGGCAGGATGCCGGAATCTGCCGGCGGGACGCCGGCGCTCCCCGCAGCGGTGTCCCCGGCGGCGGTGTTCCCGGCGGCGGTGTCCCCGGCGGCGGTGTCCCCGGCGGCGGTGTCCCCGGCGGCGGTGTTCCCGGCGGCGGTGT
>CAIZNN010000140.1 GCA_903934285.1 Akkermansiaceae bacterium | reverse complement strand
GCTGGCCTAATATCCATGCCTGAGTGCCTCTCGGTTAGGTGAAGGACCTCGGATGTATTGAGTATCAAAAGCTGCCCGAAGCCTGAGATTCCCCTGGCGGTATCATCAATCTTCACAAGATAACGACCACCGTATGGACGTGCTTTATCTGGGAAAATGACCTCCCACACTGCTGGGCTGATTCTCACGGCCTTGAACAGGTCTTCCGCAGGAGAGGTTGAGACCACAAGGAAGGATAGAACTATTGTGCGATAGGTATTCATTTGGGTCTTCTGCCGAACGTTTGAGGTGTGGCAGCGCGGGTTTAAGGGGTCGAGAATGGGAAGAAATTGGGGCGCTACTCGCGCTTGCCACCACCGACTTGTTGTGTGTATTGGTTCTCGAAGTCGGCCAGTGATCCATTCTCAGCCACCGAAAGGAACTCTCGCCAGGTGTCTTCCGTGCTGATCTTCTCCATTATCTCCGCCAATAGAAACACCTTCGTCCTCCGGTCGTCCATGGATCTCGTCTTCACTCTCCAGTCTATATCGGGGGGCATCAACGCATCGGCAATTCTGATCGTGCGGTTTGCAAGTTCTGGTGTATGTAATTGTGAGCGGCGATTTGAAAAGCGCATGAAGTGGGCGGTTTGAAAAGCGCATGGCGCTTGCGATGCGTCTTCTTCAAGAGCTTCTAACGAAACTCTTCTTCCTGCGTCTTCTTCTGGATCTTCTTCCGGTGGGTGCGGGGCGGATTTTCTTCTCTGCTGGGATGCTGGCGCGTGCGGATTTTGGGGGGTATTCCATGTCGGCCGATGCGAATCTCAACCACCTTCAAGTGCCTCAATTGCAATGAGAAACACACTGCCGATCCCCGCAACCGGTGGCATCAGCGCTATTGTTCCAAGGCGGAGTGCCGACGGGCCTCCAAGGCGAGCAGTCAGCTCCAATGGTCGCAAAAGCCGGAGAACGAAAATTACTTCCGCGGAGCCGCGAACACCGAGCGGTCCCGGCAGTGGCGAAAAGGCCATCCCGACTATTGGCGCAACAAGAAGTCTGTGCCCCAGGTTGCGCAACAAGATGTCTTAAAGTCACAAGAGGCTGCAAATGAAACTGTTGTGCAAACGGAACTGCCATTTGCGTTACAAGATGTCTGTTTGGCGCAACCCGCTCTATTGGTGGGACTTATCTCCATTATGACCGGCCATGAGAAACAAGATGACATCGCCTTGAGCGCCCGGCTGTTTTTGAGTCGCGGCGAGGACATCCTGCGCATGGCGCCCAGGGGTCCCGCCCGTCCAAACCATGAAAACGAAAACACTCCCGTGCCCCGAACGCCTGCGGCACGTGCCCCGCCAGTTTAGCTGGATCGACCAACGTCTGGTTCGCAACCGCCATATCCAGGGACCCACACCCCGGGCTCTGGCGCTGTACCTGTTCCTTTGCACCGTGGCCGATGCGGAGGGGCTCAGCTACTACTCCGACACCAGCGCCGGAGCTCTGCTCACCTGCTCCGGCAGTGTGTTGCGGGCGGCCCGTGCCGAACTGGTCGCGGTCGGCCTCATCGCCTACCGGTGCCCGTTCTATCAGGTGTTGAGTCTGGAGCCCAAAGCCGCGGTTCCGGTCGCACTGGCTCCGGAACCCCGCATCGGAGATGTCCGCTCCATCGGCGAGATCTTCCGTGCGATGATGGAGGTGCCGAAATGATCAATTACCAAACCTATTGCCAGATCCGCCTTTTCCATCAGCAGCGCGGCCTGAGCTTCAATCAAATCGCCAGCGAACTGGGGATACGCCCGCAAACGGTGGCAAAATACGCCAACCTGGCCACCTTCACCCGCCGCAGCGGCATCAAGCGCGCCAGCAAGCTCGACCCCTTCAAACCCGCCATCACCCGCTGGCTTGAGCGTCACCCGTACAGCGCCACCCAGATCTATCAGCGCTTGCGCGGCGAGGAGGGATACACCGGCGGCTTCAGCATCGTGACAGCCTACGTGCGGGCCGTACGCCCGGTGCACCATCCCGCCTTCCTCAGCCTCGCCTTTGCCCCGGGCGAAGCCGCACAAGTGGATTGGGGCTGCGCCGGCACCATCGTGCTGGGCAACACGCGCCGCCGCCTATCCTTCTTCGTCATGGTCCTCTGCCACAGCCGCATGACCTACGTGGAGTTCACCTGCGGCGAGGCCATGGAACACTTCCTCGCCTGCCACCACAACGCGCTACAGTTTTTTGGCGGGACGCCCGGCGTCATCCTGATCGACAATCTTAAGACCGGAGTCCTGCGCCATCCTTCAGGCGAACGCGCCGTCATCAATCCCCGTTATCTCGACTTCGCCGCCCATTACGGCTTCGAACCCCGCGCCTGCAACGTGCGCAAGCCTAACGAAAAAGGCCGTGTTGAAAACGGCGTCGGTTATGTGAAGAAAAACTTCCTCGCCGGGCTGGACCTTCCCAACGGCCTCGGAGCCGTCAATGCGGCGGTGCGCCAGTGGCTCGACGCCACTGCCAACGTGCGCGACCACCGCGAGACACGCAGGCAACCCGCCGAACTCTTCCTGATAGAGAAGCCCGCCCTGCGCCCGCTGCCAACCGTGACCGCCGACACCTCGGTCACCCGGCTCGTCAGGGTCACCAGCCGCTGCCGCGTCGTCCTGGACACCAACCGCTACTCAGTGCCCTCCCGCCATGCCTCCCAACGCCTCACACTCAAGGCTTTCGCCGACCGTCTCTGCCTCTATCACTCGCACGACCTCGTCGCCTCCCATCCGCGCTGCTACGAGCGCCACCGCGACTTCGAGGTCCCCGATCACGTCAAGGACATCCTCGACCAGCGCCGCCGCGCTCGCGACGCCAAGTGGCTGATGAGCTTCTACGCACTCAGCCCGCAGGCCGAATACTATCACCAACAGCTAACAGTCAGGAGCCTCCAGGCCCGCACCCACATCAACAAGATCGTCGCCCTAACCGACATTTACGGCCCGGACAAAGTCGCCCTGGCACTTGAAGACGCCATCTCCAGCCAGGCGTTCTCCAGCCAATACATCGAAAACATCCTCCAACAGCGCGAACGCCACACCCCGCAACCGGGCCCCCTGCATCTCACACGCCGCGCAGACCTCCTCGACATCGAACTCCCGTTCGCCGACCTCACCCTCTACGACCACTCCTAACAAACCATGAAAACCGATCCCACCACCACCCTTGATTCAAACCTCGACACCTTGCGCCTGCCATTCATCAAGGAGCAATGCCAATCCCTGGCCGCCACTGCCGCGAAAAAATCCCTCACCCATCTCGACTACCTCACCCAACTCATCGAAGGCGAGGCCGCCCTGCGCGCCGACCGCGCCGTCGCCCGGCGCATCCAGGCGGCACACTTCCCAGTCATCAAAACCCTTGAGTCTTTCCGTTGGGACTGGCCGAAAAAAATCAACCAACTCCAAGTCCGGGACCTCTTCCGCCTCCAGTTCGTTCACGATAAAGCCAACGTCATCTTCCTGGGCCTCGTCGGCCTCGGCAAAACCCATCTTGCAACCGCGCTCGGTTACGCCGCCTGCCAGCAAGGCATGAGCGTGCTCTTTGCCAATGCCATCGATGTTGTCAACACGCTCAGCTCGGCCCAACTCAAAGGCACCCTCAAATCCGAGTTACGCAGATACACCACCCCGATGCTATTGGTCCTTGATGAAGTCGGCTATCTGCCCATCGACCAGCATGGGGCTGATCTTCTCTTCCAGGTCATCAGCGCCCGCTACGAACGCGGCTCCATCGTGCTGACCACCAACAAGGCCTTCAAGCAGTGGCCTTCCATCTTCAATGGCGACTCCACCATCACCTCAGCCGTCCTCGACCGACTCCTCCACCATGGTGAAGTCGTCGTTATCGAAGGCTCAAGCTTCCGCATGAAAGACCGCATCGAAAGCTAACACAACCGTCACACCAAACATGCTCCGTCCCTCGATTTTTTCCATGCGCTTTTTAAACCGCCCATTTCATGCGCCATTCGCACCGCCGCCCTCAGAGGCGCTCTGTTCAGGCCCCGGTAAGGATATCAGCCAGCTCGCCAATGCGTCCTGAATCCCCTCTGGGGACGGCTTGTGTGAGATTGGTGCTCAGATCCGGTTGGGCCGACTGAACGCTGCTGAGGGTCGCGTGGCGGCCAAGGATGTCCAGGCCGCGGGTGATGAATGAGCGGATGCTGGGGGCCAAGTCATCTTGTAACACATGACCGGTCAAAACCGAGATAAGTCCCACAAACAGAGCAGATTGTGAAAGGCAGACATCTTGTAACACAATGTGGAGTTCGGGTGTCGCAACCTCAACGTTTCCAATAGGTTGGGAGATTAAGATCTCTTGTAACACACTTTCGGGCGCAGACCTCTTGTTGCGCCGGTGGTCAGGGTGGGCTTTTCGCCACTGCTGGGCACGCTCGCAATTTTCGGGTCCCTTGAAATAATTTTGGTTCTCAGGCCGCTCTGTCCATAGCCGCTGGCTGGCCGCCTTCGAGGCACGGCGACACTCTGGTTTCGAGCAAAAGCGCTGGTGCCTGATGTTGCGGGCATCGGCGCGGCATAATTCATTGCAATTCAGACAGTTGAACTTGGTCTTTGGGGGCATCAGCCAGCTTTAATCAGGCTGCCAAATCTGTCAGCCTAGACCTGACAACCCAAGGAAAAGTCCATCCGTCCCTCGTGAAAGAAGACCGGGAAGAAGATGCAGGAAGAAGACGCAGGAAGAAGAGTTTTGCTAGAAGCTTTTGAAGAAGATCTAACGCAAGCGCCATCCGACGTTCAAGTCGCCCACTTCATCGGCTTTCTAGAACGCCGCTGACAGGCAGCCTATGGCTGGCTATCTTCGCTGCGCTCCGGTTCTGGAAACAATGGAAGCAGCCACGCACGCGCCGCCGGAATCTGCTCGCGTTGGGGGTCAACCCCAACAAGGTGCACATGGCGACACGGAGCCGCAAAGGCTATTGGCGGATGAGTCAGAATGAACTTGTGCGAATCGCGCTGAACAATCGTTGGTTAGAAGAACAAGGTGT
>CAIZNN010000139.1 GCA_903934285.1 Akkermansiaceae bacterium | reverse complement strand
GGCGGCTATAAAGGCGGCGGCGGCGGCGGCGGCTACAAAGGCGGCAGCGGCGGCGGCGGCGGCGGCTACAAGGGTGGCGGCGGCGGCGGCCACAAGGGTGGCGGCGGCTGGTAAGCCCAAGTCTCCCGATTCAATTTAATCCTCACGCCCGGATCTCTTCACAGGGATCCGGGCGTTTTGTGTTCGCCGCACGTTGCGAGTTGTGGCGCATCTCTCACCCCGCGAAGCATGGGAGCGGCTCTTTGTCTAGCCTGGCCAGCGCTGGCGTGATGGCGCGGCTGCGCAAAAATCGCCCTTGCGCCGGAGCAATATCTGCCGATGGTGCTCTACCCATTATGAGCCGCACCGCTTACAACCGCTACATCCTCACCGAGGCAAATTCCGCCGCGGCCATCCAACAGGGACTGGCCGAGGCGGAGTGGTACACCAGCCCGATTGCGAAAGCCGACTTGCGCCAATTGCTGGTGCGCCGCGACGGCCCGGCGCTGCGCGACACGCTCCTGTGGTTCGCCCTGCTCGGGGCCTCCGGGGCAGCCGGATTCCTGCTGTGGGGCACCTGGTGGGCGCTCATTCCCTTTCTCATTTACGGCGTGATTTACGGATCCACCTCAGACTCGCGCTGGCACGAATCGAGCCACGGCACCGCGTTCCGGACCGACTGGCTCAACAACCTGCTCTACGAGATCGCCTCGTTCATGGTGATGCGCGAATCGACCGTCTGGCGCTGGAGCCACACCCGCCACCACAGCGACACCATCATTGTCGGGCGTGACCCGGAGATTGCCGTGCCGCGTCCGCCGGACCTTGCGGCGATGCTGTTGGTGTTCTTCAACCTCAACACCGCGCCGAAATATTTCCGCACCGTCATCCTGCATGCCTGCGGCCGCCTCAATAGCCAGGAGCAAACCTATGTCCCCGCCTCCGAACATCACAAGGTGTTCTTCAAGGCCCGCATCTATCTGCTCATTTATGCTGCCGTCATCGCCGCCGCCATCTATCATCGCAGCATCCTGCCCATGATGTATATCGGCCTGCCCAATTTCTACGGCGCCTGGCTGATGCCGGTCTACGGCGACACCCAACATGCCGGGCTCGCCGAAAACGTGCTTGACCACCGCCTCAACTGCCGCACGGTGTATATGAACCCGCTCAACCGCTACCTGTATTGGAACATGAACTATCATGTCGAACACCACATGTTCCCGCTGGTGCCCTATCACGCCTTGCCCAAATTGCACGAACTGGTCAAGGCCGATATGCCCGCCCCCTACCGCGGCTTGTGGGAAGCATGGCGCGAAATCATCCCGGCACTGCTCCGCCAAGTTAGAGACCCCGGCTATTTCGTTAAGCGCAAACTCCCCACACCCACCTTGCCACTGCAAGCGGCGGCCACCGCCACCGCCCTCACCGCCACCACACCGGCATCCGCCGACGGTTGGATCGAGGTCGGCGCCGCCGCCCTGCTCGCCACGGAAGATGTGATCCGCTTCGACCATGCCAAGCGGACCTATGCGCTCTATCAGACAGCCGACGGCCGCTACCACGCCACCGATGGCACCTGCACGCATGGCAACACCCACCTCGCCGATGGCTTGGTGAAGGGGACACTCATCGAGTGCCCGAAACATAACGGCCGCTTCGACATCACCGACGGCTCACCGCAACGCCCGCCGGTCTGCGTCGCGTTGCGGACCTATCCGTTGGAAAACCGCGGCGGCCGGTTGTTTCTCAACCTCGCCCAAGCCGGCGGCCGCGCCCCGCGCCAGCCAGCGCCATTCACCTTGCGCGTGGTGAGCAATCACAACGTCGCCACCTTCATCAAGGAACTGGTGCTCGAACCCGTGACTGCCAGCGACACCCTCGCGTTTACGCCCGGCGATTACTTGCAACTCGACATCCCGGCTTACGATGCGATCCGCTTCCGTGACTTCGACATCGCCGAGCCCTACCGCGCGGTGTGGCAAGCCAACCATGTCTTTGATTATGTCGCGACCAACCCGGTGGCGGGCCGCCGCAATTATTCGCTCGCCTGCAATCCGGCGCACGAACGCGTGCTGCGCTGCAATGTCCGCATCGCCGCCCCGCCGCGCGGCCAGGACTGCCCGGCCGGCGCGGGTTCCAGCTATGTGTGGAGCCTCAAACCCGGTGACACCGTGACGGCCATCGGCCCGTTTGGGGAGTTTCACATCAAGCCGACCCACAAGGAAATGATCTATATGGGTGGCGGTGCCGGCATGGCCCCGCTGCGTGCCCATCTGTCCCACCTGTTCGAGACCGAGCATACCGCCCGCAAGGTCAGTTATTGGTACGGCGCGCGCTCGCGCCAGGAGTTGTTCTATCAAGACTACTTCGACGGGCTCGCCCGCCGCCATCCGAACTTCAGCTTCCACCTCGCGCTCTCCGAGCCGCTGCCCGAGGACCACTGGCAATCCCACACCGGACTCATCCATGAGGTGGTCCGCGACCACCAGCTCCGCGCGCACCCCAACCTCATGGCCGTCGAGTTCTATCTGTGTGGTCCGCCCGCGATGATTCACGCCACCACCACCATGTTGCAGGAACTCGGCGTGACCCCCGATCAAATCGCCTGCGATGCGTTCTAACCGGATCGCCGGCGCCGCCGCCGGCCCGCTGGACGCGCCGAAGGCCTGGTTCGCGGACCACTCCCCAGCCGCCGGCGTGAGCGCCGCCGCCGGCAATTTTTTCGTGGCGAATTGTCATTGACCACCCGCGCCGCCCCCACCACTCTCTGCCGCATGCGCATTTTCGCCCTGCTCGCAATTGTCACGGGCTCGCTCGCTTCTGCCGAGCTTGACCCCGCCCGCCTCGCCGCTGCCGGCGACAACGCCCCGGCCATCCGGGCCTTCACCGAGGCGGCCGCCAAGGATTTCGGTGAGCCCGGTGCCAAGGCCGCCGCCTTTCTGGTGGCCGGCATGCCCGCCGGCGACTTGCGCTCCCTGAGCAGCGAATTCCTGCTGGAAAACCTGCGCCTTGCCTTGCAAACCCGCGACGGCTTCCCGTGGTCCAAGCAGGTGCCCGACGCGCTGTTTCTCGATTGCGTGTTGCCCTACGCCCAGCTCGATGAACCCCGCGATCCGTGGCGCGCCAAGTTCCATGAGCAGTGCCGCGACATCGTCAAGGATTGTAAGACCGCCACCGCCGCCGTGCAGGCAATCAATGGCAAACTCTTCGGACTACTCCATGTCCAATACGGCACCAAACGCAAGCGCGCCAACCAAAGCCCCAAGGAATCCATCGAACAAGGCCTCGCCAGTTGCACCGGCCTGTCCATCATCCTCGCCGACGCCTGCCGCAGCGTGGGCATTCCCGCCCGCCTCGCCGGCACCCCGATGTGGACTAACAAAAATGGCAACCACACCTGGGTCGAAATCTGGGATGGCGACTGGCATTTCACCGGGGCCGCCGAACCGTCCCCCGACGGCCTCGACCGCGGCTGGTTCAATGGCGACGCCAGCAAGGCAGTGGCCGACGACCCGACCTACGCGATTTGGGCCAACATGTGGGCCCCCACCAAGGCCCATTATCCGCTGGTCTGGAATCCGTCCGACCACTCGGTGCCGGCCGTCAATGTGACCGACCGCTACACCGGCGGGGTCAAAAACCCATCCCCAGACGCCGCCGCCAAACCCGCCGCCGCCATCCTTAACCTGCGCGTGCTGGAGGACGCCAACCAGCGCGTGGTGGCACGCGTCGAGTTGCTAAACCAGGCCGGCAAGTTCCTTCGCGCCGTCACCACCAAGGCCGGCACCACCGACCTCAACGACATGCCAGCGCTCCAACTCAAGCCCGACACCGCCTATATCCTGCGGGTGGTGCGCGACGCGCAAATCCGCGATTTCCCCCAGCCCGGCATGCCCGCCGGCACCACCACGCTCGACCTCGTCTGGGCCAAGGGCCAGCCGGCGGCCGGCGGCCAGGGCCTGCTTGTCTTGCGCCAATGGTTGAGCCAGGACGTCGCCACCCAGCCGAAAGACATCCCGCCCGCCGCGCTGACCAAAGCCGAAGCGGTCACCGCCCTCGATCTGGTGTGGAACCAGTGGCGCACCCAACAGGCACCGCTGCGCGCCGCCGAAATGAAGGACAACCTCATCGCCAGCGGCGATAAGAGCATGCGCCTGCTGACCCGCGTGTTCGGTGGCAAACCCGCCGGCGGCCGCAGCCTCTGGATCTCCATGCACGGCGGCGGCAATGCGCCCGTCGAAGTCAATGACCAACAGTGGCAGAACCAGATCCGCCTCTATCAACCCAAGGAAGGCATCTACATCGCGCCGCGCGCCCCAACCAACAGTTGGAACTTGTGGCACGAAGGCCACATCGATGACATGTTCGACCGCTTGATCGAAAATTGCGTGCTGCTGGCCGACGTCAACCCGGACAAGGTCTATCTGATGGGTTACTCGGCGGGCGGGGACGGCGTCTATCAGCTCGCGCCGCGTCTGGCCGACCGCTTTGCCGCCGCCTCGATGATGGCCGGCCACCCGAACAATGCCTCGCCATTGGGATTGCGCAACCTGCCGTTTGCGATTTTCGTCGGCGCCGATGATGCCGCCTGCGGCCGCAACAAGGTCGCCGCCGATTGGACCACCGGCCTCGACAACCTCACCAAACAGGACCCCGGCGGCTACCCCCACCGCTCCAATATCTATCCGGGCCTCGGCCATTGGATGAATGGCAAGGACACCGAAGCGGTGCCGTGGATGGCCTCCTTCACCCGCGACCCGTGGCCGAAAAAAGTCGTCTGGTGCCAGTCTGGCAGGGTTCATGACCGCTTCTATTGGCTGGCGCTGCCCGCTGGCGTCGCCAAGGAGGGCCTCACCATTCGCGCCCTCGCCGAAAAAAATGTCATCACCCTCGACGCCCCCGATGTCACCCAGCTCACCCTGCGGCTCAACGACCAGCTGGTCGATTTGGACCAACCGCTCAAGGTGGTGCTCAACGGCAAGACGGTGTTTGAAGGCAAGGTCACCCGCCAGGCCGATGCCATCCTCAAGTCCCTGCAACAGCGCTCCGACCCCCACAGCGCCGCCACCGCGCTGCTGGAGATCAAGGCGTGAGCCTCGCGCTGCAAATCCCTTGACTCGCCAGGCAGAAAGCGGGACAACATGGCGCCTTGTGACACCCCGGTCGCAGGGCGCAAGCCGCCCTGCCCAACCCGCATCGCGAGCCGATGCGCGTGCATCGCTTGCCATAGCCGCTTAATTTGCCGTGAATAACCCCCCCAGTATCATGACCCCCATGACCTCCCGCGAACGTTTCACCACCACCCTCAGCCATCGCCAACCCGACCGGGTCTGCGTGGATTTCGGCGGCACTTGGATCTCCGGTATCCACACCTCCATCGTCCATCAACTCAAGCAGCGGCTCATCGGGCCCGGTGCCCCGCCCACCCGCGTGCACGAACCCTATCAGATGCTGGCCGAGGTCGATGCCGAGCTGCGCGCGGCCCTCGCGGTGGACGTCGTCGGCGTCTGGCCGCGCAAAAATATTTTCGGTTACGAAGCCGGCGGTTGGAAACCATTCACCCTGTTTGATGGCACGCCGTGCCTGGTGCCGGGCGACTTCAATGTCACCCCGGCGCCCGATGGCGGCTGGCTGATGTATCCCCAGGGCGACCTCACCGCGCCGCCCTCCGCGCACATGCCCAAAGGCAGCTATTTCTTTGATACGCTCATCCGCCAGGAACCCATCGACGACGACCATCTCAATCCAGAGGACAACCTCGAGGAATTCGGCCTCCTGACTGCCGAAGACCTCGCCTATTATGCGCGCCAGGTGGAGTGGCTGGACCAGCATGCCCCTGACCTGGGCGTCGTGTTGTTAGCACCAGGCACCGCCTTTGGCGATATCGCGCTGGTGCCCGCCCCGTTCCTCAAGCATCCCAAAGGCATCCGCGACATCGGCGAATGGTACATGACCACCGCCGCCCGCCCCGACTATGTCCATGCCATCTTCGAGCGCCAATGTGACTATGCCCTGCAGAATCTCGCAACGCTCATCGACATGTTCGGCGACCGCGTCCAGGCGGTGGTGACCACCGGCACCGATTTCGGGACGCAGAACAGCCTGTTCATTTCCGTGCCTTCCTACCGCGATTTGTTCAAGCCCTATCACAAGCAACTCAACGACCTCATCCACCGCAAGTCCAACTGGAAAACCTTCATCCATTCCTGCGGCGCGGTGGCCCCGCTCATCCCCGAGTTCATCGAGGCCGGCTTCGACATTCTCAATCCGGTCCAGTGCTCCGCCGCCGGCATGGACGCCGTCGAGCTCAAACGCAATTTCGGCCGCGACATCACCTTCTGGGGTGGCGGCATCAACACCCAGCACACCATGTATGAAACGCCCGCGGCGGTTTATCGCGAGGTGCGGGAGCGCATCGACACCTTCAATCAGGACGGCGGCTTCGTGTTCAACGCGGTGCACAACATCCAGGGCAATTCCCCGATCGAAAACGTCCTCGCCATCTTCAAGGCCATCAAGGATAGCAGTTGCTAGCGAGGCTTCGCCTCAGACCCAAGACACAAGACGGCAAGACCCAAGACCAAGAACTTGACCTCATGACATCACATTCATTGTTTCAAGGACTCTAGAGCGGGGGAGGGGCGCCCGGCCCCAGCCCGGTGGCAGCCCCGGCCCCGGTGGCAGCCCAATTCGCAGGTTGCGACTTGCCATGGGCGGCCGCCCGCGGCAGCTTCCGCCCATGCCCATTGTGCTTGCATCCGGCTCCCCCCGCCGCCGCGACTTGTTGACCCGCGCCGGACTGGAGTTCGAAGTGGTGGTGTCGCCCGCCGAGGAAGTCCACGATCCATCGCTGCCACCCGCCTGCTTGTGCGAGACAAATGCCACGCTCAAGGCCGCCGCGGTGGCCCGCACCCACCCGCACGCCACCGTCATCGGGGCGGACACCTTGGTATTCATTGATGCCGATGCGCTCGGCAAGCCTGCCGATCTGGCCGAGGCGCGGGCGATGTTGCGGCGGCTGTCCGGGCGCACCCACACCGTCTGCACCGGCGTGTGCGTGATCCGGCCGGGCGGCGACATCCGTGCATTTCACGAGTTGAGCGAGGTGGTGTTCCGGGTGTTGGACGAGGCGGCCATCGACGCCTATTTCCACCTCGTCGATCCCCTCGACAAGGCCGGCGCCTATGGCATCCAAGTCCACGGCGAGCGGATCGTGGCGGAAATCCGCGGCAACTTCGACAATGTGATGGGCCTGCCGGTGGCCCGCCTGCTGGCAGTACTCGATTGTGCCCGCCAGACGTGACCGGCCGAGGGTGGATCGAATGGCCGCTGCCATAAATCGGGTTGCGGCTGCGGCCGGACCGGTCAACAATCCGTCATGACGTTGCCGCATCGATCCCCGCTCATCTTCAACCCCAAGGCGCGCAGCCAGCGGGGCCGCCGGGCGCTGCGCTTCGTGCAGGCAAAAAACGCCTGCGTCGAACTCTTCGCCACCACCCACGAGGATGAGGCACGCCTACTCGCGCAGCGCTTCGCCGCGGCCGGCGCACCGGTGGTCATCGCCGCCGGCGGCGATGGCACCGTCAATGCCGTGGTGCGCGGGCTGGCCGGCTCTAACACCGCGCTGGCCATCCTGCCCACCGGCACCATGAACGTCTTCGCCCGCGAACTGCGCATCCCGCTCGACGACCTCGCCGCCGCCTTCGCGGTGATCGAGCGCGGCTTTGTTCGGGAGATCGACCTGTTTGAGGCCAACCAGGTCCCCTTTGTGCAGATGGCGGGCATCGGCTTTGACGCCACGGTCATTGAGCGGACCACCTGGCAAGCGAAAAAATCGTTAGGTCCGCTCGCCTATCTGCTTGCCGCGGTGAAAGTGCTCGGTGAGCATCCGCCGCCAATCGAGGTGGTGTGCGCCGACGGCCGCCGCGAATCGGGGGTGGCGGTGCTGGCGGGCAATGGCACGCTCTATGGCGGGCCGTTCAAGTTTTTCCGCAAGGCGGACAACCAGGATTCGATGCTCGACGTGTTGATTTACAAGGACGCGGGCTACCGGTTGGTGCTCGACTTGTTACGCGGCTTGGCCGCCGGCGGGGTCGATCGGGTGTCCTCGGCGTGTTATCTCCAGACCGCGGCATTCGTGGTGCGCGCCGACACCGAGGTGCCGGTGGAAGTCGATGGCGAGTGGCTCGGGCGCTTTCGCGAGGTGCATTTCGCCGAGGCCAGCACGCGGCTGCGCGTCATCGCGCCGGAATTGCCGGATGCGCGGCGGCTGGGGCTGGCTGGCGCGCTCAAAAACCTGCTGCATTGGCCGTGCCGCGCCGCCGCGCCGCCCGCACCCCGCACGCCATGACGGCCCAACCGCAACCCGCCCGCCGGCCCTGGCTCAAACGCCTGGGGCGCTGCGCCGTGGTGCTGGCCCTGGCCGGCAGCGGCGTCATTGCCTATGCCAACATCGCGGCGATCTGGGCGGCGCGCGGGCGCTTGTTTGATGCGGTGGAGGCGGTGCCGAAGACCCGCGTGGGCTTGGTGTTTGGCACCACCGACCGCATCAACGGTTTGGAGAACCTGTACTTCCGTTACCGCATCGATGCCGCCGAGCAATTGTGGAAGGCCGGCAAGCTCGATATCCTCATCGTCTCCGGCGATAACCGCAGCAAATACTACAACGAACCCGGCAAAATGAAGCAGGCCCTCATTGAGCGCGGCCTCCCGGCCGAGCGCATCGTCTGCGACTATGCCGGCCTGCGCACCTTCGACTCGGTGGTGCGCGCCAAGGAAATCTTCGGCCTCGATTCGATTGTCTTCATCAGTCAGCGGTTCCAAAACGAACGCGCCATCTATCTGGCCCACGCCAACGGCATCAACGCCATCGGCTTCAACGCCCGCAACGTCGAAAGCCACGCCGGCCTCAGGACCAAGCTGCGCGAGGTCGCTGCGCGCGTCCTCATGTGGCTCGATGTCCACCTCCTCGGCACCCGCCCCCAGCAGCTCGGGGAAAAAATCGAGCTGCCCGGTTAGGTGTGGTCCGCACAGTCCCCTGTGCGGTCTTCAGCGAATGAGCAGCCGAGCCGGCGCTCCTTCACCTCCAGTCGTTGTCCGCGTGATTGGAAATTCAGTACCTGCGAATATACCAAGGTGCAACTTCCGGGAGGTGGCAAAACCAGATAGGAAGCCCACACCATGAAAACTCCAGCACTCGCAAACACTCCATCCGGACTCTCCTGGACCATGCTTCCCAAATGGCTGCTGACCGCCACCGCTGTGGCGGCATTGGCCGTGCCCGTAACGGCCAAACCCGCCGCCCCCAAACGCGACAAGCACGATGTGGACGTGATGACCGTCAACCTCTACGTTGGCGGCGATATCGGCCTCATCACGGCCTTGGATCCAACCGACCCTTCGTATATCCCTCAATTGTTGGTCACCGTGGCGGCGGTTTATGGCGATATCATGGCCTCGGAGCCGCCACTGCGCCTGCAAACCGTGGCCGATGAAATCGCCGCTCGCATGCCGGAAATCGTCGCCGTCGAAGAGGCCTCGCTGCTCCGCGTGCAATCGCCCGGCGATCTGATTAGCGGCGGCACCACCCCGGCCACCGCGGTCGTCTATGACTACCTCCAAATCCTCGTGGCCAAGTTGGCCGCGCAAGGCGCCCACTACAAGGTGGCCGCCACCGCCGAGGAAATCGACGTGGAACTGCCGATGCTGGCCGACCCGTTCACCCTCGCCATCGACGACGTGCGCTTGAGCGACCGCGAGGCGATTCTGGTGCGCAGCGACTTGCCGCCCGGCCACTTGCGGGTGTCCCATCCGCAGAGCGGCAACTTCGCCACCGTGCTTGAATTTCCCACCGGCCTGGCTGTCGAGCGCGGGTGGTGTGCGGTGGACGTGGCGATTCGAGGCCGGGACTTCCGCTTCGTTTGTGCTCATACCGAGGTGGAGACCTCGCCCGATATTCAAGCCGCGCAGGTCGAAGAGTTGCTCGCCGGGCCAGCCAAAGCACGCCAACCGGTCATTCTGGTCGGCGATTTCAATGCCGATGCGTTGCACCGCGACGGGACCTACGCCTATGACCTGATTCCCGCCGCAGGGTTCACCGACGCTTGGGCGAAGCTCAATCCCCTCACACCCGCCGGCGGCCTCACCTGGGGACATGACGCCCAGCTCGCCGATCCAATCAGGGATTTCAAATGGAGGATCGACTTCGTCTTCTATCAGGGCAAGGGCCTCCTGCCGGTCTATGCTGAAGTGGTCGATCTAACCACCGGGCTGGCGTTGCCACCGCTGTGGGCCACCGATCACGCCGCCGTGTGCGCCGGCTTCTCTCTCAAGTGAGGCCGCCCTCACCTGTCTAACAACCCGGCCACCCACCGCCGGACTTCCACGCTGGCCGGCCCGACGCGGTGACTATCAAAGCACCCGGACACCGCGGTCTGGGCGGTGTTGATCTCGAGGGTGGCCGCACCAGCCGACCTCGCCACCTGCACCAGCCCGGCGGCCGGATAGACCTGCCCCGACGTGCCGATGGCCACAAACAAACCCGACGCCTCCACCGCGTCCTCAATCACCTCCAGCTGCAACGGCATCTCGCCAAACCACACAATGTCGGGCCGCAAGCCCCGGCCGCGCCCGCACACCGGGCAAAGCGTGCTGGTGTGCAGCTCATCTAACCATTCCATGCGCTGCCCGCAATGCCCGCAGCGGACTTTGCGCAATTCGCCGTGCATATGGATCACCCCGGTGCTGCCAGCCCGCTCATGCAGGTCGTCCACGTTTTGGGTGACGAGGGTCACCCGGCCCGGCCATGCCTGCTGCAGCCGTGCCAAGGCATGGTGCGCGGCGTTTGGTTCAACCGTCGCCAAGGCGGCGCGGCGCAAGTTGTAAAACCGCTGGACCCGTTCCGGATCGCGTGCGAACGCCTCCGGGCAGGCGACATCTTCAACCCGGTGCCCTTCCCACAACCCGTCCTTGTCGCGAAACGTCGGCAACCCGGACTCCGCCGAGATCCCGGCCCCGGTTAGAATGACGATCGATGTGGCGGGTTGCTGCATGCCATGCCTTTATTGTAAATTCCCTTTGGTGTGAATTGCCACCCTCTGCTCGGAGAAAGGGCCTGCTTTTTGCCGGATTGACACTGGGCGATGCTGCCCGATACACGGCGTTAATCCAGCACGATTGTTCCACGGCACGGTTTTTGTTATTGGGACCGGCGGTGAACCCGCAAGCTCAGCGCCGCAAGTCAGTCAAGGCGCCGGCCGCCACGCACGCAGCCGCATCGGTCCGCCAGTCGCCGGATCCAACCCGCAAAGCCACCGCTGATTTGCTTGGGATCGGTCCGCACACCCGCCGCCCCCTCCGGCAACTTCACCCTATCCGATTCTGCAAATCCCTAACACTCAACAGCACCCCGGCCGCGGCTGCGGCGTTGCCCCCCAGTTGCTCCTTGTCCTCCTTCCCAAACGCTAACCGCCGGTCCACCACCCGGCTCACGCAATGGTATATCACTGGCTTCGCCGTCGAGTCCTTCCACGGCGCTATGAATCGAGCACGCATATCAACGCACGTGCCACCGAAAGCCAACATGTCAAGGAGGTCTTCTACAAGAGGAGACTTCACTTGCATTAATATTGTTGTGTTAGGTCTTCTGGGGCGACGTCCATGTCCTGCCGCCGCCTACCGGGGTCCATCCTTCGACGTGGGGGTTGGCGGTTGATCCTTCGTGGGAGGCTTGTCTGCGGGCTTGCTAGCCGGTTGGTCAGCGCCCGCTTGGTCGGCTTTGGTCAATATGGGTGAAAGATACTTTTGAAGGAATGCAAGAGCCTCCAAAGCCTTATCCTTCTCCCCGTTTTCGATGTGGGACTT
>CAIZNN010000138.1 GCA_903934285.1 Akkermansiaceae bacterium | reverse complement strand
CAGCTCGGCTTTCCTGAATCTCACCGCCCGGCCGATCTTGAAATAGGGAACCAGGCCGGCCATGCGCCAGCAATAGAGGTTGCGTTTGCTGACCCTGAGGTAGGCGCAGGTGTCTTTTTCGGTGAGTAGAGGGGAGGGGGCGTGTTCGGTGCGCGGCGAATCAGTTGGCGTGTCCATGCCGGTGTTGGCCGTGTCAACCCCTGTCTAACGGGACGGGTGGCGACAAATGGCGACAACCAGTTAGCCACCGCGGTTCCAGTTGGCAAAATGGCGCAAAATACTGCTGGCCAATAGCGGCCAATTACGGCAAATAAAAGCTGTAACATGCTTATTATGAACGCTTTACGACACTCTCTTAATCAATTGGTCCTTGGTTCGAGTCCAAGCCGGGGTACTCCACTCAAAGCCTTAATCCTCAGGGGATTGGGGCTTTTTCATTTTGATAGGCTTTCCCCCGTGTGCCCATATCATGCCCGTATTTTCCGGGAGTAGTGGAAGAATGGCGGTAACAAGGGCATCGGCGCCATATCCTCAGAGCTGGGTCCACTCACTGACGCCGCCTTCGGGCAGCGTGTGTTGGGGTTCTTCACAGGCGAGCAAGCGGAGGCGCTGTTGGAGATGTGGCGGTTCGCCAAGCTCGCGGCACATGGTGGGGCGGCGGGAAGACGCCAGGCGCCGGCCCTTGCTCACTCCATGGGCCATGGCGGTCGGAGGCCACCTCTCCTTGCCGTTAGTTCCTGGCGCTCAGGCAGGGTCGCCTCAAAACGGTGGTTCATCATCGGGCCCCCAGCCACCACGGAGGTCTTCCGGCGATGGCTCGGGATCTGCCGGGGCGCTTCCAGGAGCCACACGGCGGACAGGCGCGACAGACGCGCCTTCAGACCCTTGGATTCTCCAGCAGGAGAGGTTGACGAAATACTTGCCGTTGTATTCGTTGCCGCGGATATCGAAGCTGACAGCCACGTCCTGCCCGACTTCAAAGGGATCGAGCAAGGCGCACTTGTCCTTTACGATCTCGAACTTGAGATCCTGGGGGTACTTATCCGCCGCAGTGGTGAGCACGAACTCACGCTTGGTGAAGCCACTGGCGAACGACTGGACCTCGCCGATCCACTTCAACTTTCCGGATGTCTCGTACATGGGCGGAGTGTCACTAATCTGGCGGCTATGTCAAACAATCCTCCGCGCCTTCGGGTCACTCGGCGGGCACGGCGTCGACGACCATGGTGAGTACCCGCTTGACGCCGGCTAACAATGAGACGGCCACCCACCCGCGTCACAGTTCCTGATCCCGGTGCACAGGTGTCCCATAGGAAATTCTTTAGATTGGCTGGCGGGCCGCTCCCACTCAGGATCGGCCCTGATGAAAAGAAAACAACCAGCCAAGAGCGACACCATGGTATTGAGGCAGATTTGCAAGCAAATTCCAGAGCACCTGGTTGCGAAGATCGGCCGCAAGTACGGCATCGACGACCAAGCCCGCAGCTTCAGTCCCTGGAGCCACGTAATCTCAAGGCGGTGCGGGCGGAGGTGGCGAATTTCAAACGCTTCCGCAAACTGGTTGACCAGTGGGCTGATGCGGCGCTAAAACTCTCCCGGCTCAAGACCCGCCTAGGACTTTATTCCGACGAATCCTGAGCCGGAGAACTCCCCACTCTTGACTGCCAGGAAATTGCTTTCCCGGTGAAGGCCGTTGCAACAGCCGGTGGCCGGACCGGAGGGCGGGGGAAAAGGGGTTTTCACTGAAAAATCCGTTCACGAATGCGTTTTTATCCGGCACTGAAGGACCTGCCAAGTGAAAAGTTGGGCGACTGGGAAATTCCAGCGATTCCGCGTGCCAGGTACTTCGAGACCAATTTCCAATCGGTCCGTCTCCAACCACCTGGGAACGAATCTCTCGCGGATTTCCTCGCCCGGCGCTGGGCCGCTCCCATCACCATCACCCGCCGGATAGCGGAAGGGGCCAAGGGCAACGTCAGGGCCGCGCTGGCGGATTTCGAGATGTGGATGGGGTCGGCGAGCACCGTGGCCGAAATAATGCCGGCTTCAGCATCCCAGCCATAGGTGCCGCCAGAACCGACCTGCGTAATGTCTCCTGTGGCATTGTCCGTCGCCTCGAAAATCCCTTCATAGACGGTTAGAATGGTTGTTCCGACGCCGTTCACTTCCTGATACTTAACATCAAACGCAGTGCCGCGACCCCCCATCGCGCAGGTCTTTGTCTTAACTTTAAGATACCCATCATCCCCTTGGGGGGAGGCTTTGACATTCAACTTTGCCCTTGATGATCGTTATCGGTCCTCGTGGGCTTCGACCGGGGCTCTGAACCAGATTTGGATCCGTCATTTGGGATTTAGGAATTAGGATTTCAATTGGCGCTGGCAGCCCTCGCCATTGATGATGACCGGCTGGGTGAAGAGTGTTCGGCAGGATGCCGAACACAGCCGGCGGGACGCCGGCGCTCCCCAAAACCGCCGGGCGGGGAGGCGCAGGCCGTGCCGGCGGGCGTAGAGGCGGCCCCATTGTGCGCCGTGGATGTTTTTGTTGGGTCAGGGAAGGGAATGTTTACAGGGTGTCGGTGTTGTTCCACGGAAGCCCGGGTTGGAAAAAATGTGTGCCACGGCCGGAATCGCGCAGGCATCGCCATTGGCCGCGGGTGACTTCAAGAAGACTTGGGAAATCGAAGCTGACATCCTTGGGCGGGCGCCCGCCATCCGCAAACGACCAGGTGACATCAAGAGGCGCGGCGATGCCGGGGGCATAGGTGATGCGGACAAGCGCCTCCTTCGCCCCGTTCTCCACCGCCTTGATGCAGGCACGGCGTGCGGCATATGCGCCGACGCGGTCGATGTGGGACAGGTCCTTGCCGCTGAGTGCCCCGCCACCGATTGGAATACGAGGGCCATAGTAGTCCATCACCAGCTTGCGGCCGGTCTGGCCGTTGTCGCTGTTAGATCCGCCGTCGTAAAACGGGCCGTTGGGATTGACTAACAAGCGGGTGCTGCTACGATCAAAGTGCCAGCGGCTATCCGCATCCGCCGTTTCGCGCAGGGTTTCGAGCAGCACGGCCATGACCGCGCGCTGGAATTCGATGTGCGGGAGGCCCGGTTTTTGTTGGAGGGTGACGAGCAGCGTGGGGATGCGCCAGGCTGCGGGCTTGCCGCGCAATGCCGGGGATTCGTCGAGGTGGACGATGAGCTTGCCATCCGGCCCGTGGCCATCGAGGCGGCCGCCAAACGCGCAGGCCGCATCGAGCGTGTCGCGCAGGCGGTGGGCGAGGAAATGCTCCGGGCTGAGAAAATGGGTGGCGGCATCGTAGCCGGCCCAGCCGACGATGATCGACTGGTCGTTGATGTGGCGTGTCCATTCACGTGGATCGCGGACTTGGCGGCAGATGTGGTCGTGGACTTGATAGCGGTTGGCGTCGATGGAATTGCCGGGCGTGTAGCCGGCTTCCTGACCGACCGTGCGGACCACGTCGGCGAAGACGGATTCGAGCGGATCGCGGGTGACCGTGGAGCCAGTTAGGAACAGCTGGTCGGACCACACCGCGGCCTCGATCTGGCCATAGGCCTCGGGGTCGCACTCATAGGCGTGATAGAGGATGCGGTCGGCGATCTGGTCGCAGAACTTGTCGGGGTGGCCGCGCAGGACGGTTTCGCTGGTGCGGATCATGGGGTGACGGATGCTTGGATTAGGGGGAGACGGGTGGAGGGGAGGGCATTGTTCTCGAAGATTTCGCTGCTGCCATTGGCGGAGACCAGCACGTGGATTTCCTCACCCAAAGCATGCAATTGTTTGATGAGTTGGGAGTCCGGTTGCTCGATGAAGCCGTCAGTGATGATGAGGGATTTGCCGGGGCGCTTGGCGGCGATGTGTTCCAGCACATCGTTGAAACAGGTGCCACCGGTGGTGTCGGTTTGCAGTTTGCCATCGACGATGCGGGCGGGATGGACGCCATTGGAAAAGGCGTTGAAGGGCGAACGGATCCAACTGCGGAGTTTCCAGAGCAGGCCGGTGAGCAGGCTGAGTTCCGCGTTCATCGATCCGCTGACATCGAGATAGACATTGACGCGGCCGCCCGGCTTGAAGCGCTGCGCGGCCCACTTGAATTCTGGCAGGATTGGGTTCCACAGGGCGCGCATGGCGGCACGGCGGTCGCTGCTGGTGGCGACAGGCAAACAATAAGAGGTCACGCCGTCACTCGCCGGCCGGCTGCGCGGGTCCGGCATTAACAAGCGGCGCAAGAGCTTGTGGGTTTGCACGCGCCAGCGGCGGTTGGGGTCACTGGCAGCCCATTCCGCCGCGGCCGGCGACGTGCCAAACCCATGGTCACCGGGGCGCCGGAAGATTCCATCGCCATCCAGTTCGGCGAGCAGCCGCTCGAGGCGGGCGCGGTTGGCAGGGTGCATTTCATCAGTGCCGCCGTGGCCACCGAGAAACAAGACCTCGCCGTTGAGCACGATATCCAGCGAGTCGAACAGATCCAGCACATCATCGGCCAGCACGTTGGCCCGGGCCAGGCCATTGCGGAGCTGGTGGATGATGAGCGGCTTGGAGCGGGTAAGTCCAGGGGGGAGGGGAGCATAGGGTCCCTCGCAACACTGTGCCGCATCCTTGTCACGCGGCCGGATGTCCCCGGGGGCGTGCGGCCGGAGCAGCCAGAGCGGATCCGCGTCGCCGGCAGGTTGATAGAACCTGCGGAAAAACTCGCCGCCGGGCTCACCGAGTTCGCGCTGGACGATGTGGTTGATCACCGCATCCAACGCCAGGTTGGTGGCCGGGTCGCAATTTTTGAACAACTTGGTATGGCCTAGCAAAACATGCAGGAACTCATGCAACAACAAGGCGCGCAGGTCGTCCTCGGTTTTGACATGCTTCGCGATGAAGTCCGGGTTGACCAGCAGCAACGGCGGATCGTCGCGCAGGGTGACGGCCAGCGTGGGCACCTCGCGGGAAAACACGAGTCGCGCCACCGAGAGCAGGCCCTGGCAGGCGAGCGGGTTTTCCTCCACGAAGTCGGCGAGCACCGCCTCGAAGTGGCCACGGTCGAAGTGAGGATCATTCATCATCATTGCGGGTGAATGTTAGAGCATCGCATTCCACGAGGCTAACGGAACGGGCGAGACGGCGCTCCGACCAGATGACCGGGCGGGCCGGGCTGAACAGGCTGCCGCAGCACTTGCCCAGCACGAGGGCCGCCCTGAGGTTGTCCTCGGATGGATCCATGGCGATGTCTGGAGGAATGCCGGGGGCATCGACCACCATGGACGGTTGCCCGGGGAGGTGGTCACACATCGAGTCCCATGCCTGATCGGGCGAGGCGAAGCCGGCCTTGCGCAGCAGGCGCGCGGCCAATTTGCGGAAGTTGCCGGCTTCGAAGCGTGGCTGCATGGCGTAATGGCCTAGCGGCCGGAAGCCGAGGGTTTCCGACCCCTCGCTGAGCAGGCGGCTCACCACCGGCGTGGCGACGACCCGGGACCGGGGCCCTCCGGAATTGGCGTTGATTTCCGGGTGTCTCCATTTGCCATAGCGCGCCCACGCCGCGCGGTGCCCAGGGGTGCCTGCTGCGGGACAGGCGGCAAGCACCCAGCCGTCTGGCATGAACGCGGACCGAAGTACGGTTAGATAATGTGTCAACCCGTTCATGCCTGCCTCCTTTGGCTGAATGGTGCGACGGCGCGCATCGCCCGGTCGAGTTTGTCTTCCAGCACTGCGGGATCGGCGACGGGATATTCCCTGACGATGCAGTGATAGAACAACTGGCGTGCACGCTCGCGGCGGCGCGGCGGCAGCGACTCCAACAGCATGGCGCACTCGTTCAGCGATGGGTGCGGGTTGTCCTCCGGCGCAAGGTCGTGCCGCAGCCGCCACTTTGCCTCCCCCTGGATTTCAAGGATGGGGCCGGCGACTTCCATGATGGCCGCCATGCTCTCCTCACCGAAGATATCTATCTGGGTTTTGACCACCGGCAGGAGCGCCAGTGCGAGCACCGCGGCGTCGGTCTTCGGGAGTTGGACCAGCGACTGGCGGATTGCCAGCGTGGCGGTGTCGCGGGAGGGGGCGCCATTGAGCAGGAGTTTGCAGCGGGTTGGGATGTCCGGTTCTAGCAGCACCTGGTTGAGCCAGCGGACATGCGGGCCCTGGGTGAGGAGGTCCCACGCGGCGGCGTGGGCGCCACGGATCACCGGATCCGCCACCCGCACGCCCCAGGCGAGTTGCGGCAGCGAGGATGTTAGACCGATGCGGAACACGTCGCGCTGGGGTTGGCCGCCGCTGACGAGTGTAAGCGCAACGAGATTGCGCGACAACATGCGCACGCGGCGCGGTGATAGGCGCACGCCCGGTTGCAGGAACTGGGTTGCCACCACCGAGGTATAGGCCAACGCGGTTTCGTGCATTTCATCCGAGGCGGTAGCGAAGCGGCGGCGGCCATCTTCGACCGCGCGGACCAGACCGACCTGGTCAATGGACGGGACATCCACGCCCCGGGCGTCGGCCACACGGCGGCGGTCGGTCTGCTCGAGGCCATCCCAGTCGGGCACTTCGATGACAAATGCGAAGCGGTCGGCCAGCGCCTGATCGAGGGCGACGGAGCCCTCGTAGAAATCGTCGCTGTTTTCGGCTTCACACGGGTTCATGGCGGCCCAGCGGTAACGGAGCCGGGGCAGGTCGAGGCCTTGGATGCGGCGCTCGTGGACCAGCGAGAACAAGCGGTTTTGGTGCTCGGGTTTGCAGCGGCTCAACTCGTCGATGAGCACCGACTCCGCCTGCCAGATGGTGGCCGGGGTTTCGATGTAGCGGATCTCCGCGCCATCGTTGACCGGGAACGGGAACCCGACGAGATCATCGAAGGCGATGAGGCTGGCGTTGTAATGGCGGTGGACAAGTCCGAGGGCTTCGCTGAGCGAGTTGAGCAGGAACGTCTTGCCGGTGCCGGCCTTGCCGATGAGCAGCAGGGGGTCGCCGGTGACCAGTGAGGCGAGGATCACATCCTCCACCGCATCGTAACCGTAGACGCCGAGTGCGCGCAGCCAACCGGCCGGCAGCAGACGTGGGGATTGGGGGAAATGGTCGAGTTGGGTGATGGGGGGCTTGCTCATGATTGGATGGTGGTTGGACTGTGGTTGGTTAGAATGCGGTCGCGGAGGCGGCGGGCCTTGGTGACGTCACGGGTGCGCAGGTTGCACCGGATGCGCGTGGCGGTGCCGTCGGTGCGGTGCTCGGTGGCGTGAATCCACCAGCTGCCGTGGTTGTTCCACAGGTGGTGGTCGAGTCCCGCGGTTTGCTGGCGGCGGGAGAGGGTCGGGGCGATGGATGGCATGGGATGTCGTGGTTTGGAGTCACGACACCGGGAGTCCCGGAAAATCAAAACGCCCGGTCTGAGGACATCAGATCGGGCGTCGGAAAAATTCCGGTGAGACTTTTGTTGGGCGGGCTGTCTGGTCCCACTCCACATCCCGAGGATTGATCCACGGAAGCACCTTGGCGTCTCTGCTAGGTTGCTGACCCCCTCTTGCGGCGGGCACTCCTGATGTCGGGAGTGGTTTAGCACCAAGCCGGCCCCACCTGCAAGGAGAATCTCAGGCTTGGGTTGTCATAAATGAGGGCGGCCACAGAGAGCCGGAAATTGGCACCAATTGCAGTTGTGCTTGCTGCACGTGGATGGAGGTTCCGGCGTGCGCTTCGATGTCCGCCTGGAGCACGTCCTCCAATGGTGGCGGGTTTCGCTAAACGACGCGGACTGGAGCGTGGCGGGAGGTAGGCGCAGTTGGTGCTTCATATACGGGCGGCCCCCGTGTACGCTGCGGCATGACTCTTGAGGTATCCACTCCCGCCCTGTTGTTCCCGGCGATCAGCCTGTTGTTCCTTTCCTACACCAACCGCTTCCTCCACCTCTCGGCCTTGATCCGCAGCCTGCACAGCGATTGGCTGGTGCGTGGCGACGAGTTGCTGCGCGACCAGATCAACAACCTGCGGCGGAGGCTGACCCCGATCCGGGCCATGCAATTGTTCGGAGCCGTCAGCTTGCTCCTGTGTGTGATCTCGATGCTGGGCGTCGTGTCCGGCCACCAACTGTTCCTGGCAAGCAATTTCCTGGCTATCAGTCCAATTCCCCCTGTGGCCCCGCGATGCCGCCCCGCTCCTCGCCGTGGATGGATTCATCGCTCCTGTTAGTGACTCTGCCCACAGCGAATCCCGCGTGACCGCGACCGCCTGAAAGATGCGTCGCGGACCCGTCGTAGCATCCGCACATCTTATGGCAACTCCGCGCCTCGCCCGTCTCGCCTGTTTGCTGGCCATTGCCGGCAACCTCATTCCATCTGCCATCGCCGCACTTGAAAACCTGCCACCGTCCACCAATCAAAAACTTTCCGCGCTCGATGTCACATGGTCCGCGCCCGGCGGCGAAATGGCATCGATGCCCATCGGCAACGGCGAGCTGACATCCAATGTGTGGGTTGAGGAAAATGGCGACCTCGCATTCTATCTCGGGAAATCCGACGCCTGGAATGAACTTTCCTGCCTGCTTAAAATCGGCCGGGTGCGGGTGACGTTCACCCCGGCACTGCCAACAAAAAATTTCTGTCAACGCCTCGATTTGCAGCGGGGCGAAGTGATCATCACCAGTGGCGAGGGCACGGATCGGGTTACGCTGCGGGCATGGGTGGATGCAAACCATCCGGTGATGCATATTGCTCAGGACGGCGGCCTGCCGCGCGCCTGTTCCGCCAAAATCGAGTTATGGCGCACCCAGGACGAACCGCTGAGGGATGCCCAGAAGTCCCACACCGAGGACGACATCACCGCAAGCGGCGCCACCTTCATGCGCCTGGCAGATACCGTGATCGATACCAAACCGGGTGAACCACACATCCTCTGGTGCCACCGCAATACCGCCTCGATCTATCCAGTCAACCTGAAAACGGAACACCTGGAATCCCTCCTGTCAAAATATCCGGACCCGCTGATCAACCGGACGTTCGGCGCGGCCGCTTACGGCTCGGGAATGATTGCCGCCGCCCCCCTCCTGCTGGAATCACAATCCTCATCTAACAAACGCGCGCTTTCCTTCACCGTCCTGACAGAACAAACCGCCACCCTCGGGGATTGGGTCACCAAGGCCAAGGCCCTCGCTGTCGGGTTGAATGCCCTGTCTCCAGATGCCACCCGCTCCGCGCATCTCGCGTGGTGGGAACAATTCTGGAACCGCAGCCACTTGTTTGTCAGCGGCGATAAGGACGCCGACATCGTAACCCTTGGGTATAACCTCCAGCGCTACATGATCGCCGCCAGCAGCCGCGGCAAATACCCGCCAAAATTCAATGGCGGGGCATTCACCGTCAACCTCGCTGGTCATTGCCCGTTTGCCACCAACCCGGATTTCCGCGCCTGGGGCGGCAATTGCTTCTGGTTCCAAAACAACCGCTTCCTGTGCTGGCCGTCGCTGGCCACCGGCGACTTCGACCTGATGCAACCGTTCTTCACCATGTACCGCGAGATGCTGCCGTTCCGCCGCGATGTCACCCATGCCTATTTCGGCCACGACGGCGCCCACTTCGCCGAAACCTTTCATTTCTGGGGGTCCCATGCCGGCCGGGACTTCGGTTGGAAGAACCCGTCGAACACCCCGCAGAGTCTTTATATCCGCTGGTATTGGCAGGGTGGCCTCGAGTTATCCACCATGATGCTCGACTATTATGCCTATACTCATGATGAATCATTCGCGAAGCAAACCTTGCTGCCCATCGCCGATGCCGTGGTCACGTTCTACGACCAACATTGGAACCGTGATGACCAGGGGAAAATCCGCTTCGATCCCACCGCCGCTCTCGAATCCTATGATGCCGTCAACGACGCTCCCACCATCGCCGGCCTCCGCAGCGTGCTCCCACGCATGCTGGCCCTCCCACCCAATCTAACCACCGCCAGCCAGCGCGCCGCCTGGAAAAAATCCCTGTCAGGTATTCCCCCGCTGCCAACCACAACAACTGGCAATAAACCCGTGCTCGCACCGGCGGATAAATTCTGGGGCGAGCGCAACATCGAAAACCCCGAGTTATATGCAGTCTTCCCGTACCGCCTCTATGGCTACGGCCTGCCCGATCTCCAGATCGCCCGCGACACCTACTCGCTCCGCCGCAACCGCCACCAATATTGTTGGAGCCAGGATTGCATCGATGCCGCGCTGTTAGGATACGCCGGCGACGCCAAATCCCGCACCGTGGAAAAATTCTCGGCCCCGTCAACGCCTCAGAAGTTTCCGGCATTCTGGAACCCTAACTGGAACTTCGATTGGACCCCGGACATGGACCACGGCGGATCCGCAATGATGGCCCTCAGCGAAATGTTGATGCAGTGCCCGGGCAACCAGATCATCCTGCTGCCCGCCTGGCCGGAAAATTGGTCGGCAGACTTCAAACTCCACGCGCCACATAACACGATCGTCACTGGCAGGGTCGAAAATGGCCGAATTCTCCACCTGTCAGTCACCCCCGAATCCCGCCGCAATGATGTGAAAATCATCGCGTCACCGCCACCCGCTCTATCAGAAAAAAAGCCCGCCACCGCATCCAGCGAATGAAGCAGCGACGATGCCGCCAAATCGGCTGGCGCTGGCGATGAATTCACCCGCTGGTCGACCGCGGCCGGCCGCAAAAGCCGGTTGGTTGGAGGTGGCCCTCGGCAAGCCGACATCCGCACGGCGGCCCGCGCCATATTTGCGGGCCATTTCCAGACCGTCCGCGTCATTGGCATGCGGATTGAACAGGTCGATGCCAGGGAGTGGTCGGAACGCAATGGAAGACATCCGTCTCGGATGTTAGGGAAGACGGGAGTCCCCGCCTGTCGTGACCAGGTAATATAGTGCAAGCCGTTGCTCTAGCCGTCGCAAAACAGGCGGGCCGCCCAATACGGTTTACTTAGCACCCTTGGTGGTTTGAGTCGAGGCTCCGGGCAAGATGCCCGGGCCACCTGTGGCGCGGGCATCCTGCCCGCCGCCTCTTCCTGTCTCGTCCCTGTCTCGTCTTAAGTAAACCGTATTG
>CAIZNN010000137.1 GCA_903934285.1 Akkermansiaceae bacterium | reverse complement strand
TCGGACGGGTCGGACGGGTCGGACGGGTCGGACGGGTCGGACGGGTCGGACGGGTCGGACGGGTCGGACGGGTCGGACGGGTCGGACGGGTCGGGCGGGTCGGGCGGGTCGGACGGGTCGGACGGGCTGCCCGCAGCCGCTAAGGCCGGGATGGCGGCCCGACGCGCGGCGCCCGGTCCTTGGGCAGGTCCTTGGGCGGATCGTTGTCCTTGGGCGGATCGTTGTCAGGGGTGGGGGTGGCGTCCGGGGTTGGGCGCGGGCGGGTCAGGATCGTCCAATCGAGGGTGCCGTGATCGAGGCGGTCGACCTCGCTGGCGTACACTGCGTCCTCGTTTTTCGGGTCGAGTTCGGCGGCGAGTTGGCAAAACATGCGGGCGAGCAGGAAGTTCTCCGGGCTGTCCTGTTTGGCGAGCAGTTGGCCGCGGGTGAGCAGCAGGCGGGCCAACACCTGCGGACTGTAATCGCCCTTGGCCACCTCCGGCAGCAAGCCCTTGCCGAGTTGGAAATTGAGGATGATCGCGCGCTTGTTGCGTGGCGAGAGATTCAGCGCCAAGGTCAGCAAGCGGCGGGCCAGCTCCAAGGAGGCCGGTGCCGCTTTGGCTTGCAACACTCCGGTCGCGGCACAGTTGGCCAGGTTGGTGGCGTATTCCTGGCGCTCCGCGTCTAACATCCCGAGGTCGGCCGAAAACGCGCTGCTCTGGATTTTCAACGGCACCCAGGCGAATGACTTGAGCGCCTCTTGCGCGGGAAGCGCCGAGATTGTGAGCCAGGAAATCAACACGGCTTGCCAAAAGCGAATCATCGGCTTAAGTATGAGCCCAGCCCCCCCCTTGGCAAGTGACAATATCCACCGCATCCAACAAACAACAACTCCGCCGCGAAATGCGCCAACTCTTGAGCGGCGGCCCCCAGCAACTGGGCCACGGCTGCGAGGCGGCGCGGCGCTGGTTGGCGGCGCGGCCGGAGTTGCGGACCGTGGCGTTGTATGCGGCGATGCCGGAGGAGGTGGATTTGTTAGCGCTGGTGGCATGGGATCGGAGCCGTCGCTGGGTTTTCCCCCGCATTTGCGGCGACGATCTGGTGTTTCACGAGGTGCGGGAAGTGGCCACCGACTTGGTGCCTGGGGCTTGCTGCATCCGCGAGCCCATGGTTGCCTTGCCGCAGGTGGGTGCGCGCGATATTGAGGTTTTCCTATGCCCCGGTCTGGCCTTTGATAGCCGGGGTGGCCGCCTCGGCCGCGGCCGCGGGTTTTACGACCGCGTTCTGGCTGGCGCCCGCCCCGATGTGATCAAACTCGGCGTGTGCCATCCCGGTCAACGCGTGGCCGACACGTTTGCCCAACCCCATGACGTGACCATGGATGAGGTGCTCTCCTGAATGCCACGGCGCCAGGCGCCGCGCCCGCCCCGGATTTGCCATCCCGGTTCCCTGCAACGCTTGGGTCATCGCGGGCGATTGAGGGTTGCCGAGTGCGGCTGATGGCACTAGGATTGCCCCCGCCTCATCGTGAATCGCCAAATTTTCAACCTGTGTTTGCTGCTGGCCGTTGGCACAACCGGGCCGTTGTGTGCCCAGAATGCCGTGGCCGCCAAGACGCCCCCGGCGCTGGCGGTGCCGGAGTGGGTCGTGCCAGCCAACCCGCCTGGTGGCAAGTCGGCCAGCGAGGGGTCGATTTTGACGCGGCGCGACGCGCGCGCCATCACCCAGAAGATTCCCGCGCCGCGGGGCCAAATCACCGACCGCGACGGGCACCCGCTGGCCCAGACCCGGGTCGCCTATCAGGTCGGCCTGCAATTCAAACAATTTGAAAGCGCGGATCGTGACTTCATCATCCGGTGGGCGCGCACCCGCCTGGATAGCTTGTCGAAACTCATCCCGAGTCCGCTCGCCAAAACGGACGACGAGCTCTATGACCACTACCACCAGCGGCGATGGTTGCCGCTGTTGGTGTCCGGCCAGATCGAGGAAAAGGAGGCCCGCGCGCTTGAAGCCAAGTTGAGCCCAGGGCTCATCTTGCACCCGGTGTACCGGCGCTACTACCCGCACGGCGAGCTGGCGTCCCATATCATTGGTTACTCCGGCAGCGTCGGCAAGTTGCCCACCGGCCCGATCAATTTCAACGAGCCGATGTGGGAGGAAAGCGAAGGCCGTGCCGGCTTGGAAAAGCTCTACGACAGCCAGCTTGCGGGCGAGGACGGGATGAAGCGGTTGTTGTTTGATGAGAATGGCAACAAGCTGCTGGAAGAACAAGTGTCGCGACCGCGGCCGGGCGGTACCCTCGTGACCACGCTCAATCTCGAATGGCAACAGCTCGCCGAAAAGGTGTTGCGCAACGGTTGCCGCCGTGGCGCCTTTGTGATGATCGATGTGGTCACCGGCGAGGTGTTGGTGATGGCTTCGCGGCCGGCGTTTGATTTGAACCAATTCATTCCGGGCATCAGTGACGCGGAGTTCAAGGCGCTGCAGGAGGATCCCTCGCAACCGTTGTTTGGACGCGCGTTCCAGTCCGCCTATCCCCCGGCATCCTCGTTCAAGCCCGTCATCGCCCTCACCGCGCTCAACAACGGCACCGTCACCGCAGACTCCGAGCTGTATTGCCCGGCGGCCATCCAAGTCGGCAACCATGTGTTCAACAATTGGAGCAAAACCCCGGAGGGGTCGATCAACGTGCGCCGCGCCCTGGCCCGGTCGTGCAACCCGTGGTTCTATCAAATCGGCATCAAGGTCGGCCCCGGCGCGTTTCTGAGCATGGCGCGGCGGCTGGGATTTGGCGACCGCAGCGGGCTGCCACTCATCGGGGAAACCCCGGGCTTGGTGCCCAACGACGAATGGATGCTCAAAAACGAACGCCGCCGGATCCTCGATGGCGACACCGCCAATCTCTCGATCGGCCAGGGGTCGCTGCTGGCCTCGCCGCTGCAAGTGGCCCAAGCAATGGCCGGCATTGCCAACGGCGGCGCCCTGCCGCGGCTCCAGCTCATCAGCCAGATTCAGGACACCCGCGGCCGGGTCGTCAAGGTCACCGTGCCGGAGCGCAAGAACTGGCTCGGCGTCGATGCCAAGGCCATCGAGGTGGTGCGCGAGGGGATGGGCGATGTGGTCAACAGCGGCTATGGCACGGGCAGCGGCGGGGCCCTGAGTTATACCCAACTGTGCGGCAAGACCGGCACGGCGCAGTGGGGGCCCAAGGCGAAGAACCAGAGCTTGGCGTGGTTTGCCGGGTTTCTGCCCAAGGACAACCCGCGCTATGCCTTTGCCGTGCTCTATGAGGGCCGCCCCGGCGAGAAAGTCTCCGGCGGTCGCGTGGCGGCGCCGATGGTGCGCAGTTTTTTCGAGCCGATCAAAGATGACATCAAGGATATCATCGCCCCCCCCCAGCGCGCGCTGCTGGTCATTGATGACAACGACCCCGCCGCCAAACCCGCGGATGCAACGAAAAACAACCCGCCCGCGCCCCCGGTGGCGACGCCGGTGGACGGGCCGCTGCAGGCGTTGCCCGTCGAGCCGCTGCATGCCACCCCGCAGGTGGCGCCAGCCGGTGCGGCGGCCCAGCCGGCGCGGGCCACGCCGGTGCCCGACGACGATGTGATGGACGAAAACATTGAGGTGCCCTGAGCACTTTAGGCTGGACCTTTGGGGCCACCAGCCTCACACAAGGTGTCCCGCGGCACGAATCCCGCTGCCCCGGACAACCTGGACATTATTCACTAACCCCAAATATGGACATTCAAATCGCCACCCTTTGTGACTTCGCCGCCGACTACAATGGCAAGCTCGTCATTTCCGGAACTTTTGACACGCTCGTCGCCCGCGCCGTGCCCGTCGTGCATCCCGCCTGCGCCCTGGCCATGCGGATGTGCTTCACCCCGGAAGATGCCGGCCGCCACAAGCTCTCCATCAACATCATCGATGAGGACGGCGAGTCGCTCGATCCCAACAACATGCCGATCGAGCCGGAATTCGAAGTGCAGTTCCCCAAGAACGTGCCGTTCCTCACCCGCAACATCGTGATGAACCTGCAAGGGTTGCGGTTCCAGAAAATGGGCATCTTCTCCATCGATATCGGCTGCGACGGCGAGATCCTCGTCCGCCTGCCGCTGCGCGTCCTGCAGGTCAACCAGGGCCCGAACGGCGAAGGCCAGGTGGCGTAATCTTTCATGGCGTGGATCGGTGGTATGGTGTATGCTCGCGCCATGCCCCGATCCACCTGTTTTTCGTGTGCGCTCATCACCGGCGCGTCCTCCGGCCTGGGTGAGGAGTTTGCCCTGCAACTCGCCCCACGTGTCGATAAGCTCGTGCTGGTGGCGCGCCGCGAGCCGCTGTTGCTGCAACTCGCCGCGCGCATCCGCAGCGAGTATCCCGCGGTGGAGGTGCTGGTGTATGCCGCCGATCTAACTGACGCCGGCGAGCGCGAGGATCTGGTGGAAAACCTGATCCACCAGCGCTTCATCCCGGATTTGTTAGTCAACAATGCGGGTCTTGGCGATTACGGCGAGTTTGTCACCGCCGATTGGGCGAAACTGCGCGCCATGCTCAGCCTCAACATCGAGGCGCTCACCCATCTCACGCATGCGCTGCTGCCGGCGATGATCCGCTGCGGCCGCGGCGCGGTCATCAACATCAGTTCGCTGGCCAGTCTGCTGCCGTTGCCGGACTTTGCCGTCTACGCCGCGACCAAGGCGTATGTCACCAGTTTCTCCGAAGCATTGCGCATCGAATTGAAAGCGCACGGCATCCCGGTGTTGGCGGTGTGTCCCGGGCCGGTGACCACCGAATTCGGTGAGGTTGCCCGCCGCCATGGCGAGCAGCGGGAAATGCCGGGCCACCGGTGTTTCTACGTGCCCAAGGAGCAAGTGGTCGCCGAGGCGCTCACCGCCCTCGGGCGCAACCGCCCCCGCGTCTATCCCGGCCTCAAAACCGCCGCGGCGGCGCTGCTCCTCGCCGCCCTGCCCATCGTGGTGGTGCGGTTGGTCATGGGCTGGCGTCCGCGGCGGAGTTAGAGCCCGGGCTGGGGCGGCGGCGGGCCTTGGTCGCGCTGCTTGAACGCGCGATAGAGGTGGAGCTTGTCATAGGTGATGCGGCCGCCGAGGGCTTCGTGGAGCGGGCCGAGCCGTTCGTGGCCGAGTTCGGCGGCGGCTTGATCGAGGAGTTGCTCCTCTGCCGGGCTATAAAAGTCGTGGGGCGAGGCCACGAGGTCGCCGCTGCCGATGGCCAGGGCGAGGTGTTGGGCGATGGTGCCGCGTGACAGGTCGCGGAGGGTGGCGATTTCCGGCGCGGTTTTGCCGTCGCGGAAAATCCGCAGGGTTTCCAGGGCGGAGGAGTTGAGGGCGCCCTCACTCTTCATTTTGGGTGCGGGCTTGGGCGGCGCCTCGTCGTGCGCAAACGCTTGCGGCGCGTGATCTAACAACCAAGCGGCGATCGCCTGCATGAACGGTTGGCCGAAATCGGCGAGCTTTTGGCGGCCGACCCCGGGAATGGCGAGAAAGGCCGGGTCGGCCACCGGATAGCGGCGCGCCATGTGGCGCAGGCTCAAATCACCGAAAACCACATAGGGCGGCACGCCGCGGGCGTCGGCCTGCGCCTTGCGCAGCGCGCGCAGGACGGTCAACAGGCCGTCGTCGCAGGCGATGGTGCCGGCCCGCGAGACCCCGGCGCTGCTGGAGGTGCCGCCGGGTTGGTGGGGGACGCGGGTGAGCTGGATCGGTGTGCGTTGCTTCAACGCTTCCAGACCGCTGTGTGACAGGCTCAGCGTTTGATAGTGGTCGGGGCTGGCGGTGAGGTAGCCGAGGCGGGTGAGTTGCCGCCCTAACACGCTCCAAGCCTCGCGCGGGGTGTCCTTGCCGATGCCATAGGTGCTGAGCTGGTCGTGGCCCCAATTGCGGATTTTCTCGGTGTTGGCCCCGGCGAGCACTTCCACCGCGTGGTTGAGCCCGGTGCTGAAACCGCTCTTCTGCTTGATGCGCAACAAACAACTGAGCAGTTTCTGCGCCGCGGTGGTGGCGTCCCAGGTCTCATGCGGTTGCAGGCAGATATCGCAGCCGCCACAGTTGTCGCCGGGCCATTGCTCGCCGAAATAATCTAACAAAGCGGCGCGGCGGCACTCGCAGCCTTCGGCGAAGTCGGCCATTTGCCGCATCTGGCGCGCGGCGACTCCGGCGGCCTTGGCGTCGGTCATGGCGTCGAGGAACTTCAAGTTCCTAACCAAATCGCCGCGTGAGAACAACAACACGCAGTCGGCGGGCAGGCTGTCGCGGCCGGCGCGGCCGGTTTCCTGATAGTAGCCCTCGAGGTTTTTCGGCAAGTCGGCGTGGATGACGAAGCGCACGTCGGGTTTATCGATGCCCATGCCGAAGGCGATGGTGGCGCAGATGACGTGGGCCTCATCGCGGATGAAGGCATCCTGGTTGGCGGCGCGGGTTTCGGGTTGCAGGCCGGCATGATAGGCCAGCGCCTTGATGCCCTCGGCGGCGAGGGCGGCGGCGAGGTTTTCGGCGCTATTGCGCGACTGCACATAGACGATGCCGGATTGGTGCGGGCGCTCGCGGATGAACTCAAAGACTTGGCGGATGGCTTGGTGCTTGGGCAGCACGGTGTAGCTGAGGTTGGGGCGGTTGAAGCTGGCGAGAAACACCTCGGGTTGCCGCAGGTGGAGTTGTTGGGCGATGTCGCCGCGGACTTGGGCGGTGGCCGTGGCGGTGAGCGCCAAAAACGGCACGTCGGGCAGGTGCTGGCGCAATTGGGCGAGTTGGCGATATTCCGGCCGGAAGTCGTGGCCCCACTCGCTGATGCAGTGGGCTTCATCCACGGCGATGCGGGTGACGTTCCAGCGCTGCAGGTCTTGGATGAATCCATCCGTCATCACCCGTTCCGGGGCGGCGTAGAGGAGTTTGTATTCGCCCTGGGCCAAGGCGGCGCGGCGGCGCTGGGATTCCGCGCCTTGGATCGATGAATTCAGCAGGGTGGCCGGCACGCCGCTGGCGGTGAGCGCGTCGACCTGGTCTTTCATCAGCGCGATGAGCGGGGACACCACCAGGGTGAGCCCGTCGCGGGCCAGCGCGGGCAGTTGGAAACACAGCGATTTGCCGGCGCCGGTGGGCAGGATCGCCAGCACATCGCGCCCGGCCAGCGTCATTTCCATGATCTCGCGTTGCAGCGGGCGGAAGCTGTCGTAGCCGAAGTATTGTTTGAGCAGCGGGGCGAGCGAGGCGGGCATGGGGGGAGGGACTGCGATGGGAGCGCGGAGGAGCTCGCTACTTGTCAGGATGCGCCGGGCTGATGCGGTAGAGGCCGGCGCCGTGGTTGCGGATCTGGGTGGTGAACTTGCCGGTCACTGTGCCCATGTCTTCATGCTTCCAAAGGTCACGTACCTTGCATGGCCCGGCGAACCCGAGGTCGGACAGCTGCACTGCAACCTGGGGTCCGGCGCTTGCGTCGCCCATCCCGGGCCCGGCGAGGAAGACATAGAACCTAACCGTGGCGCCGCCCGTCTGGTCGACGCCACCCTTTTCGAGGCCGGCCGTGGCCTTGAACCGGGTGTAGCCGGCAGGCAGCTCGTATTCAATGATGGATGGCGAGTGCGCGCCGATGCCATAGGCCGCGTTCTTGTTGTTGACGATGAGCGGGCCGTCCTGCACGTTTTTGTTCACATGGGTCGTGCCCCAGCCACTGGTCGCCGAGAGCCATGCCAGATCCGTGAGTTTCTTCTCGCCGTTAGGGCCGATCAGCCGCGGTTCCACCCAGGCGGCATGGTCGCAGGCGTAGTCGTCGCCGCCGGTATCCACCATCAGGACCAGCCTGTTGGCGGCGGTGATGTCCACATCGACGGCGACCGCCTGGCCGGGTGTGGCGCGGGTGACCAGCTCGCTCTTGAAGGCCGCCTTATCCGGCGCGTAAGGCGGGGCGTCGCCGACGGCGAATAATGCCACGTATTTATCCTTGCTCGCGGGCGCGTCGGCGACCCACGCGATGGCGTCGGCGTTGCGATAGAGTTGGCGGCCATTAGCGGCGTGCTGGTTCACCGCGATGACCTCCGGGTTGGTGATCAGCGCAAGGGTGAACTCATCGTTCTTGGGCAAGTGGCCGCCAAACATCAGCGGCGAGTTGCAGATCGACCACAGGGTCATGACCGTGTATTGCTCGTCCTTGGTGAACGCGGTCCAGCCGCCCGGTTGGCGCACCCCACCCAGCGGCAGCATGTCGGCATCAGGAAAATGACCGGGCGCGCGATACGGCGTCCACTTCGCGCAGCGGTCGAACTGCTCTTTGAGCGCGGCCCACTTATCCCAGAAGTCGCCGCTGATGCGCCACATGTTGGCGTTGGCACTGACATGCGGGCCTTGTGCCAGCGCGGTGTCGCCGGGGGAGGTGGAGAACACGATGGGGCGGCCACATTGATCGATGGCCTTGCGGATCGCCTCAACCTCGCCGCTGTGATAGGGCTCGGTCAGATCGTCCACCTTGATGAAGTCGATGCCCCACTCCGCGTACAGCTTGAACACCGAGTCATAGTATTGCTGTGCGCCGGGCTTGGTGGTGTCGACGCCCCACATGTCCGGGTTCCACGGGCAGGGGTCGGTTTTGTCGGCCACCTCCGCGGCACGGTAGCTGGTGCCGAGGATCGGGGTGTTGTGTTCGACGGCTTGGCGCGGGATGCCGCGCAACAGGTGGACGCCGAACTTGAGGCCCTTGGCGTGGCAGTAGTCGGCGAGTGCCTTGAAGCCGGTGTTGCCGGCCGCCGATGGAAAGCGGTTGGATGCGGGGATCAGCCGGCCGTATTCGTCCATCGCGAGCTGCGGCTGGGGGGCATAGTCCCAGCCGCCGGCCGTGGGCTGATACCACTGGATATCGACGACAATATATTGCCACCCGAACTTGAGGAGCGTGCCGGCCATGTAGTCGGCGTTGGCCTTGGTGAGCTCTTCATTGACGGCCGTGCCGAAGCAGTCCCAACTGTTCCAGCCCATCGGCGGGGTCGGCGCCCATTGATAGAAGGCGGGCTGCGGCTTGGTGTCGCCCGCCCGGGCCGACACCCACAGTGCGGCTGTTAGTAGAATCGGGAGTGTTCTCATAATCACGGTGCTTGCTAGAGTCGCCTGGATCTGCCGGGAGGCGGGCCGGCCCCCGCGTTCTAACGAACCAGCCGCCGTGGGGAACGTGGGGGGATGGGGTTTCCCCAACAGGGGGCGCCTCAGAGCTTGGCAACGCGGCCGAGATCCGGGCGCTGGCGAATTATGTTAGACAGCATCTGGCGGCAATGGCCGTAGCTGGTGCGCTTGCTGAGGATCTCCGCGCTGCGATTGAACGAGCCCCATTGCACCACTGTCATCTCGACCTGGCGGCTGCCCCAGGCATTCATCAGGTCCTTGCTGGGTTTGTAGATGTCCACCGTGGCATTGCCGGCAAGGGCCGAGCCGTAGTCGTCGACCACATAGAGATATGGCAGGCCGGAGATGCGGAAGACCGTGCCGACCGGATAGAACGACCAATCCGCGGCGGCACTGCGGACGCGGTTGGTGTAGCGCAGCGGCGTGCCGGTGGCATTGCTATTGCCGTACACGATGTGGTCGGCCTCGCTGCAGGTGTAGGCGGTGGTGCGCACGATGCGGGTGCGGTCGCTGAACGCATACACCGGCATGTTGTGGCGGTCTTTCGGCTTGGCTGCGGCGGCGGCCAGGGTTTTTGCCGTGGGCGCGGCGGTGGGGAAACTTTCCGTGCGGGCGAACCAACCGCCCACCCCGCCACCCGCACGGATGGATGACTTGGGAAGAATGGCGAGACCCGAATTGCCGCAGCTGGCAAGAAGGAGGGTGGCAAGCGCTGCGGCAGCGAGGGGAAGGCGGCGGGAAATCATGTGGCAGGGAGAAAATTGGATCGGAGGCGGTTTTTCACACGTCCTCAAGATTTAATCGACCCCCCGGGCCCAAGGCAATCCAAAAATCCACGTGTTAGTAAAAAACTTCTGAATTTCCCCTAATGTGTTTTTTTGCAACATGTTATAGAGTTTGATTCAGGCCCTTTCCAGGCCCTTTGCGGGTCGGAGCCGGGGGTGGGGGGGCACTTGCCGGGCGATAATGGCGGCGGCGGCACCCCGGCGACGGTGTCCCGGCGGTGGCCGGCGCCATCAGGAGGCGGCTGCTGGCGGGATCGACGGTAGGGGCGGGGCGGGGGTGCGAAGAGTGGGGCAACGGCAGCGGGCAGGCGGGACTGCCGCCCGCATTCTAACCAATGTGTCGGTGTCGGGTCGGCGCGGGTGAGCGGGGTTGCTAGGCGCGGGGTGGTCGATTCGGCTTGCCTCGGGCGCGCGGGTGGCGGACCTTTCGTGCGTGAAAACACCCGCCGCCAAGCTGCTGGTTCCCCTGACGCTGGTCATCGCGGCCGGAATCATCGGCTTGGTGATTTGGCGGGCTGGCAACTCCCCGGGCTCCCGAGGCGCGCGGCTCGGTTTTCAAGAGGCGGATGCGCCGCTCATGATGCCCGCCAGCGGCGAGGTGGATGAGCGGTTTTGTTTGCTCACGGCCTGGCAACGGGTGCAGATTCCGCCCGCGGCGCGGTTTGATCCGCCGCTGGGCACCGATCACGGCGGCCTCACCTACAATGCCCAGCAATTCTGGGAAATGAATGACGGGCGCGGCGGTCGCCACCTCGGCGATGATCTCAATGGCATCGGCGGGATGAATACCGATTTGGGTGACCCGGTGTTTGCCCCGGCTGATGGCTTGGTGGTCTATGCCGGCGAGCCGTCGCCCGGTTGGGGCAATATCGTGGTGCTGGCCCACCGCACTCCCGATGGCATGGTGTTGCAATCGATGTTCGCTCATCTCGACCGCATCGAGGTGTTGCCCGCCGCCTTGGTCGGCCGCGGCATGCGCCTCGGCACGGTGGGCACCGCTCATGGCGCCTATCCGGCGCATTTGCATTTCGAATTGCGGGCCAGCGATGAGGTGGAGATCGGCGGCGGCTACGCGATGCAGCAACTCAACCGCTTGGACCCGGCGGCCACCCTGGCCGCCTTGCGCCTTGCGCCACCCGCCGACCGCTCGCCCTCCGTGCTCGCATGCCTGCTCGCGCCCAATGACAACCCGTGGTCGGGCCTCGAAACCAAGGATGCCAAGGGGGCCGAGCGCTTGTTGGAACTCCTCGGCAAGGATAAGAGCCGTTAGATCCGGGCGCCGGGGGGGGCCGCCGCGTCTCGTGGTGGCCGCCGCGTTGGGGCGGCAGGCCGCCCGCGCCTGCTGCAATTATGGCCGACTCCTCAGTATGCCGATTGCGCCCCATCCGGAACCACAATCAGAACTCAGTAAACGCCCTCAAATGCAGCCTAACCGCAATCCGGCTTTGATCAACACCATTTTCGCGACGTCATTTTTCGCCGCCACGCCATGCCGTCAGCCGCCCACCATCCGCCCGCATGGATGGTTTCTCACGTGAAGCCGCGAAGGCCGCGAAGCAAGACAACACGACACCAAGTTCCTTCGCGCCTTCGCGTGAGACTCATGCAATAGTGCCCCGCTTCGCGGCGGCCATGCCAGTTAGGGCGGCGCCAGTTCGAATTGTTAGAGGCCCTGCAGCGCTTGCCGCTTGGAAATAATTCGCCATCCCCGGCTTTTTCCCTTGCCACTCCGCCGCCAAAGCGCTTGCCTCCACTGGTTCGCTCCGGCGGATGAGGACTGATAAACCTCGCACAAAGCGGTTGGCAATGATCGCAACATTGCCGCCGAGCCGACCAAACGGCCGGGGAGGCGGCGGCGCATGTCCAGGCTGCCCTCTCGGGGAAGGCTAACACATCCAGAGTTTGAGAGCGCATGGTGCAACACGAATCCACCTCCAATGGACCTTCCAACCACTCCCGACCCGAAATTCAATACCGCGCAGATCAAGGCCTGGAAGGCGATGTTGCAACTGTTGAGAGGTCCAGATGACGCTGACCGGTTATACAATGCACTGAAACCATCGGCTCAAGGCCGGATCATAAGCACAGACATCGCCCGTTTTCTGGATGCCCGTTATGCCAGGCAACCGCGCAACGGTACCCCGCGCGATATGAAGCCTGGTTGGGACCTTGCCTGGCGTTACGCTCACGACCGCTTCCAGCGCGAATTGCGAAGCCGTGGCTTCACAATCTGGGGACCGAAAGGGTGCGCTGCGAGGCGCTGAGGATCTTGCGGGATGAGCTTGACGACTCCGGCGGGCTGTACTACACTGCTGCGCATGAACGCTACTACTTTCAAGCAGCGCCTCACATTGGCAAAGCGACGCCTCCGTGAGATGAAGGCAGCTGGCCAGCCCCTGGAGTTGACCCGGAGTTGGAGCGCCAAGAGCCTGAAGGAACTCAGCAAAGCCCTTGAGGGCGGCCCTTCCCCCGCCCGGAAAAAAACTGCCACGCGGACGCCGATGAAATCCCGGTAGTGCGTCGGCCCTTTCTGCGTCCGGGTATTCGCCACGATGTCCTTGCCCGCAGAACAGGGCGCCAATTTCCTTCGCGCCTTCGCGTGAGACTCTTCAATATTGCCCCACTTCGCGGTGGCCATGCCAGTTAGGGCGGCGCCAGTTCGAATTGTTAGATTCTCTGCGGCGCTTGCCGCTTGGAAATAATTCGCCAGCCCCGGCTTTTTCCCTAGCCACCCCGCCGCCAAAGCGCATGCCTCCACTGGTTCGCTCCGGCGGATGAGGACAGATAAACCTCGCACAAAGCGGTTGGCAATGATCGCAACATTGCCGCCAAACCGACCACAATGCCCACGGCTGGAATGGGATTGGCCAATCCGCGATTCCGCGCTTGGAATGTGCGGCTGGCAGTGGCAGGCTCGGGGCATGGCAATTGATGATGCGACTATTGGCGGGCAGCGACTGGTGATTGAGGAAACCGGCGTGCCCATGGACAAACTCCGGGTCCAGGCGTTCAGTCCGCCGCAGCCCGGCGCGGGCCAGGTGCTTGTTAGGATGCTCGCCGCGCCGGTCAATCCGGCGGATCTGAATTTCATCGAGGGCACGTATGGGGTGAAACCGAATTTGCCGGCCACCCCTGGCGTCGAGGGCTGTGGTGTGGTGGAGGCCAGTGGCGCGGCGGACTACCAAGCGGGGGACCGGGTGATTTTCCTGCGCCGTGCCGCCACCTGGGCGACTCACACGGTGGTGGCGGCGGAGGGGTTGTTCAAGCTGCCGCCGGCGATCGATCCGTTGCAGGCGGCGATGCTCAAGGTCAACCCGGCCACGGCCTGGCGCTTGTTGCACGGCTTCGGCAAGCCGCAAGCCGGCAGCTGGATCGTGCAGAATGCGGGCAACTCGGCGGTCGGCCGCTGCGTGATCCAACTCGCCCGCGAGCTGGGCATCCGCACGCTGTCGTTGGTGCGCCGGCCGGAATTGATCGATGAACTCAGCCGGCTCGGCGGCGATTGCGTGGTGTTGGATGACGAGGCCGGCTTGGCGGCGGCCAAGGCGGCGCTGGGCGGTGCCACCGCCGCGCTGGCCTTCAATGCGGTGGGGGGCGACAGCGCGTTGCGCCTGATGAATTTGCTGCGTGAAGGTGGCGTGCACATCACGTTTGGGGCGATGGCGAAGCGCCCGCTAACGGTTCCTAACGGACTGCTCATATTCCGCGACATCCAACTGCGCGGGTTGTGGGTGACGCGCTGGATCGAAAACGCTCCTGATGCGGAAGTGCGCGCCGTTTATGCCGGTCTGGCCGCGCGGGTGGCGGCGGGCACGCTGGTCCAACCGGTGGATTCCACCCACCCACTCGACGCGTATCCCGCGGCGCTGGCCCGGCTCACCGCCGAGGGTCGCGCGGGCAAGGTGTTGTTTGTGCCGTGAGGCGGCGCAGTGCGGGCTTGCCAGGACGGGAATGGCGGGCGAGCATCGGGCGGGATGAAATTGCTGTCATGGAACGTGAATGGCCTGCGGGCGGTGTTAGGCAAGGGCTTCGGTGAGTTCGTGGCGGCCGAGCGGCCGGATATCCTCTGCCTGCAGGAAACCAAGGCGCGGCCGGAACAAGTGGCATTGCCCCTGGAATTGGCCGGCTATCATGACTATTGGAATTCCGCGACCAAGCCGGGTTACTCGGGGGTGGCGGTGTTCAGCCGGGAAAAGCCGTTAGGTGTGGCCCTGGGCATGGGCATCGACGAGCATGACACCGAGGGCCGGGTGCTGACCATGGAGTATCCGGAGTTTTTTCTGGTGAATGTGTACACCCCTAACGCGCAGGACGGGCTGCGGCGGCTGCCCTATCGCCTTGGGTGGGACGCGGCGTTCCGCGCGCATGTGTGCGCCTTGGCGACGCGCAAGCCGGTGGTGTTTTGCGGCGACCTCAACGTCGCCCATCAGGAAATTGATATCGCCCGGCCGCGCGAAAACCGCTTCAGCCCGGGGTTTTCCGCCGAGGAGCGCGCCAGTTTCACGGAGTTGCTAGACAGCGGGTTTGTGGACAGCTTCCGGCATTTGCATCCGGCGCTGGAGGGGGCGTATTCATGGTGGTCGTATCGGGCCGGGGCGCGGCCGCGCAACATTGGATGGAGGATTGATTACTTCGGGGTTTCCAGCCCGTTGATCAAGCGGCTGGTGTCCGCCCGGATTCTGGCGCAAGTCCTCGGCTCGGACCATTGCCCGGTGGAAATCGTGCTGGGTTAGCGGCACTGGCGCAGGGCTGGTCGGATACCCGCCCCGCGCGCACCCGAGAATCGTGCCAAAAAGCCGCTGTGGCACGGCTTGCCACTGGGGCCATCACTGCAAAGCATGGGATGGCCGGGAAGTGCCGCCGGGCGGCGCATCCGCGGCACCCGCAGCCACGGTGAAATCGCGCGAAATCGGGCTTCCCCCGCCAGTTGAATTATTAGAGCATCGGCCGGGGGGAGTCTCCCGTCCGCACCTCATGCCCGTTTTGTTGCTCATTGTTGCCTGCGCCTTCTGGGGTTTGAGTTTTCCGCTGATGAAAGCGTTGCATCTCGAGCAGGCGGCGCGGCTGCCGGCAGCCACCAGCCAATTTCTAGCGGCATGGATGCAGATTGCGCGGTTTGGGCTGGCGGCGCTGTTGCTGTTGCCCTTTGTGGTGCGCGGTGCCCGCCCGACCCGCTTGGAACTGCGGCAAGGCCTGTGGATCGCCTTGTGGGGCGGCCTGGGAATGGGGATTCAAGCCGATGGCCTGGCCCATACCGGGGCGTCGACCTCGGCATTCCTGACCCAGGCGTACTGCATTTTCCTGCCGCTGTGGGTCTGCCTGAAACACCGCAAAGCACCCGGCGCACGGATCATTCTGGCCACCTTGCTCGTTCTAACAGGGGTGGCGGTCCTCTCGGGCATCCGGCTGGATCACCTCCGCCTCGGGCGGGGCGAATTGGAGACGATCATCGCGGCGTTCCTGTTCACCTTTCAGATTCTGGTGTTGGAAGACGCGCGATACGCCGCGACGCGGGGCGTGGCGGTGACCTTCGTGATGTTTGTGGGCATCACCGTGCTGTTTGTGCCAATCACCGCCATGATGGCTAACCAGCCGCTGGATTGTCTGACGGCCGGCGCCTCGCTGCCGGCGTTGCTCATGATCCTGGTGCTGGCGCTGATTTGTTCGGTGGGCGCCTATCTGTTGATGAATATCTGGCAGCCGCGGGTGGCCGCGACGGAGGCCGGCTTGATTTACACCACCGAGCCGGTGTTCACCGCGATTTACGTGGGGTTTCTGCCCGGCCTGCTCAGCCGTCTCATCCACAGCAGCTACGCCAATGAAGCCATCACCCCGGCCATCCTCATCGGCGGCTCGTTCATCCTTGCCGCCAACGTGCTGATGCAGTGGCAACGCCCGCCCCACCCGCCCGCCGTCGCCCCGGTGCAGTGAACTTGCCCCGGGGCGGCCGGCGGCCCCGTTGCCATGTTAGAGTCCGCGCCAGCGCCGGGTCAACTCGCCGTAGGCATCGATGCGGCGGTCGCGGAAAAACGGCCAGATCCGCCGGAAATCCTCCACTGCCTGGAAGTCCAGGTCCTGATAGAGGATTTGCTCGCCCGCGGTGGTGGCCTTGGCGACGAGTTCGCCGTAGGGGTTGGCAATGAACGAGCTGCCCCAGAACTCGGTGTCGCCGCAGTGACCGCTGCGGTTGACCGCGGCGAGGTAGCAGCCATTGGCCACGGCATGGCCGCGCTGCACGGTTTCCCAGGCGCAATGTTGGGCGGCGCCGAGGGCGGCCTTTTCCGCCGCCAGCCAGCCGATGGCGGTGGGATAGACCAGCAATTGCGCGCCGCCCAGCGCCATCAGGCGGGCCGCTTCCGGATACCATTGGTCCCAACAAATCAACACCCCGATTTTGCCAAACGCGGTGTCCCACACCGGCCAGCCGCTGTCGCCGGGGGCAAAGTAGAATTTTTCCGCAAACCCGGGGTCCTGCGGGATGTGCGCTTTGCGGTACAGGCCTAACAAGCGCCCGTCGGCGTCGTGGATGGCGGCGGTGTTGTGATAGAGTCCCGGGCCGCGCTGCTCGAACAGCGAGGCAATCAACACGATGCCCAGCTCGCCAGCCAGTGCGCCCAGCCGGTCGGTGACCGGGCCGGGGAGGGGATCGGCGAGGTCGAACAACGCCGGATCCTCGCGCGTGCAAAAATACGGGGTCAGAAACAGCTCCTGGGTGGCGACGATGTTAGCCCCGGCCGCGGCGGCCTCACGGATCAGTTGTTCGTGATGAGCGAACGATTCGCGTTTCGAGGCGAAGGTGCGGGATTGGAGCAGGGCGAGGCGCGGCATGCGCGCAGCCTGCCGCATGCTGGCGGCGAGTTCAAGGATTTCAGGGGGGCGGGGCGGGTGGCGGCACAACCGCGGGGATGAATTTTGCTGATTTGTGGTTGTACGGTGCTGCGCCCGGGCGTAAATGGTCATTGCGTGCGCAGCCGCGGTGGCCGCCCGTGAACTCCTTGGAGCTATCCCATGAAATCATCCATCACTCCCATCACTCCCATCACCGCCCACGGCGGCAGAGACTATCCGACGGGCTATTCGCTCATGAACAACGGCTTGCTGAACAAAGGCACCGCCTTTTCCGCCGCCGAGCGCGACGCCTTGGGGTTGCGCGGCTTGCTGCCGGCACGGATTTTCCCGATCGAACAACAGGTCAAGCGCGCGCTGCACAACCTGCGGGCCAAAAACAGCGACCTGAACAAATACATCTTCCTCAACGCGCTCCAGAACCGCAATGAAACCTTGTACTATCGGGTCGTGCTCGATCATCTCGAGGAGATGATGCCGATTGTCTACACCCCGACGGTGGGCCAGGCCTGCTTGGAATACGGGGCCATTTTCCGCCGCCCGCGCGGGCTGTGGATCACCATCCAGGACCGCGGCCGGGTGGCCGAGGTGCTCGCCAACTGGCCGATCCAGGATGTGCGCCTCATCGTGGTGACCGATGGCGAGCGGATTCTCGGCTTGGGCGACCTCGGCGCGCTGGGCATGGGCATTCCCATCGGCAAGCTCTCGCTCTACACCGCCTGCGCCGGGGTCAACCCGTATTACTGCCTGCCGATCACGCTGGATGTGGGCACCGACAACCAGTCGTTGTTAGATGATGACATGTACATCGGCATCGAGCAACGGCGCGTGCGCGGCGAGGAGTACCGGGAATTCATCGAGGAATTTGTGCAGGCGGTGCAGGCGAGGTATCCGAAATGCCTGCTGCAGTTTGAGGATTTCGGCAACCACAACGCGTTCGACCTGCTGGAACGCTACCGCCAGCGGATTTGCACCTTCAATGATGACATCCAGGGCACGGCCAGCGTCGCGCTGGCCGGCCTGATTGCCGCCTCGCGCGTGCAAGGGGTGGCGCTGGCCGAGCAAAAGCTGTTGTTTTTCGGCGCGGGCGAGGCGGCCACCGGCATCGGCGAGTTGTTTGTGGCGGCGCTGCGTGATGCGGGTTTGTCGGAAGCCGCGGCGCGCGCCAAGTGTTGGTTCTTTGATAGCAAGGGGCTCATCGTGCAATCCCGCGGCGACCTCACACCCCACAAGCGGCGCTTCGCCCAGGATGCCGAGCCGCTCGCCGATTTTCTAACGGCGGTGCGGACGCTGCGGCCCACGGCGTTGATAGGCGCGGCGGGGGTGGCAGCGGTGTTCACCCGGGAAGTGGTGGAAGCGATGGCCGCCAGCAACCCGCGGCCGGTGGTCTTCGCGCTGTCCAATCCGACCTCCAAGGCCGAATGCACCGCCGAAGAGGCGTATCGCTGGAGCTCGGGCACCGCGATTTTTGCCAGTGGCAGCCCGTTTCAGCCGGTGGCTTGCGACGGCCGCACGCTGGTGCCGGGGCAGGCCAACAATGTGTATATCTTCCCCGGGGTGGGCCTCGGCGTGCTCACCAGTTGCAGCAGCGTGGTGAGCGACGAGATGTTTCTGGCCGCGGCACGCACCCTGGCGGCGATGGTGACCGATGAGGAATTGGCGACGGGGCGGGTGTTTCCCGCTCTAACAAACATTCGGGAGGTGTCGCTGCGCATCGCCACTGCCGTGGCCGAAATCGCCCATGACGCCGGCTATGCCCGGGTGCCGCGGCCGCCGGACATTGCCGCCGATATCCAGCAGCGCATGTTTGCGGCGGACTATCCGTCGTACGTGTGACCGGGCGCCTGGGCTGCGCTGCCGAGGCGCGAGCCGATGCGGGCGTAGAGTTCGGTGTGGGCGGCGGAGTGGTTGAGCAGATCGGCCTCGAGGCGGATGGCGCCGGGTTCAAACAGGGTGATGGTCGAGGATCCGCCGAAGGCAAAGTAGCCTTTCTCCTCACCCTTGGCCACCGGGCTGCCGGGGCGGTAGGTTTGCGCGATGGTGCCGACACAGGTGGCCCCGATTTCCAGCAATAGCACCGTGCCAAAGCGCCGGGTCTCCAGCCGGGTGACGCTGCGTTTGTTAGTCCAGAGATAGGACAGGCGTTGGCGCAGGGCCAGCGGCGACACGGAGAACAACGGGCCGTTGATCATGCGGGTGGCGCCCGGGGTGCCCGCCACCGGAAAGTGGAACCGGTGGTAATCGACCGGACACAGGCGCGAGAGCACCAGCGCGCCATCGGCATAGCGGGCGGCCAGGGCCGCGTCTCCTAACAGGGTTGGCAGATCGAAGCGCTGGCCCTTGACAAACACCGCGCTGATGGCCGAGGCGCGTTCGAACCCGAGATGGCGGCCATCCGCGGGGAACACCGCACTGGCATCGTCGCCATCGATCGGGCGCGCCGCGGGCTTGAGCTTCCGATAGAAAAACTCGTTGAAGCTGGCGTAGGATTCCGGCGGGTCGGCGAACTCGGCGGGATCCAGCCCGTAGCGGGCGATGAAGGGGGCAATTCTGGCAGCCGACGCCGCGCTGCTCATGCGCCGGCCATACCAACGCGAAAACATCGGCCGTTTGACCAGAGCGGCCAGCGCCAGCGCCCCGAGTGGGTTGCCGTAGGCCCAGCGCAGAAACCCCTCGCCATAGACTTGCTCGGTCTCGATGGCGCCGGTGTGCCGGTTGAAATAGCGGATCGGTTCCACCCCACAGGGTGTAACGGGTGCACGCGCGCTTGGCAAGGGAGGATTCGGGGTAGTCCGCACAGTCCCCTGTGCGGATCTGGTGTGAGTGAGCTGCGGGTAGTCCGCACAGTCCCCTGTGCGGATCTTATGTGAGTGAGGCGGGGGTAGTCCGCACAGTCCCCTGTGCGGATCTTATGTGAGTGAGGTGGGGGTAGGAGTGATCGCAGAGCCAGCGGCGGTTAGCCCGGGACGAAGACCGCACAGAGGACTGTGCGGAGTACCCCTGTGCGGATCTTATGTGAGTGAGGTGCGGGGTAGTCCGCACAGTCCCCTGTGCGGATCTTATGTGAGTGAGGTGGGGTTGGGGGGGATCGCAGAGCCTGCTTTGGTTAGCCCGGGACGAAGACCGCACAGAGGACTGTGCGGAGTACCCCTGTGCGGATCTTGTGTGAGTGAGGCGGGGTAGTCCACACCATCTATGGCTTAGGGACCGGTCATATTGACCCGGAAGCACCGCGGTTTCTCAACGCCGCGCGAGGCAGTCGACCCCCAAAGCAAAGCCATGGAGCGTGGGCCGTGCGTTGGGGTATTCATAGAGATGAACACCAGCAGACTGACTAACAGAAGCGGCCCCTCCACCTTCGCGTAAAACGCGTAGGCCGCTCCCGCCAGACCGATGATATATCCGATCGAGCCGACAATGGTGCCGATCAGCGCGCTGGCCACGGTGAAGCCAAGCAGGCCGTCGGTGAGGACAAACCTGGCCCGCAAGGCGTCGGTGGTGCCAGAGATGACGGCGGTATCGAAGCCAAACAGCAAGCCACCCAAGGCGGCGACGAGGGTGCAGCCGAGCAGATACAGATTGAAGGGCGGGTTGGCGGTGACTGGTCGTAGCGGGAGGATGGCAATTTGCTTGTGCATAATCTTGTTGAAGACCGTGCCAGCAAATGCGGGTTGGTCGACCAACGCAAGCCCGGGATTATCCCCCAAATGGGGGATGGTTTTTGGTTTGCACTGACGGGTCAGCGCATTATTAAGTGCCTCGACACGCGGTGCGCAACTCCATGATATCACCAATCCCCCCATCCGAGGCCTCTGGTGGGGGGGGATCAGTCAGCCCTGATCTAACAGGCCAGGATCGGATCCAGCTCACCCAGCCCTCCGGCATGCGGTTCTGCCGTCTGGCGGTCACTCCCACGCCGTGAGGAAACGAACAACACAAATGAAAAAGCATTGCATACTACCATGGATCGCGGGATTGCTGGTGCTGTGCCAGGGGCCGGCGCAGGCACAAGGTTCAACCATGCTGGCCAACGACAAGATCCGGGTCGCGCTATCCGGTGACGGCAAGCTGGAAGCGGTCGAAAACCTGCTGGCGTCGGAAACCTATTCGTTCGGTTCGGACAGTTTTGCGCTCGATACGGATCTCGGCATGTTCTCGAATGCCACGACTTCTCCGGTTCGTGTCACCGCCGACACGCAACGGATCGTATATGAATTCGAGTTCGGTCCTGAAACCGCGGGCGGCGCCGGCGTCAAGGTGGATCTGATTTACACCTTGACCGCCGACAACGGATTTTTCCGTCGCACGCTCAGCGTTGCGAACGCCGTCCCGTTGCGCGTGACCAACCTGGTTTTCGGACCGACGACCTTCAGCCCGCCCGCCCGGGAGACGGTCCACTACGTGACGTTCATCGCCGCGCCCACGGTGGAGTTCATCCGTCATGACAAGGGCGGAATGTTCACCGGCATCGAGAATCCGTATTTCCAGGCGGATCTATCAGAGCATGGGGTGGCGCTGGGCTTTGAGCCCGCCCTGGTCCTGAAAGCCGGTGAGGGCTACGCCAGTGAGCCGCAGTTCATGGGGGTTTACAAGAAGTCCGGGGTGATGATCGAGGACACCGGCCGCGACTTCCGCTACAACTCGAATGGTGCGGGCTACAAGCCCATCGACCGCAATGAAATGCGGGCGATGCGCGCCTTTGCGCTCGATTACCTGGCGCCGGCGCAGCAGCAGTTCCTCAACATCAATTACCAGTTCTTTCATCCGCTCCCGCAGATGCCGGGCACGCAGAAGGACAAAGACTACTTCACCCACACCATCGACACGTTTGCCGCGATCGGCGGGGACATGATCATTTTCAAACCCCTGCACCCGTACACCAAGCCCGATGCCAGCCGGCCGTACTGGAACGTGGTTCCGGACGACACCAACGCGATGGCCCGGCAGATCTGTGACTACGCCGCCGGCAAGGGGCTCTCCTACGGGTTCTACATGGGCTGCGCGGCGCATGGCGGCGAAGGCAATGCCGGGGGCCTCAGCTTCCGGCCCGACAAGCCGGAATGGAAGAAGAGCGATGCCGCCGGCCGCCGCGCGCCCGACAACTGCCTCGCCTGTGATGACTATTACGAATGGTGGTACATGGTGCAAAATAACACCATCCAGAAATACCACCTGAGCAACTGGAGCTGGGATCCCAGCCTGGGCTCCGGCATGAACTGTTA
>CAIZNN010000136.1 GCA_903934285.1 Akkermansiaceae bacterium | reverse complement strand
GTTGGGGTGGCGTTTTTTACCACAGATTTCACAGATTGAAGAGGATTACACGGAAAATAAGACCGCAATCTATCTACTCTTCGGCTCACCCTAAAGGTGTCTGCCATATAATTCATAACTCATTCATTATCTGTGAAATCTATGTAATCTGTGGTTTCTATTTTCCCATCTAGGATCAGACTGTCCAACCTGGCGAGGCTTCGCCTCAGACTAGAGACCACAAGACCCAAGACGCAGGACGAAGAAATTCGACCTAACGACAACACATTCGTTTTTCCAAGGACTCTGGTGTAGTCCAAGTTGCCGACTCCCCGGTATGGTTTGACGCGCCGCCACTCACGCCGCCGCTCACTTCACCTCAAACCGCAGGCGGGCGGTGCCGGCCGGGTCGGTGGCGGGATCGGGATACCAGTTGATGGTGAAGCCATCATGCAGCGGTTGGTCGCGCCGGTTCCAGAGTTCCATTCGGGAATGTGGGGAGGCGCTGAACTCGATGACTTTGCCTTGATAGGCGGCGATTTCGATCTTCAATGCGGCGATGCCGGAGCCGTTGATGATTTTCGAGTCGGTTCCGATCTTATCATTGCCGTTGATTTTCATGTGCTTGTCATCGGTCCGCACGATGGCCAGGCGGTCGTCTTTGAGCAGGTTTTCAAACGCCCTGACCGCCCGCTTGTCGGTATGCGGTTCGTCGCGGTAGGCGCTCGGAAAGGCCACCCGGACGCCAAAGCGCAGCGGGTTTTTCGTCAGCGTGCCCGGGTCCAACAATCTGCCGCCGATCGCCACCACCCCATGCTCCACCTCCAGGTGGCCCGCGAATTTGGCACCGCCGGTGACCGTGCCGCGGAAGCTGACTTTGCCCGGTTTGGCGGTGGCCGCATCCTCGGTGGTGAGCGTGTCGGGCAGGATTTTTTTGGTGACGGTGCGGCCGTTGGGCAGCACTTCTTCCACCACGAAAGTGACGGGCAGGGCGAGGTCCCGGTTGATCGGGTTGCCGGCGCGTCCCATCGGGGTGAGGATGGCTGCGGCATGACCATCCAGTCCGAAGCGGAACTTCTTGTTCTGATAGGCGAAGAAGCGGCCGTACCAGGGTTGTTCATTCAGGCCGGGCAGGGCCGCGGGCGCCGGCGCGCTGCCGAGGGCCGCCGCCAGCAAGAGCGCCAAAACACCAACGCGGGAGGGCTTGCGGGTCATCGCCGCGTTTACCCGATTTCACGCGATGAGGCAAGCAGATTCTCCCATCTCACAGATAGGCGGTGAGCTCCGCCACCGTGGCCTCGTCCAGCGCGCGAACCAGCGCTATTGTTAGGGAAACCAGATGGAGATAATCCTGCAGGTTGATGATCGCGTTATGGGAATGAATGTAGCGGGCCGGCGCGCCTAACACGACGCAGGGGATGCCGGCGTTGGCGAGATGGAACGCCCCGGCGTCGGTGCCGCCGCTGCGGCGCACCGTGATTTGGTGGGCGATTCCCCCGGCGCGCGCCAGGTCGATGGCCAGCCGCGCCAGCCGCGGGTTGGCGATGGCGGTGGGGTCGAACAAGCGGATCTGTGCCCCGCCGCCGAGGCGGCCCTGGCACTCGCTGCGGGAGCCGCCCGGGGTGTCGTCGGCGGGCGGGCCTTCCAGAATGATGGCCACATCGGGCCGGGCCACGGCGGCGGCGGTGCGGGCGCCGCGCAGGCCGACTTCTTCCTGCACCGTGCCGCCGAGGATGAGCCGGTTGGGGTGGGGTGCGTGGGCCAGCAACTGGCCGGTCTGGATGGTGGCGGCCATGCCGAGGCGGTTGTCGAACGCTTTGGCCATGAACCAATCTTCGCGTGCCAGAGGCGTGAACGCCGACACCGGGGCGATCGGGTCGCCGAGCGCGACGCCGAAGTTTTCCATCACGTCGCGAGCCGACGCCGCGCCGATATCGATGAACATCTGCTCGATGGTCATGACTTGGCGGCGTTGCGCCTCGGGCAGGAAATGGGGCGGGCAGGAGGCGATGACGCCGAGGATTTTGTTGCCGCTGCGGGTGAGGATTTCGACGCGCTGCGACAGCAGGTTGTGTTCCCACCAGCCGCCGATGGCGACGAATTGGAGGAAGCCATCCGGGGTGATGGTTTGCACCATGAAACCGACCTCATCCATGTGGCCGGCCACCAGCACCCGCGGGCCGGCCGTGCCGACCTCGCAAAACACCGAGCCATTGCGGTCCGAGGACAGCTCACCGCATCCCTCCAGTTCATCCACAAAGATGGCCCGCACCTCATCCTCGTGGCCGGAAACCGAGTGGGCTTCCGTCAACTCCTGCAACAACGACACGGCCTTTTCGCGCATGCCGCCGACCCTGCCACGCCTTGCTCCCGCATCCAAGCGCCAAATGCGGCCCGGCCAGGCAATCGCCAAGCCGCCACCGAGGCTGCCGGGGCCACCGGGGCCACCGAGGCTGCCGGGCCAAGGCCGGCCTTACCGCGCCTGCACCCACACGAATCCCTTGCCGCCCGGCGGCCGTGGCGTCAGCGCTGGTTAGGGGATAAGGTTGTGAGATGACTCGCGGGGCAGTGGTTTCAACCCCAGGACCGCTCGAGTAATTCCCGCAGCCGCTCCGGCTTCGTTGCCGAGGTTTTCGCGACAAAGCCGCGGGCGTGGGCGAAGTGCACATCGGCACATCCTCCGATGCGGGTGAAATCCAGTCCCGGGTGGTCGTTGTGACGCGCGAGCCCGAATCCCGTGCCCCGGCGGTCGGGGTAAACCAGTCCGACCACCTTGACACCTGCGGGGTGACTCTCGATGAAGCGGCTGAGTCCTGCCGAGGGCTCGTCCGGGAGCGGATCGGTGCGAGGCAGGTATAGCACATGGAACGGACCCGATGCGGATTCGATCTGCCAGAACTCCCCGACTTCGGCGATGAAATCAAGGCGCTGCCTCAAGTTTCTCAAGTAGGTGAGCAGGTCCTCGCCGATCCAGCGCATCACTTCCCACAAGGGGTCCCCCTGGTCCAGCCTGGTGACGGCGGCGAAGCGCCGCAGCAGGGTCACATCGATGGGCGAGTTGAGTTTGGCCAGGGTGTCACGGCCGATACCAAGCCAGCGTGAGGTTTCCTGCGGGCCGCGGGTATCGAGCCACTCGGCGGGCTCCAGCCAGTCGCAAAACGCGAGGGCGTCCTCGTAAACCCCGAGATGCTGCAGCACGAGGCTCAGCGCACACATCGGGGGGTGCTCCTTGGGAAACTGGTGGTGGTCGAAATTCCCCAGGCTTGGTTGGTGCTGTCCGCCCACGTCCACCACCGCGATGGTGGGCTCCGCGAGATCATCGGTGGTGGGTTCCCGCCGCACAATGGAGGCTGGGCCATGGGCCAGCAGCACGCAGCAGGCGAGAAACTCGTCTTTGTGCGAGCCTCCGGGGTGGGTCAGGATCAGGGGTGGATTCATGGTGCGTACAGGCAGGGACGCTCGCTGAGTTCGATCGGATTGGCAACTCATTCCGCATCAGCCGCAGTGGCAGTTTTTTAATTGTCGCTGGACAAGTTTCCCCGAATCCCCCCATGACATCATGTCCCGAACCCGGTGTTCCCCGCGTCTGTCTGCCGATGGGGTCCGCGCGCTTTACCGCGTGGGCCGTCACCTGAAGATGCCCATGACGCGGCTCGCCGATGATCTGCCCCGGCAGGTGATTGGCGCATTCACGGAGGTCGCTCCCGCGCGATTCAGCATCACCACTGCAATTGCAGCTGACCGGATGGGGGCATTCTTGGGTTGGAGCGGGTTGTCTGCACCGACTCGCGTCGTGGCCCCTGCGGGCGCGGTGAGGCGGGGTGAGGCGGATCAGGCGTGAGGGCAATTACGGCTGAAGGCACTGGGCACGACTGAAACCACTGGAACCACCGCAATACTCATAAAGTGTATCGCAGTGGTAGCAGTGGTCTCAGTGGTACCCAGTGCTCCGACGGCTTTCCTAGGCTTGGTGCTTCGGCCGCCCGCAGTTTCCCGACCCGATTGCCCTTAACTTGACGCGCGTGTCCGGCTACTGCGGACGGATTGCCGCACTTGCCCCAAACATCCTTGCCCCGGGAATTCATGCCACTCCAAAGTGTGCCGGTGCCGTCCCTATGGATGTCCACCGCTCGGGTGGTGCCGATGGAGCAGCAAATACACACGCTCCGCCGCACAATGGTCTTCAGGCGGATGGGGATCGGAAAATTTTTTGGGCTCGGCTTCATCTTGGATCCGTTTAAATAAGGATGCCGCTCGGGAAAAGTACCTACCCTTTTCGCCCCCACTGCAAGTGAAATCTTCCAAAATCGCAAAAAAAGTGAAAACTGCCTGGGGGCAGTCCTCGCTAATCGACCTTTCCGGCTAACAGACAGGTCTGCCTTTGTTGTGGATCTAACCCCCCAGACGGGGGGATGGGCGCGCATGCAATGCACAGCCTCTGAACCCCGCCCCCACCGTCTCCACCATCATCCGCACCGGCAGCGCCGGTCGTCTGCGCTGCCCGTCGGTCCGGCATCAGGAACTGCTGGTCGCCTTCGACTGCGGCGGCGACAAGCGCCATGGCTTTCGCCCGCGGCCACGGTGTCTGCAATTTTTCTACGATTCGTCTGTGGCCAGTCCTCGTGATTTCATTGCAGTGACAATTTTCCCACAAAAATGAATGCAGGTGAAGTCTTGGAATCGCACGCGGTGGGCTTGCGGCGGCGGGAGCGCAGGCACATGGCGGAGGCCAGCAGGGTGGCGAGGGCCAGCGTGCTGGCCGGCCCGGGGATGGCGGTCAATTCGGCAAAGCTCACTGACCACGAGTTGAGGCGCATGGTGGCGCCGGATTCCATGTCGGCGACGAAGAGATACCAATAACCGTTAGGTCTGCCAGGTGCCGCTGAGTATGGCGTCGCCCACCGCATGGTAGTCGTCCTGGGCTTGACAGGTGTGGATGTCATGGTCCGCGCTGTCGCTGAGGATGAGGTTCAAGCCGGCGTTGTCGTAGCCGCAGGGCAGGCTGGCGCTGCGACCCGGCCGGTTGAGCAGCACGGTCATGGCGTAGGCTCCGCCGGGGGTTTGGTGGGCCAGATAGGCGTAGAGGTCGCCGACGTAGCCGCCGAGGCCGCCGCCGGTCATGTTCAATGCCACGTCCACCGAGTAGCGGGCATAGCCGTCGAGACCGGAGACCGCGAGGGTGCGCAGGATGCCCGCGGCGTCATGGTCGGGAATGGCCAGCGGCGCGGCAAGGCCGGGGTCGGGAAACGTCATGGTGGCGGAGGCGCCCGTGGCGAGGGCCACGCCGATGGCTAACTGTTGGATCGCGTTCATGTTGGAGCGGGTGTTGGTGGTTAGGGGTATGGCAATCACCCGTGGATAGTTTCGCCAAAAAATCAGGATTTTTGAATTCTGAAAAACTTTGCGTCTTTGCGGCTTTGCGCGAGATAACTCTTAATTTGGATGAATGGATTGGCAGCAGGGTCGTCAGATTTCGAAGTCGCCGGGGTGTGAAGAATGCCTCGCGCAAAGGCGCAAAGCCGCAAAGGAAGAGGGGGATGTTTGGTGGATGTTCGGGGATTGTTATATCCTAGATGCCTGGGCCTGAAACATTTGGATTTTTGAATTCTGAAAAACTTTGCGCCTTTGCGGCTTTGCGCGAGATAACTCTTAATTTGGATGAATGGATTGGCGGCAGGGTCGTCAGATTTCGAAGTCGCCGGGGTGTGAAGAATGCCTCGCGCAAAGGCGCAAAGCCGCAAAGGAAGAGGGGGATGTTTGGTGGATGTTCGGGAATTGTTATATCCTAGATGCCTGGGCCTGAAAAGACAGGGATTTTTAAATTCTGAAAAACTTTGCGCCTTTGCGGCTTTGCGCGAGATAACTCTTAATTTGGATGAATGGATTGGCGGCAGGGTCGTCAGATTTCGAAGTCGCCGGGGTGTGAAGAATGCTTCGCGCAAAGCCGGCTCGGCTGAGCTCGCCGAACGCGCAAAGCCGCAAAGGAAGAGGGGATGTTTGGCGGGAGGGGAATTATCTATTCTCGGGCCCTTATTTGTTGAAGCGATAGAAGCGCGAGCCGCCGGTGGCACCGGGGCCGGTGATGATGAGGCGGCCGTCGGCCCCCGCGGTGAAGGACCCCAGCGGGGTCCCAGCGGTCAGGTCGCCGCTGGTTTCCACCTGATAGACGAAGGCCGGGATGGCGGCGAAGGCGAGGGTTTTGCCACCGCCGTTCGGGATGTCCACGATGCCGCCTTGCAGCAGGGTGGCGGGATTTTCGCTGTAGCTGGTGTCGAGCGAGCCGTCGCTGTTGAGCCTCGCAATGTTACTGCGCGCCGCGCCGTTGACCGTGGTGAAATTGCCGGCGAGCAGCACCTTGCCGTCGCTCTGCACCGCCGCGGAATAGATTACACCGATTGAAGAGGAATTCGGCGTGAGCTCAGTCGAACGGTTACACGGATAAGATGATCTCGATCTATCAAGTTATCGGCTCGCCCGAATGGTGAATGCCATAAAACGCATAACTCATTCATTCATTCGGGGAATTCGGGAAATCCGCCGTTTCTATTTTCTTTTCCAGGGTAATTATTTCTCGTCCCCTGATCCGCGCTGTAGCCGCTGCGCTCTTTGGTTGAATGTTCGGCGTTCGATGTGCAATGCTCGTATTCGTCTGGGCGCCTAATCCACCCTGTCGGGGCCTGAACAAAACCGGATTTTGAGGGCGGGCGGCGGCAAATGACTGGCAATAGCGCTACTGCAGGCGCTGCTGCGGCGCCGTTTGCAGGATACGGCTCTGCTGGAGAGCAACCGGAGCGGCAGACGCCGCCAAAGCGGCACTTGCCACCGGACCGCGTGTTGGCGGAATGGCTTCACGCGGCTCGCTTCCGGCAGCCATCAAGTCCATTGGCCCATGCGTAAAACTCCGGGGGTTTGGGGGCAGCGCCACCAAGCAGGCGGAAGAAAAACATCGCTCAGGTCGGATTTGCTAGATCATGGTCCGGCCGTGAACAACAACTCATCCATCGACTTCGAGGGCCACAATTATGAGATCGCCACCACACTTCGCAAGTCCGTCAGCATCATACATCACCCGAACCGCAAATTCCGGGTTGTGAAGCACCCTCCGAAGGCCGTTTGGCTCTGGATTTCAGCGACGTTCCGCCTCTAACAGGCCGTCCGGTTTTGCCCGGGCGGGAAATTCGGTTTTGTCCAATTGCCGACACTGCGGAACGCTCTTACTGTGAAACGCTCTTGAGGGGGGGCGACGCTGCGCCTCGGTTGCGTTTTCCAGATTTCCCGGCGGGACGCCGGCAAATGCCGCCAGGATGGCGGCGCTCCCCGCAATCAATGAGATCCGGCATCACAGGGGAAATTCTGCCACGCCGGCGCAGCCGCAGGCCGCTGGAGATCAGCCCGGGCATGGTGAACGACGAGCTGAGCTCGTCCGCTGCGCGCTGCTGGATCGGAAAACAGGCGTCCCGCCCAATACGGTTTACTTAGCACCCTTGGTGGTTTGAGTCGAGGCTCCGGGCAAGATGCCCGGGCCACCTGTGGCGCGGGCATCCTGCCCGCCGCCTCTTCCTGTCTCGTCCCTGTCTCGTCTTAAGTAAACCGTATTG
>CAIZNN010000135.1 GCA_903934285.1 Akkermansiaceae bacterium | reverse complement strand
GGGTTTTCCACCGAGGCCGCAGAGGTGGAGAAAAAACGGCAGGGGAAATTGAGCCGCGCCGCGTTGCTGCGCTGCCGGGTGCGGTATTTTTCCGACGGGTTGGTGCTGGGCACCAAATCCTATGTGGACGGGGTGTTTGAGGCCTATCGCGGGCATTTCGGGCCGAAGCGAACGAGCGGCGCGCGGGCGCTGCGCGAAGACGCCCAAGGCAGCCTGTTCACCGCACGCCAGTTGGCAGTTAGAACGGTGGGGTAATGTCCTGATGCCAACGCGCAATCCGCATTTGACGCCCTGAAATGCCAACCTCGGAGTTCATGGTTTTCGTCAGGCCGGGGGATCGCCAGGCCGGGGGATCTCCATTTGCCGCCCCGCCTGAATTGCAAATGGCTTCCATTCCAATCCGCTCAACCCGCTCCATCCGCGGTTGGTCTAACTGGTTTTCCGGATCCTGCGGTGGTTGCCGGGTCCGCCGGGTGAACGGGCCTCCTCGCCAGAGACGCCCTCACTCCACGATCACAGGGGTTCCGATCTGCACGTTGTCGAAGAACTTCTCGGCCATCTGATGGGGCATGCGGACGCAGCCGTGGGACGCCGCGTAGCCCGGCAGGTAGCCGGTATGCATGCCAATGCCATCGGCAAAGCGCATGAAATTGGGCATCGGCGCATTGTAAAACACCGCTCCTGGCGGGACTTTGTCCACTCGGATATCGACATTGTCGTTGAGCATCTGGCCGCTGGCCACATCCTTGAAGACCCCATAGATCGAGGACTTGTGGTCCTTGTCTTTTTCCTTGATCTTATAGACCCCCTTGGGCGTGTCATGGTCTTCGTTGCCGCTGGAAATCCGCGACACCCCGACCAACACCCCGCCCTTGTAGAACGACGCCTTTTGCTGGTCGCGGTTGATCTTGATGAGCGCACTGCCGCCCACCCCATCGCCATCCCAGTAGGAAATGTCATCCGGAATGGCTGGCGGCGGATGGTGCGGGCCACCCGAGGCTTCATGCCGCACCGGCCCACCCACATCGGCGAGGTAGTCCGAACCCGGCGGACGGGAATCCACGCAGGCGGCGAGGGCACAAGCAATAATGGCAGTGGCGGCACAGTGCGCGGGCAGGGAGGTGGGAGGCTTCATGGAAGGAACGGCCGGAGGATAGGCCCAAACCCGCCTGCGGTCAAGACCACAGCGCCGCCCGCAAAACCCGGCGGGGCAAACCAAGGGTTGCGCGTGGCGGGAAACCTGCTATCGCTGCCGTCCCGCACCTATGCCAACTTACGATTACGAATGCCGGAAATGTGGAAACCGTTTTGAGGTGGTTCAGAGCATGAACGACGCCAAGCTGGAGTCCTGCCCCGTGGCGGCCTGCGACGGCCAGGTCAAACGCCTGATGGGAACGGGAGCCGGCATCATTTTCAAGGGCTCCGGATTCTATCAAACCGACTACCGGTCGTCCTCCTATCAAGCGGGTGCCAAGTCCGAGAACGGCGGCAGCAAGACGGAAAGCGCGGCGAAAAGCGACGCCGCGCCCGCGGCCAGCCCGTCTCCCGCCGCGGCCGCCGCGCCGCCAGCCACTGCATGAGCTGGCGCGGCCCCGCAATTATTCTTGCCTGTGGGCGAAATTACGGTTGCTGCCCGGCCCGCTCCGCTCTTAACTCGTCGCGCCTGTAATAACGGCAGGCCCCATTGCATGATTGAAAAAATTCACAGATACAAGGGCCTGCTGGTCTTCGGGTTGGTACTGGTGGCCGCGGCATTCGTGTTTGGCGACTTTTCCCGCGGCCGCAGCAACTCGCTTGGCGGCGGGGTCGCGATCCTGCGCGTTGCCGGCAAAACCTACGACGAGAAGTCCTTCAACAAGCTGGGCAGCGGTCCGGTTAATCTGGCCCAGATGATGCTGCGCTCGGGCGATTACGCACCCTACCAATTCGTGATCGAACTCGCCAAGGGTGCCACCTCGGAGAGCGACCTCGCCGAAAAGTTCTTCACCGGTCGCGTGCTGTTGCGTGACGCCAAGGCCGAGTTCGGCATCTATCCGGGTGAGGAGGAGGTGTCTGCCTTGATCCGCTCGATGAAAGCGTTTGCCGGACCCGACCAGGCCTTCAACCCGAAAGCGTACCGCGACTTCATCGACAAGAGCATCGGCCGCCTCGGCTTGACCGAAAACGACCTGCTCGATTTCGCTGCCGACCTTCTCGCCTCACGCAAGCTCAAAGCCATCCTCAGTGCCGGTCTGGGCACGGATCGGGATACCGTTGCCAAGACCCTGGCCATCAGCAAACAACAAATCAACGCCGACCTCGCCCGTCTCGATATCAGCACCTTCGAGGATAAGATCCAGCCGACCGAAGAGGACATCAAAGCTTATTGGGAGCCGATCAAGGATGCCTTCATGACCACCCCGCGGCGCAAGTTCTCCTATATCCTGGTGACCCCGGAGCTGCCCCCGGAAACCGCCGCCGATCCCGACGCCCCCGAATCGCTCGCCGAAGCCGCCGCCACCGACGAAGTCAAGGCCGCCGCCCGCAAGAAAAAAGACGAGGCCAAAGCGCTCAAAGCGGCTGCCGCCGCCGAGGAACGCCGCAGGAAACAAGTCGAAACCGACAAGTTGGTGGATGATTTCACCTATCAACTCGAGGAGAGCAAGGGGGCCGAGTTCGAAGCGCTGGCCAAGGGCAACGGCTGGGAGATCAAGACCACCGATTTCTTCACCTTGGCCGATGCCCCCGCCGAGTTGGCCATCAAGGTGCGCGCCTCGACCCGCGGCGGCAAGGCCGTCGAGGAACTCTTCAACATCCGGCAAACCTCCGACCCAGTCTCAAAGTTCCACCAGCCCATCGCCGTGGGCGACAACCAATGGCTGGTCGCACGCCTTGATGGCGAGGAAAAAGCCCGCGAGAAAACTTTCGGTGAAGCCCGCGCCGATGCCCGCGCCCAATTCATCGCCGACAAAGCCGCCGCCGACATGAAGGCCGCCGCCGAAGCCGCCATCACCGCCATCAAAGCCACCCTCGCCGCCGGCAAACCCTTCGCCGAGGCCGCCAAGGAGGCCGGCCTCAGCGACGCCAAGACCGTCGCCGCCATCACCAGCAGTTACAAGCCCGACGGCGCCACTGAGCCGCAAAACCTGTTCCAAGCCATCGCCACGGTGGATCCCGGCGGCATCGCCGACCCCATCATCGAATCCGACCGCGCCTTCATCGTCCATGTCGCCAAGCGGGAAGTGGTCAAGGACCCTAACAGCGCTGCCAGCATCGATGCCGCAGTCACCTCCGCCAGCACCCAAAACGAAACGCTCGTGTTTGATTCCTGGCTCACTGCGCGCGTCGACGACGCCAAGGTCGAGCAGCTCTATAAAAAACGCTAAGTGTTCTATCTCACCACTGCCATCGACTACACCAACGGCGCGCCGCACATCGGCCATGCCTACGAAAAGGTGCTCGCCGATGTGATCATCCGCTACCGCCGCTTGCGCGGCGAGGAAGCGTATTTTCTAACAGGCGTGGACCAGCACGGCCAGAAGGTGCAACAAACCGCCGACAAGGAAGGGGTCCACCCCGCCACCTTTGTCAAACGCACCACCAAGCAGTTTCTCAATCTGTGGGAGAAACTCGGGGTTCATTACGACGGCTGGGCCGAGACCACCGATGCGCGCCACAAGGCCTGCGTTCAGGCGATCCTCAGCGAACTCCAACAGCGCGGCCAACTCTATAAGAAAGCCCACTCCGGGTACTACTCGGTGCGCCAGGAACAATTCCTCCAGGAGCGCGACCGCGATGAGCACGGCAACTTTGGTCCGCAGTGGGGCGAGGTGACCATGATCGAGGAAGAGAACTGGTATTTCCGCCTCAGCGAGCACACCGCTTGGCTCAAATCCGTCATTGAGCATAACCCGGAGTTGATCACTCCGGCCTTCCGCCGGGCCGAACTGCTCAACGCCTTGGATCGCTCCGCCGGCACCGATTTGTGCATCTCCCGCCCCAAGGAACGCTTGCGCTGGGGCATCGAGTTGCCCTTCGACGCCAACTTCGTCACCTACGTCTGGTTCGATGCCCTCATCAACTATATCTCCTTCGCGGGTTACCACGCCGCGGCCGACGCCGGCCTGCCGGACTTTGCGCGGCTCTGGAACGTCGGCGGCAGTCGCTGCACTCATCTCATCGGCAAGGACATCCTGGTGCCCGCCCACGGCATCTACTGGCTGTGCATGCTTCACGCCATGGGTTTCACCGAGGCTCAACTCCCCCGTCTCCTCGTCCACGGTTTCTGGAACAGCAAGGGCGGCGACAAACTCTCCAAATCCACCGGCAATATCGTCGATCCTAACGAACTCGCCGATAAATTCGGCGTCGATGCCGTGCGCTACTACCTGGTCCGCGACATCGTCACCGGCAAGGACTCGGACTTCGACTTGGAGCGCCTCATCATGCTCTTCAACACCGAGTTGGCCAACGAGCTGGGCAACCTTTGCAACCGCGCCCTCAACATGAGCCAGCGCTTCACCGCCGGCATCCTCCGCCACGGCGCCCCCCTCACCCCCGACGAGCAGGCGCTGCAAGCGTCCCTGGCAGACTCGAGCGCCGCCTATCAGGCCGCCATGGATGAGTGTGACATCGCGCGCGGTCTCGAAGCCATCAGCCGCCACGTCGTGTACTGCAATGGCTATGCCGAGCGCATGAAACCTTGGGAACTCAACAAGGATCCGGTCAATCAGGACCGCCTCGCCAGCGTGCTCTATCACCTCGCCGAAAGCGTCGCCCACGCCGCGGTGTTGCTCTCCCCGGTCCTGCCGGATGCCGCCGCCAAGCTCGCCGCCCAGCTCAACCTGCCCGATCTAACAACCCTCAAGCTCGCCGACCTCCATTGGGGCTTGCTTCCCGACGGCCACCTCATCGGCAAGCCCAAGCCGGTGTTTCCGCGCATCGTGCTCGAGGAGCCCGCCGCGTCGTAGCACCGCATCGGCCGCGCTGCGGGTCATGCACTCGACCGCGCTGCGGGGCTTGTTTTTCAGCACCCGAAGCAGGGATTCGACTTGATCGGTGAGTTGGTCGCTGACTCGGTCGGTGCCGGAAACTATGTGTCGATTTCAGAGGCGCTGCTGAACTTTTTGGGGGTGGCTGGAGATGGTTCATGTATAGTTAGATCACCAGCAATCCAGTATGCAATAGCTTGGAAATTGCCGAATGTCCTCTATCCCCTGGCCCTGCGGCGGGCCAATTGGAGAAACATGCCGACATGGTTCGTCGGCTCAAGGATGGACATTCGGTGAGAGACACCGCCAAGATCACGGGCAAGCCCGGTTCCACGGTTCAACGGGTGAAAGCGGCTCTTGTCGGGATTCGGTGACGCTCGGTGACTTTTCGGTGACTTTTCGGTGACTTTTCGGTGACTTTTCGGTGACTTTTCGGTGACTTTTCGGTGGCCCGGCCGGTTGGCTCGCTAGGCTCTATCTGTCGTAAGTCATTGATTTCCAATGGAGCCGCTGGTCGGATTCGAACCGACGACCTGCTCATTACGAATGAGCTGCTCTACCCCTGAGCTACAGCGGCGTATGGCTTTTTCCCGGCCTTGGTGCATTTATGTCGCACTATCGGTTTTGAGGATCGTAGCCGGGCAAAAGTTATTCAATGGGTTGGCAGATGCAAGGCGAAATTCCCCGTTTGGCCGATTTGACGGCGCTAAGAGCCACCTTTTTGGCGCGATTCAGACAGTGTAAACCCGTTGCGTTGGAATGGACTGCTCGGACTGCGGCGCGGTCGATGACGGTGTCATCCCGGATCGGCGAGTGATGTCCTGGGCCAGCGTGGCGCCGGTGCTCAGGCGGCGGTTGATGAATTCCGCAAGCGGGATGATGGGGTCGCGTTTCTTCACCTGGCGCACGATGGCGGCGGACAACTCGCGGATTTGGTCGGCGGTGATTTCGCGTGAGTCATTCCAGTAGCGGTCGGCACGGTCCTGGCCGGTGGCCCGTGCGGCGGGTGAGGCATTGGCCTATTGTCTTATTTCACCGCTTCCAGCGTCACCGCGGCACTGTCAAATGCACGGGTGAAGACTAACGGAATTCCCTGCTCCATCCACTCGCTTCCTGTCTGGACCTGCTTGGCGCACGGCGCCAGGCGCGGATTGTCGTCGCCGGGCGGCAGATTGATTTCCGCCACGCGATAGTTGCGTGCCAGATCAAGTCCGGACACCGGACTGGCAACCGTTCTGGGCTGCTTGAGATCCCCAGTCTGGTATGCCAGTATCACGGCACGATTCTGCTCCGCTGAGACATAATTCAACGAAGGGGTTGCGGAATCGAACGGGCTCTGATGGCGGTACTGGTCGCCGAACTGGACGATTTCGCGGACGCTTTTGTAGGCGGCGATGCCGACCTTGGAAGCCGCCAGATAATCCGCCGATGACTTGCGCGGATCCACCTCCATCCCGAGCTGTCCCATCATGGCGATATCAAAGCGGTATTTGGGCCGGAATTCCCCCCCGGCATGGGTGACATGGCATGTCGGCGCAAGCGCTGGCATGCAAGTGGTGAAATTCCATATCGCGCCAAGCCGATAACCAGGATGGGTATTGTCGCTCGGCCAGAAGGTGTGGTTGGATTTCAGCGCGCCGATATCGGCGCGCCCGCCGCCGGCGGCGCAGGCTTGGAAATCCACCTTGGGAAAAGTGGTGACCAGCTTTTCCATCACGCCGTAGTATCCGGCCATGTAGCGGTTGAGCATTTCGCCTTGCCGGTCAGGCCCGAGGAAGGGCGAATACGGATTGTTGATGCTGGAGTTTGCATCCCACTTGACAAAGCGAATCCCTGGATAGGTTGATAGAACGTCTGCCACGGCATGGTACATGAAATCCTGTACTTCCGGATTGGCAAGATCCAGCACCGCCTGGTTGCGCCGCAGCACGAGGTCGTGGCCAGGGATTCTCATCACCCATTCCGGATGCTTCACAAAAAGATCGCTGTTGGGATTGATCATCTCAGGCTCGAACCAGATCCCGAACTCGATATGGTTTTCCTTGCCCGCCTTGAGCAGCGGGTCAAGACCGTTGGGGAACCGCTGCCGGTTCAGCTGCCAGTCGCCAAGCCCGGCACTGTCGTTCGACCGCGCATTATTCCCGTTGCCGAACCAGCCGTCGTCCATCACATAGAGTTCGATGCCAAGCTCAGCGCTCATCTTCATCATTTCGATCACTGATTGCTCAGTGACATTCATCCCGCAACCTTCCCACGAGTTGTTGTCCACCAGGCGCAAGCGGTTGCCGTCACGCATGCCGTAACGGCGCATCCAGCGGTGGAAATTGCGGCTCGCAGGTCCTTTGCCTGCCTCGCTGAACGAATAGACGAACTCCGGCGACGTCATGGATTTGCCGGGATCCACTGGAACCGGACGCGGTTGGTTTACGCCACAGGAAACCTCAAGGATATTGAGATCATTGATCTCAAACGAGAGGCGGGTGCTGCCTGACCAGCTCAGCGCCGAAACAAGACATGGGACTTTACCTTCTTCGGGGAGCGCGCCGAATCCAAGCGTGAAAAATGGTTCCGGCCCGGTGGTGTGGCGGTTCCCATGGCGGCTTTCCAGAATGCGTAATCCCTTGGAAAGCTTTTCGCGCTCCGGCCGCCCGGCTTCATTGCCCTCACGGCAATCAAACCACTCCAGATAGGTGTTGTTGCCCGTCTGGCTTTGCAAGAACGCTGAATCCAGCCGCTCCACGAAGACGGTCTTGTCCGTGTGGTTGGTCAAAGTCGTCCACTGCTCGATGATACTCTCCTCCTTGTAGGCGCGAACATGCAGTTCGACGCGGAGCGGAGTTGTTGCATCGCACAGGACTACCGTGGCGTGCTCAACATTGGCAGATTGCTGGGTGACGGTGTGGGACTTGTAGACAAGTTCGGGAAAGTTTCCGCCATTGGCAGAGGTTGCAATCACCGGTCCGCTGTAACGCTGGTCATGGGTGTTGCCGGAATTATCTTTGACAGTTCGCGCCGGGAAAACCTGTCCGCCGACCGGAAGATCCCCACTGCCGTCAGGCTTCTTCATGGCGCACTGCAGCGAGCCGTCCTTGGCCACCGAGTAATCCATCCTGAAGGTTTTAGTGGACAAACTGAAAGAGGCCGGATTCTGTGCAGCACAAAACGCCGGCAACGCAGAAGCGATGGCCAGCAGCACGGCTCCCATGTGGACTGTAATCAGTGGAGTAAGCGGATATTTCATTGCCTTTTGTTGCGGGTTTTTCTTCGCTGGGGGAATCATTTTATGCGGTGGAGGCGCAGCTGGCAATCGTGGCCTGCGGAAAAACCAAACCAATTCTAGTGAAAATTCTTCTTGTGCATTCGGGAAATAGGACAAGGAACAACTGCGGACCTACATGCGGATGTACATGAAAGGGTTGCTGCAGCGCTTCACGCAATGGTACAATCGCAAGCACGGGCGCAGCGGCGGGTTGTGGGAGGATGCGTTCAAGAGCGTGCTGGTGGAAGACGGGGTGGCGTCGCGGACGATGGCGGCATGGAAGCAGCATCGCCGCGGCTTCCCGCTTCGCACTTCGTGCATCGAAATGTCGCTAATCCGGTAACATTCGGCTGTTGCGCTGCCATTGTTTTGGGCATATTTCTTGCCCCCATGCGAAATCACCTGCCATCCTCACCGCGGGAGAATGCGCCAGCCGGCAAGGATCAATCCCAGTGAAAACCGCCCGTCCACAACCCGCCCGACCATGAAACTGACACAGATATGACACGACGTGATCGATTGATGGCCACCTTGCGCGGCGAACCGGTGGACCGGCCGCCGGTGAACTTCTATGAGATCACCGGATTCTCGATAGATGCGACGGATCCCGATCCATACAACATCTATAACTCGCCCGACTGGCAACCGCTGGTGCAACTCGCGGAAGACCACACCGACATCATCCGCATGATGAGTCCGGTGCGGGCCCGCTCGATCGACCCGATCGGCTCCACCGCCAGCGGGTGCTGGCATGAGTTCTTCCGCGAAGACACCATCGACGACGGCGAGACGCGTGTCACACGCACCGTGCTCAATGTCGCCGGGCGGGAGTTGACGCAGGTGACCAAGCGCGAGCGGCAGGTCAACACGGTTTGGACGGTCGAACACCTGCTCAAGGATGCGGCCGATGTGGAAGCCTACCTAAAGATCCCGGACGAGGTGTTCGAGGAACACATCGATACCGCGCCGCTGGAAGCCGAAGAGACTGCGCTGGGGGACCGGGGCATCGTGATGGTGGATACGGAAGACCCGCTTTGCGCCGCCGCCGCGTTGTTCAGCATGGAGGATTACGTGGTGCTGGCATTTGCCGAGCCGGCATTGTTTCATCGCTTGCTGGAAAAAATGGCGCGCGTCATCCAGCCGCGCACGGCCGAGGTGAGCCGGCGGTTTCCCGGGCGGCTGTGGCGCATCTACGGCCCGGAGTACGCCTCCGAGCCGTATTTGCCGCCGCACCTGTTTGACGCATATGTTGTCCGCTACGTCACCCCGATGATCCGCGCGATTCAAGCTCATGGTGGCTACGCGCGGGTCCATTGCCATGGGCGCTTGAAAAACATCCTCGACCTGATCGCGGGCATGGGCGCCGATGCCCTCGACCCGATCGAACCGCCACCGCAAGGCGATATGGAATTAGGCGCGGTGCGGCAACGCCATGGCCGACAGCTCGTGCTGTTCGGCAATCTGGAAATTGCCGACATCGAGATGCTGCCCACCCCCCGTTTCGCCGAGAAGGTGAAACGCGCGCTCGACCAAGGCACGGCCGGCGAGGGTCGCGGCTTCGTCTTGCTGCCCTCCGCCAGTCCTTATGGCCGGACCTTGTCGCCGGGGACCCTGCGCAACTACGAAACGATGGTGCAGTTGGTTAGAGACTGGTAGGGCTGTGGCTGGAGTTGCTGGAGTGGCTGGAGTGGCGGGCGGCGAGGGCTGCGAGGACGGGAGGGGGGACGTAGCGGCGGACGTTGTCTTCCCAGCCGTGGGGGCCGGTGAGGCCTTTGACCATGTTGGAGGAGAGTTCGGCGATATCGCGGGGCGGCATCAGAAACACCGTGTTGATCTCCGGTGCCATGTCGGAGTTGATGTGGCGCATCACCCGCTCATATTCATAGTCATGGGTCGAGCGGATGCCGCGCAAGATGTAGCCGGCTTCCATCAGTTTGGCATAGTCCACCAGATAGCGGTTGTCGAATTGCACGATGCTGAGGCGATCGCAGGGCGGGATGGAGGCCCGCAGCATCTGCAGGCGATCCTCGACGGAAAACGTGTAATGCTTGGAGCGGTTCTCGCCGATAGCCACAATCAGGATGTCAAACAATTCCAGCCCGCGTTGGATCATCCACAGGTGACCATTGGTGGGCGGATCAAAGGAGCCAGCATAGACGGCGGTGCGCATGCCGCGAATCTAGCATGGTTTGGGCCCATGCAAACCCCAAATTGCCCGCGCATGGCCTGCGCGTGCCAGCCACGGGGCAGGGCTGCGACGCCGATTGTGGCGAGCCCGGCGCTGTGGGCCATTGACAAGCGGGTGGGGTCTGTGGCTAGTTGAAGGGGTGCGAGGGGTTGATGCTGCGCGCCGCGGCAGGCAACTCCGGGCATCCGGAGTTCAACCCGCATCCCCCATGTCACCCAGCCATACGATTCAAATCACGCTGCCAGACGGGCAGGTGCATAGTTGCGGCCCTCAAACCACGGTGGCCGAGTTGCTGCCTGGCCGCAGCGCGCCTAACGGGCTGCCCTATCTGGCCGCCCTGGTCAACAACGACATTTGTTCGCTGTCGTTTCCGCTGCAGGTCAACAGCGCGGTGCAGTTTTTGACCCTGGCTGACCCGCACGGCGAGTATGTCTACCGGCGCTCGCTGTCGTTTCTGATTGCCAAGGCGGTGCGCGATTTGGTGCCCGAGTGCGAGTTTGCCGTCGAGCATTCGATCGGCGATGGGTACTACTGCACCTTCTCGCAGTGTGCCCCCGGCGGCCTGAGCGGGGAGTTGCTCCAGCGCATTGATGGGCACCTGCGCGAGTTGGTGCGGCGGGACATTGCGTTGGTGCGGCGCAAGATCGGCTTTGTGGAAGCCTGCCAGATGTTGGAAGGCGCGCGCCAGACCGATAAGCTCAATCTGCTGCGTTACCGCAATCCGCCGCGCATAGTGATGTTTTGTTGTGAGGAGTTCAGTGATATCGGTTACGGCGTGTTGACCCAGTCCACAGGTGTGCTCAACCACTTCAAGTTGTTGCCCTACGCGCAGGGCTTGGTGTTGTTGTTCCCGCAATGGTGTGCTGGCGGGGTGAAGTTTGCCCCGTTCTTCAAGCAGCCGCATTTGCAGAAAATCTTTGTGGAACACAAACAGTGGGGCCGCAATCTCGATATCACCTGCATCGCCGACCTGAATCAGACCGTCGCCGAACAGCGCCTGCCCTCGGTGATTCACCTGTGTGAGGTGCTGCAGGAAAAAAAGTTGGGGCAGATCGCCGATCACATCGCCAGTGCCAAAACGCGGCCGAAGTTTGTGCTCATCGCGGGGCCGTCGTCATCGGGCAAGACGACTTTTTCCAAGCGACTGGAGATTCATTTGCGGGTCAATGGACTCAAGGCGGTGCGCTTGGAAGTGGACAATTATTTCAAGAACCGCGACCACACGCCCAGCGATGGCAATGGCGGCCACGATTTCGAGCACATTGACGCGGTGGATTTGGAGATGTTCAATGCTCATTTGTTGGCGCTGGAAGCGGGCGAGGAAGTGGCCATTCCCACCTTCAACTTTGCGCAGGGGCTCAAGGAATTCCGCGGCAACCGACTCAAACTCGCCAACGGCCAAATCGTCATTCTGGAAGGCATCCACTGCCTCAATCCGCGCCTCACCCAGCACGTCGCTGAGGCGCACAAGTTCAAGATCTACATCAGCGCGCTCACCCAGCTCACGCTGGATAACAACAACCGGATTTCCACCACCGACTTGCGCTTGTTGCGGCGCATCGTGCGCGACCACCGCAGCCGCGGCAGTTCCGCGTTGCACACCCTGCAAATGTGGCGCTCCGTGAGGCGCGGCGAACAACAGTGGATCTTTCCCTATCAAAAGGAGGCGGACGCGGCGTTCAATTCCGCGTTTGACTACGAACCGGCAGTGCTCAAAACCTACGCGCGCCCGTTGCTCTCCGAAGTGAAGCCCTCCGACCCGGAATATGTCGACGCCCGCCGCTTGCTAGGGTTTTTGGAATTGGTCAACTCCGCCTCCGCCGAGGCGGTGCCGCCCACCTCGCTGCTGCGCGAGTTCATCGGCGGCAGCGCGTTTGAGTGATGGCGGGCACCGCCAGCACTCAAACCCTGCTACCGATCAATGCGCGGCCATGCAGATGAATGCCCGCGGATGGGTGGTGCGGGGCGCCAGTGAACCCGGTCGAAGGACTATTGCGGCTTGATGCCGCTTGGCGTGGCGGTGAAGCGGACATTGTCGAAGTCGAGCACGGTCGAGGCCCCGCCGACTTTGGCGATGCGCAGGGCGAGGGCTTGGCCGGGCGCGACGGCGTCTCCGGTTAGATAGTGGAGGGTCACGTCGGTGAAGCTGCCGGCGGCGGTGCCGCCACGCAGGCTGTCGAGCGCCGCCTTGGTGAATGTGGCGGTGGCGACCACTTGTCCGTCGGCAAGAACATCGAGGCGCGCGTTGCCGAAGGTGGCGGGGTTATCGCGCAGGCCGATGGCGACAGTGAGGGAATAAGTCATGTTAGGCAGGGCCGTGGCGCGGGTGGTGTGCAGGAAGTAGTTGCCCGCGCTGCCGCCGTCGAGGAAGGCGACGTGACGGCCGGCCATGGCGGGAAGCACGCCGTTGTTGATCGTGTCCGCGGCCCCGGCGTAGGTGCCAGCGGCGGGGTTGAAGAATCCGTTAGATCCGGCGGCGGCACTGAGGCCGTCCGCGGTGAGGATGCGCCATCCCAGGACCGAGGGTGAGGCGTTGTCGGTGCTGATATTGACGCTGTGGCAGGCGCCGTCGGCGAGCGGGGAGAGGCCGGTGATGGCGGCAGAGCGGTTGTCTTCGAACCCGCCGTTGCGGGGAGTTGTGGTGGTGGTCTGGCGCAGGATGTCGCGCCACTGGTTGGCGTGGTCGGCCAGGCCTGCGGCATTGAAATGCACGGAGTCGGCGAGTTTGCCGCCGCTGGCATTTTCGAGGTGGAACCCGTCGGTGCTTGGGCCGAGGAAGACGAGCGGATCGGCGGCGGCGGCCGCGCGCTGGCCTGCCGCCACGGGTTCTTCCTGTGACAAGTCGGTGACGGGGTGGAAGGCAGCTTCCGCGATATACCAAGGCAGGCGCCAGCCGGCGTCGAGGCGGCTTTGGGCGATGATCGAGGCGAGGCGCGCCGCGTGGGTGTTGGTGGAGATGTTAGCTATCGAGTCGGATTCCCCCTGATGCCAGAGGATGGCCCGGAAGCCACCGGCCGGGAACGATTGGACAGCGGGTTTGAGGCGGGTGTCGTAGAGGCTGGCACCTGGCAGCCACCGGCCGGATTGTGTGGCGCCGACGGCGACGCAGAGAAAACCGATAGGGAGGTTGTCGGCCGCGGCGAGGGCATCAGCGAGGCGTGACCAAACCGAGCCGCCGCCGCCATCGGTCACGGGCATCGGATCGGCGGCAAGGCACCAGGAGGCCGCGGTGATGCTGGTGCGCACGCTGAGCCGGTCATCGCGCGGCGTGTAGGCCGGGCTGCCGAAGTTGGCGGCGTTTGACTGGCCGGCGGTGATGTAGATGTCACCGACGCCGATTTTATCGACGGCTGATGGGGTGGCCGGGTAGCCGTTAGTGATGGTGCGGACCTCGAGTTGATACCAGCCGCCGGCGGGCACCCCGACAAGTGTGCCGGTGAAAGTGCCAGCTGCGGGGGCGGGAACGATGGTCTGCCAGTGGGTCGTGGTGCCGGAGTTTGCAGCACCCGCCATGACCACGACGCGTGCCTCGATGGTGTTAGGAGTGCCGGTGTAAGTGCCGGAAAGCGCGATATCGCCCAGGTTGGCAGCCGAGCGCTGGACTATGTGGCGGCTGGTCGGGCTGGCAATCGAGAGCGAGTCGATGGTGGGACCCAGCGGCTGGCCGATGACGTCGATTTCCTGCAGCACGGTGCCGTTGTTAGCACCGGCGGACTCGGTGGGGACTGCCAGAATGAACCGCAGGGCGGCCACAGCGGTGACGATAGCGCCGGATGATTCGGTTAGGGAGACCTTGGTATTGGCCGGGGTGTTGGCCAAGGCCGTGAACGGGCTGTAATCCACGTTTTTCAGGAGCAGCCAGTCGGAACCACCCACCGGAAGGTACTCGACGAGGTATTTCTGGTTGGCATGGGTCTGGGTGCCACCCGCCTTCCAACCGGCGAAGGTGTGAATCGCGCTGATCCGGTAGCCCTCGGGATGCGCGGCGGTATTGAGCGTGAAGGTGAGGGTGGCCGGCAGGGACGCGCCAGCGTGGTAATAGGCGGCGGCCGAGACATTGGCCAGGCCATAAGTGCCGTCGTTCTGGCCGCCCGCGCCGAAGGTCGGCTGCACGGAACTGGTGAATGATGTCAGTGAGACTTGTCCGGAGTTGACCAAATCGTCATTTCTAACATCGGCGGCGTAGGCATCATCGGCCTCGCTGAAGGTAGCCAAGGTTGCAATGGTCGGCGGGGGGGCGGAGCCAAGCGTGGGGGGGCCGTTGGTCTCGCCGCGGACGATACAGACAAGACCAAGCCAGGCGAGGAGGATGGATTTCATGGCGGATGTTGTTAGCAATTACCGGCACGGGCGGCTACCCGAGCAGTGACCCATTTCTCAACTTGACGCCGCTGACCTGCGCGAAAAAAGGAGGTGGTGAGTGGGGTGAACAGGCACTGGTCCTTGTTCACACCCGGTCTCGCCACCTCCTTGGTTGTTAGGTTCTCAAGCTACGGTCATTCGCCGGGGCTCCAATCTTCGGAGGCGGCGGCGGCGAGGTTGAACGCTTGTTCGAGGCCGACCATCTCGCTGGACGGACGCAGGCTTTCGAAGTTGGCGCTTTCCTTCTTGAGTTGTTCGTCGCTGTAGTTGACGGCCTTGATCGAGAGGCCGATGCGGCGTTCGACTTTGTCGACCTTGATGACGCGGGCTTCGACGGCATCGCCGACCTTGATGATGTCCTTGACCTTTTCGACATGATCCTCGCTGAGTTGCGAGATGTGGATGAGGCCGTCGATGTCGCCATCGAGACTGATGAAGGCGCCGAAGGAGGCGATTTTGGCCACCGTGCCCTTGACCAGGTCGCCCACTTTGAAGCGGTTGTCGATGATGCTCCAGGGGTCTTCTTCGGTTTGTTTGATGCCGAGGGAGACGCGTTGGTTGGCCTTGTCGATGGCGAGCACCACGGCTTCCACTTCGTCGTTTTTCTTGAGGACTTCGGACGGGTGGTTGATTTTGCGGGTCCACGACATGTCGGAGACATGGATCATGCCATCGATGCCTTCTTCGAGTTCGACAAACGCGCCGTAAGCGGTGAGGTTGCGAACCGGGCCCTTGATGGTGGCGCCGACCGGGTAGCGGAGTTCGATTTCATCCCACGGGTTGGTATCGAGCTGGCGCACGCCGAGGGAGATTTTCTGTTCCTCGATGCTGATGCCCAGCACGACGGCGTGGATTTCCTGGCCGATTTCGAGCACATCGCTGGGGCGGGTGATGCGCTTGACCCAGGAGAGTTCGGAGACATGGACGAGGCCTTCGACGCCGCGTTCGATTTCGACAAAGGCACCGTAGGGCAGCAACTTGGTGACGCGGCCGCGCACGTTGTGGCCGATCGGGTATTTGCGTTCGATGTCTTCCCAGGGGTTTTCCGACATTTGCTTGAGGCCGAGGGAGACGCGTTCTTTTTCGCGGTCCACATCGAGGATGACGACATCGACGGACTGCCCGATGTGCAGCAATTCGGAAGGATGGTTGATGCGGCCCCACGACATGTCGGTGATGTGCAGCAGGCCGTCCATGCCCTGGAGATCGACGAAGGCGCCGAAGTCGGTGATGTTCTTGATCGCGCCGGTGACCTTGTCGCCAATCTTGACGGTTTGGAGGAAGCGCTGGCGCAATTCGGAGCGCTCGGCCTCGATGACTTCGCGGCGCGACAGCACGATGTTTTTGCGCTCGTCGTTGACCTTGACGATTTTGAATTCGTAGACATTGCCGACGTATTCGTTGAGATCCTTGGGGGGAATGATGTCCACCTGTGAGCCGGGCAGGAACGCTTCGACGCCGACGTTGACGGTAAGCCCGCCTTTGACGACGGCCTTGACTTTGCCACGGACCAGACCGCCGTCTTGGAAGACTTTGACGATCTTTTCCCAGTTCTGCTTGTGGGCGGCCTTTTCCTTGGAGAGCACGACCATGCCCTCTTCATTTTCGAGTTTTTCGAGCAGGACTTCGATTTCGTCGCCGATTTCGATTTCCTCGTCTTCGAATTCATTGGACGGGATGGCTCCTTCAGATTTGTAGCCGACGTCCACGAGAACGACTTGGGGGCGGATTTCGAGAATCGTGCCCTTGACGATCGACCCTTCGCGGAATTCGCGGAATTTGGAGTCGATCAGGTCGTTCAGTTCTTGGTTGGTGGGTTCCGCGAGGGCGGTACTCATGGTGTGTTTGGTTTGGGGTTGTGTTGTTGGTTCGTTTTCCTGCCGATGATGCCCCGGGAATGTGGCTTCTGGCGAGGCACCGGGGCGCCAACCGCCTGCCAGAAGAAAGGGAAACGGAGGGCGAAACTAGCTGGCTTGCGGCGGATGACAAGGCCAAAGAAGGGGATTTTCGGGAAAGATGACGGCGCGATGCCAACTCCAAGCTTGACTGGGCGCCTGCGGTTGTGATTTCATCGGCGACGCCATGAACATCAAATCCTACCTCGTCGAGTTGATCGGAACCTTCTTCCTTGTCGTCACCGTATGTGTGGCGGCGGTCTTTGGCAGCGCCGGGCCCATGGCACCGGTGGCGATCGGTCTGATTCTAGGGCTCATGATTTACGGCGGCGGGCACATTTCCGGCGGCCACTTCAACCCGGCGGTGACGCTGGGGGTGTGCTTGCGCGGCAAGTGCGATTTCAAGGATTTGCCATTTTATTGGCTGGGGCAGGGAGTTGGCGCGGTGCTGGCGGTGTTCGCGGCATGGGTGTTGGTGCCGGCCGGCAAGGTGGAAATGGCCAAGCTGGATGGCCAGATGTTGCCGGTGTTGCTGGCCGAGTTTTTGTTCACCTTCGCGTTGGTGTGGACCGTGCTGAACACCGCCACGGCCAAGGCCACGGCGGGCAATTCGTTCTACGGCCTGGCCATCGGCGGCATTGTGCTGGTGGGTGCCTTCACCGTCGGATCGATCTCGCTGGGGGTCTTCAATCCGGCGGTGGCCATCGGCTTGGCGGTGATCGGCAAACTGCCGCTGGCGATGCTCGTGGCCTACATCGCCACGCAACTGGTCGCCGGGGTGGTCGCCGCCATTGCCTTCAAGTTGCTCGCCGGGAAACAGGACTGAGCGCAAACCGCCGCGGAATTAGTTTTTCGCGCCGGCGCAGACCCTCGCTATGGTGGCGCCAGGATGGGTCAGAGCCGGGTGCGATGGAGAACCATTTCCGGGAGCCACCGGATGAGGGTCATCACGAGTTTCCACCATCCGGGCAAGTAGGCCACCGGCGTACCCGCTCGAATGGCTTGCCAAGCTAAAGCGCCAACTCGATCCGCCGAGCTGAACAGCGGGCCTTTGGTGAGGTGGGCGGTCATCGGCGAGTCGGTCATGCCCGGTTTGAGCGTGACGATTTTGATGCGCTGGCGCTTGGCAAAGCGGTGCCGCATGCCCGCCAGGAAGGTGTCGAGACCGGCCTTGGCGGAGCCGTAGACGAAATTCGAGCCGCGCCCCCGGTCGCCCGCCACTGAGCCGATGACGGCAAGGGTGCCGTGTCCTTGGCGGTCGAGAATGGCGCCGCAGGCGGCTGCAATGACGGCGGGACTAACGAAGTTGACGGCGAGGACCTCGGCCAGGGAGTTGCCGTCTGCGAGCGCCTGTTCTTGGTCCGGCATGGTTCCGTGGGCGAGCAGGAAGAGATCCCACGGACGATTGGCGGAGTGCTGTGGTAGCAAACTGGCCCAGTCGGTGGCGAAGTCGGCCAGGGGTGCTGTTAGGGTGAGGCACTCCGCGCCACGGCAGCGCAGGTCGTCGGCCACCGCGGCCAATTTCCCCGCATTCCTGCCGATGAGCAGCAAGCGGGCGGGCTGTTGCCTGAGCATGGCCCGGAGGGTCTCCTGGCAGATTGAGGAGGTGGCGCCGAAGACGGCGGCTTGGTAGGTAGGGGCGCTCATGGGGGTGAAAATGCGGGAGGTCGGGTCAAGCGGCGACCTGCGGAGTCAGTGCGGGTGCATGCGTTTCCAGAATTCCGAGGTGAATGATGGATCGAGGTGGTTGCGGAATGTCTCGAGTTGCGGGTAGAAGCGCGGGAAATCATCGGCTCTCATGCGCGCATCCTTGGCCGGATAGAGGCGGCCGCCCGCATCGCGCACGATCGCGTCGAGACGATCGAACAGTTCGCGGGTGCGGGCACCGCGGTCCGCAAAGTCCAGCGCTAGGGTGATGCCGGGGGTCGGAAACGATAGCAGGCCCGGTGAGGCGACGTGGCCGAAAGTCTTCAACACCGCAAGGAACGACGCCTGCCCCGAGGCGGCGATTTGTTTGAGGATTTGCACCATCGGCCCGGTGCCGGCTGCGGGAGGCGTGACGCACTGGTATTGATAGAATCCCCGTTTGCCGTAGATGCGGTTCCATTGGCCAACCCCGTCTAGCGGATAGAAAAAGGGTGCGTAGTGTTGGTGGAGGGTTTTGGTTTTGCCGCAGAACCGCCGATAGTAAAGGGTGTTGAACGCCCTCACCGAGAAGCGGTTCAAGGTGCAGGCCGGCAGGTCCATAGGGACGCTGAGGCGCGCGGGGCGATGCAGGGTCAGCGCGCCGCGATCGCTCCAATTGCCACGGATGAAGATGCCGCGTCCAAGCGAGGCGCCCCCGGCGATGCAATCGATCCAGGCGACGGTGTGTTCCCAAGTTGCGGCGGATTCGGCAGACAGGGCCATGAATTCGTCCAAGCCGCTGAAGCGGATCAGTTCGACGTCGAGAAACGCCGAGCGGATCGGGGTGAGTTGGATTTGGGCGGCGGTGATGAGGCCGGTGAGACCGAGTCCGCCGATGGTAGCCGCGTGCAGCGCGTCGCCGGCGTGGCAGGTCTGCACGGGTTGATCCGAGCGGAGCAGGTCGAAGGCAGGGATGTGGTTGCCGATGCACCCCGAGCGGTGATGGTTTTTGCCATGCACGTCATTGGCAATGGCTCCACCGAGGGTGACCAGGGCGGTGCCGGGCGTGGTGGGAAGAAACCATCCCCGCGGCACGCAGAAACGCAAAATGGCGTCCAAGCTGATGCCCGCCTCGGCCCGCAGCAAGCCGGTGTGCGGATCGAACGCGCGAATGCGGTCGAGAAAGCGCGTCTCGATCATGGTGCCCCCGTCTAACAGGCAGCTGTCGCCGTAGGAGCGCCCGAGGCCGTAGGCCAGCAACGGGCCGGGGCCCGGCAGTGCGGCGGGTGGCCACGCCGGGGTGCATACCGTCGCCCGTGCGGGGCGCAGCTTGCCCCAGGCGTGCATTTCGCGGGTGGTGGTGGTCATGGCGCGGGGAGGGGTTGGGCGAGCAGGATGCAGGCCATGGCTAACAGGGCGATCAACCACGTGGCCTTGTCGGTGAGAGCGAACACGATCGGGTCTTCGTGCATGGCACCGCGTTTGGTTAGGAACCAGATCCGCGAGATCCAGAACAAGGCGGCCACGCAGACACCCCAGACCCAATACGGATGGGCATAGAGTTGAGTGATCTCTGGGCTGTTAGAATACAAAGCTAACACCACCGTGGAGGCCACGCCGGCGGCGACGCCCAACTCCGAGACGACCGGGATGTCCTCGGTGCGGTAGCCGCGGCCCATCAGTTGGCAGGCGCCGCTCTCCGAGGAGCGGCGCAGTTCGGTGAAGCGTTTCAGCGCGGCGAGCGAGAGAAAGAGCAGAAAGCTGAACGCAAAGAGCCAAAACGAGACCACCGCGGAGGAAATGAGGATGCCGCCGACGATGCGCGACAGATAGAGGAAGGCGAGGGTGAAGATATCGGCGATGGCGATGCGCTTCAGCAGCAACGAGTAACTCAAGGTGACGATGACGTAACCCGTGAGCAGCAGGCCGAAGACGGGCAGCAGGGTGAAGGCGCCGACCAGGCCGGCGGTGACCAAAACCAAGGACGCCAGCAGGATGCGGGGAACTGAGCTCAAGCCGGCAGCGGCGAGGCGGTTTTTCTTGTTAGGATGGGTGCGGTCGAAATCGAGGTCCAGCAGGTCATTCCACAGGTAGGTGGCCGAGGCGCAGAGGCCCATGGCCAGGAACGCGGCGAGCAGGCCGGCGAGTTGCCAGGCCTCGCGGAAGTGATGCCCTGCCAGAAACGGCACGGCGAGGAGGAGGTTTTTCGACCACTGGTGAATGCGGCAAGCCTTGAGCCAGTCTTGCCAGGTGGCCTGCGGCAAGGGTGTAATGGCCTGGTCCACCTCGAACATGGCCGACCAGCGGCGGATGCGGCGTGGATAGCGGCTGACCACAATGGCCTTGCGGGCACAGGTCCAGATCGCCTCGTCGGCGAACGAATCCCCCGCGTAGTCGAACCCCTTGTGGCCGAAGCGCGCGACGAGGGCCTGGGCTTTCGCCGGCCCCTTGAGGTTGACCGTGTCGTCGCTGGCCAGCACTTCATCAAAGCGAAACGAGCGCAGGATGGACTCGAGGCTGGCGACGTGGGCGGCGGTGGCGAGGACGATTGGGCGGCCCTTGGCGCGCTCGGCAAGGAGCAATGCGAGCAAGCGCTGGTTGATGGGAGGGGCGATGAGCGGGGGCGGGGCGTGGTGTGCCAGATGGGATTTGAGCATCTGCCTGCCGCAGGCCAGCCACCACGGGAGCTGCAACAAGCGTGCCGGGTTGTTGCGGATCAAGCGCAGGATGCCGTCCCACAGCAAGTCGCCACGGATGAATGTGCCATCCAGATCCACACACAGAGGAATGGGAGAGTGGGGTTCGCGGGGGGGATGCAAGGCGGGGTTCATCGCTGAGGTTGGGGCGGGCCGCCCGAGGCTATGAGTATGGCTCAGGGTTTGGCAACGGCCGGAGCCACTCATGCTTGCCATTCCCGCGCCGACAAAACTGACGGTATTGGGCGGGACGGCGGCCGACGAGAGCATTTTCTGAATCGTCCCGGGAAGTTCGGCCGGTTGCGGGTCGTGAGGGTGAAGTCTGCGCTTTGGCGGCGGGACGGCGGGCATTGTTGGGCTGGTCTTGCGCCAGGCCACAATCGACTGGCCGCACCTTCCCCCCAGTCTTCCATGGTTTTCACCAAGGCGAGGAACCGGCATGTGGGAATCGGGGTCACTCGGGCCGATCGACCATGACGGCGCGTGGCGGGAGGACGCCGGGGTCGGCATCGGGGACGGACGGGTTGAAGGTGGAGGTATCGAGGGAGGAGGCGTCGAGAGAGGAGAGGTCTTCGGTGAGCGGGAGCGGGCGGAACGAGGCCGAGTGGGTATCGACGCGGAATTCGAGTTGCATCAAGTCGCGGTTGGTTTCCGCCATTTGGTCGCGCAGGGCCAGATTGGTTTTCCTGAGTTGTTTCATTTCATCGAGCAGCGACTCGAAAAACTCCTTCTGGGCGGCGGAGGGCTCCGCGACTGGGGCGGGCGCGGGTTGACTGGCGAGGACTTTGGGCTGCGGGAGGTCAAGCGGCTGGCTGGCCGGGGTGGCGGTGGGGGCCGGGGCGGCGGTGGTGGCGACGGTGGCGACGGTGGCGGCGGTGGCGACGGTGGCGGCGGTGGTGGCGGCGGTGGCGGCGGTGGCGGCGGGGGCGTGGAGCGCGTGTTCGCGAGGTGGGGAGGCGAGGGCGCCGCTGAATTCGCGCAGCGACCACCAGTGGCTGAACACGGCTCCGGACAGGGTGGCAAGGGCCAGACTGCAAGTCATGGGGAGGGTGGAGGGGCTCATGGTTTGTTAGATGGGGTGGGGGCGGCGGTGGCGGCGGCAGCGGCGGCGGGTGGCGGCGGGTCGGAGCGGGGCAACGAACTGACGAATTGCTGGAGCTGGGCGATGGCGTTGCCGAGGTGTTTGGCGTCCTCGTCGAGTTGTTGGATGGAGTTGGCGAGGATGGCGCTGACGGTGCGTGCCTGCCGGTAGCCGCAGGCGGGGTCGAAGCCGGGTTCGGGGATGGCGAAGGCGGTGGTGTCGGGGACGAGCAGATGCGGGCGGATGGTGAGGGTGATGCTGGTCCCCGGGGCGAGATCGACCTTGCGGATGAACGGCGGAGCGCTGGTGGCGGGATCGAGGCGCCAGCCGGAGGGGCTCGCGGCGAGCGGTTTGGCGGGGAAGGGGGCGCGGAGTGTCACGGTTTTCGGATCGACCGCAGCACTGCCGGTTTGGAGTTGCTCGACTTGGACGGTAAGGCTGGGTGCGGACTCGGCGGGTGGGCTTGCGTCGGCGGTTGGGGCGACGGTAGTGGCGGACGGCGGGACGAGGGCGGGGGTAGGGGCGGGTAGTGGCTGGGGCGGGAGTTCGACGGTGACCTCGTTGGGTGGGTTCTCGCCATGGCGGCTGTCAAAGAACTTATTGATGGCATCGGCCACAGCATCGGTGGGGACCGCCGCGGGCGGGACTTTTTGGGCGGGGCAGCACAGGCCGCCGAGCATGGTGAAGGTGAGGGCGAGGAGGCGTGAGTTCATGGCTTGGCGGCGGGTTGGATTTGGATTGCCTCGGCGGTATCGAGGCCTGCCGGTGCTTGGGAGCGCCCGGCGTAATCCTGATTGGCTGGCAGCGACGGGCTGTCGGCACGCAGCACGGAGGTGGGGATGGAGCGTTCGACGAGGTGGTTCCAAGCGGTGAGAAGTTGGGTGGCTTCCTCGCGCAGGGCGCGGGAATTTTCCTGATAGGTGGTGAGGCGTTGGAGCAGTGCGCGGGACTCGGCGACTTCGCGTTGGGTCCAGCCGAGGTTGCGGGATTGATAGAGGACGGGCACGTTGAGGACGATGCGGCTGAGGTCGCCGCCCGGCGCGGCGGCGGTTAGGACATGCTGGATGTGGAGGTTGGTTTCCTCAAAGGGGGCGGGGGCGGGCAGGGTTTGGCGCGGGTCGGCAGGTGCAGGTGGCTTGGCGGCGAGGTTGGCACCGGTATCGCCCGGCAGGCGCTCGGTATCGGGCAGCATGCTGGGGGCCGGCGGGGCGGCTGTGGCGGCGGCGGCGGGGGGCTGGGCGGAGGTGGTGTTAGCAGGCCCGGCGGGGGGCTGGGTGGTGCCCGGTTTTTCAGGGGCGGCCAGCGGGGTGGTGGTGGTGGTGGTGGCGGCGAGCGGGTTGGGGCTGAGGGTAGGGGCGGGCGGGATCACCGGTTTGGTGATGTACATGAAACAGAACAGCGCGGCCGTGGCGGTGCTGGCGAGGAGTAGCAACGGATAGGCGCGCGTCTGGCGCGGGTAGGTGGCGACACGGTGTTTGACCTCGGAGGTCCCGGCTTGCGGCAGGTTCATCGCGGCGCTGGTGGCTGCCACGGGTTCTTGCGCCGGATGGGAAGAGGCGGCGGGGTTGTCGGGGGGCGGGGGCGTCATGGCTTGCTAGATTCGGTGGGGACGTTTGGTTGCCGGGCGGCGACCGGAGTGCCGGGGGCCACGGCGAGGGCGTGGGTGATGATGGTATGATCAGCGATGCCCGGAAAGGTGGTGATGGTGAGCGCTTCGCGGGTGAGGCGCAGGTGGCGCAGTACCCCGCCGCTCTTGCTCATGGCTTGGATGCCGGGAATGACCTCCAGTGCGGTCTCGCCGGAGCGCTGGCGGCCAACCCCGTCCGAGCGGTAAATTTCAAAGGTGCTGCCGGCCTCGGCATCGCCCTCCGGCGAGATCCGCACCCGCACGCCATCGGTGGAGACATGGAACACGATGGGTTTGATCGGGATCGGGGTGATCCGCTCGCCGGTGACTTTGACGTGGGAGTGGAGAACGAAGGTGGCGAAAGGCCGGAACTCTTCGGCGCGCAGGGTGGAACCGAGGGCGAGGCTGAGCAGAAGTGGAAGCACGCGCATCATTCGCCAACGTCCCAGAGGGAGTCTTTGGTACTGCCGGAGGGGTCATAGGTGGTCCCCCCGTTGTTGACCACCGGCGGAAACACCGTGACCTTGACCGGAAGCGTGGCTCCTGTCAGGGTCGTGATGGTGGGCATGGTGGCCGCCTTGTTCGGAAGGTACGGAATGAGCAAGGCATCGGTGAGCGAAGTCACGGCCGCCGTCGGATTGTCTGACAGATACAGGCGTTGCGCGGTATAGACGCTGCGCAGCGTTTCGCTGGCTTCGCGGCCCAGGCGCCAGGTCTTGATGGCGCTGGTGGAATATAGCCCGATGCCGATCAAGATGAGCAGAACCATGATGACTATCGTCATTTCTAGCAGCGTGAAAGCCCGGAGTCGCTGCCGCAGGCGGAATGGGCGGAACTCGTTCATTTCGATGGAATAATTGTGGAAAAGAGTTTTCATGGAAAGGATAAAATCAGGATATTTCAACCTTTTAGGAGTTCGAAGGCCTCGCCGAACATTTTGCGGATTTCGGGTTGGCTGACCAGTCCGACGAGGTATCTAACAAGAAAGAAGGTGGAGGTGCTGGCCAGCACGATCCACGCCAGCAGCCAGGTGAGGGACTTGTTTTTCGGGGCGATCCAAGGCACGAACCAGGCCTTGCGATCCACCACCGAAGTGAAGAACATCAGGTTGGCGTCCCTGAGGCTGGCGATGAAGGAGTCGGCAAGTTTGGTGTTGCGGGCGATGAAGAGGTGTTTGAAGCGGACGCCCGGGATATCCGGGAGTTGTTGGGCATGGATACCCTTGGGGATGGATTCCGGAGCCCGCAGGGTTTTGATGTGGGTCTCATAGACAAAGCGCTCCCGCAGCCAGCGGTCGAAGCGGGTGAGTTGCATAATTGAAAGTTCTAAATTTCAGGCATGGAATTTCAAACGAAAAGAAGATGTGGGCGCAACAATGGACGTCATGTTCATGTTTATGATTTATGATTTAGGATTTAGGATTTAGGATTTAGGATTTAGGATTTAGGATTTAGGATTTAGGATTTAGATGCCGTTCTGCATCATTTTCGGACCCATCAGGAAAATCGGCAGGAAGGTGCCAATGAACACCGCCGCGATGAGAGAGACGGCAATGATTAGCACCAGGAAGCTCACGGTGGCGGAAAAGGTGGTCATGTGAGTTTCCGCGTCCTCCTCATACATTTCGGTGAGCATCTCGAGTTGGCTGTCGAGCGAGGCGGATTTTTCGCCGATGGAGAGCATGTGGGTGACTTGGGAATCGACCGAGGTGTATTTGGCGAAAGCGGTGGAGAGGGGCACGCCGGAATGTTCATATTTGTCGGCGGCGGTGCGCAGTTCCTCGTAAAACGGGGTGTTGCGCACGCTGTTGGCGGAGACGCGGATCGACTTGGCCAGATTGATGCCGTTGGAATGCAGCAACTTGATGGTGGAGAGGAAGGTGAGTTGGCGCAGACTCATGATGAGGAGGCGCAGCAAGCGCCAGCGGGACATGGCGAGGCCCAGAATGAGGGTGCGGACATGGGCGGAACGGGCGATGGTGATGGCGAGGGCAATCAGGGAGACGACCAGCACCGGCCACACCGCCTGGGTGAAGTGGCTCACTTTGAATGAGATCGCGGTCATGCCATCGGGTTTGGCACCGACGCCTTTGAGCATGTCTTCGACCTGTGGGACGATTTTCACTTGCGAGGTGATGAAGGCGCCGAGCAAGACGCAAATGATGATGCCTGGGGTGACGGTGGCTTTCTTCAACTGCTTGGAGAAGAACAATTCGCTTTTGAGCCGGACGGCTAGCGACTGGAAGGCATGGTGGAGTTGGCCGGCGTCAGAACCCGCTTGGATGAGACCAATGACGGTGTCGTTGAAGCGCCCGGTGCGGCGGAAGGACTCATGCACATTCATGCCGTTGCTGATGTCCTCGCGGATGCGCAGCAACGCATCGACCATTGCTTTGTTAGGCAGGTCGTTGCTGTAGTATTTGAGGGCGTCGGCGGTGTTGATTTGGGCGCGCAGCATCGAGGACAAGCCGCGGAACAAATCGACGAGCACCTTTTTGGAAAAGGGCTTGATTTTAGCCGGCCGGTTGGCGGAGGCCAGCAGGGCCTTTTTGGCAGCTTGGGTCTGTGAGGCTGCCGCGGCGGTGGCGGCTGCGGCGGGTGTGGCGGGGTCAGTCATCGGTGTAGGTCATGTCGATGACCTTGCTGACAGCGGCAAGGTCGGTTTTGCCGTCGCGCAGCAGGCGCAGGCCGCTGCGGCGGAGGTTGGGGAGGATGCCCTCCTGGGCGACTTGGACTTCCAGTTCGTAGGGGGACATGAGGCCCTTGGAGAGCATGTCGGAGACTTTCGGGGTGATGGGGATGATTTCGAGGATGGCGGTGCGGCCGCTGTAGCCGCTGTTGCGGCATTCCTGGCAGCCGCCGGATTTGGCGGCGAAGAGCGGCATGACGGCCCACGACGCGTCGAGGCAGAAGGTTTTGCGGTCGAGGTCGCTGATGCCGGAGATGGGTTCCTTGCAATAGGGACAGAGCAGTTTGACGAGGCGCTGGGCGCAGGCGGCTTTGAGGGTTTGGGCGATTTTCCAGCGTTCGATGCCGAGTTGCTCGAAGCGTTCGATGATTTGGGAGGCGCGCGGGGTGTGGATGGTGGTGAGCACCTTGTGGCCGGTGACAGCAGCTTCGATGGCGAGTTCAGCGGACTCGATATCGCGGACCTCGCCCATGAGGATGATGTCGGGATCGGAGCGCATGAAGGAGGCGATCATGGGCTTGAACTCCTTGGCGCTTTTGAGGTCGCAGTGAGTGATGCCGGGCACCTCATCCTCGACCGGGTTTTCGAGGGTGAGGATGTTGACTTCGGGCCGGTTGAGTTCGCGCAGCAGGGCATTGAGGGTGGTGGACTTGCCCGAGCCGGTGGGGCCGGACATGACGATGATGCCGGCGGGGATTTTCATGACCTTGTTGAGGGCAAACATCGTTTCATCGTCAAAGGCGAGGGTGCCCTTGCCGAGGGTGACGTTGATGTTGCTCTTGTCGAGCAGGCGCATGGTGACGTGATAGCCACGGTAGGTGCGGTGGCGTTCGTAGCGGATATCGATGGGGCGGTGGAAATAGGAAATGGTGAAGCGGCCGGAAATGCCCGGGACGGTGTTTCTGATTTCGGTGGGCAGCCTCATCAGATTGAGCAGAAACGCGTCGAGCCGATCCTTGAGCTTCATCGGAATCTCAATCTTGGTGCCGATGTCGCCGTCGACCCGGAAGGCATAATAGAAACTTTCCTTTTCGACCTTGAAGTGGATGTCGGAAGCGCGGGTCTTGACCGCATCCGACATGATGGTGGCGATGAGCTGGGCCATCGGCTCGGTGTAGTCGGTGGTCACGTCGAAATCGCGGATGCCATCGTCGAGGTCCTCGACGTCGATGGCGTCGAGCTCGGAACGCGACGGGCCGGTATTGGTGGCGACCGACTCGATGGCCCGGTTGATTTCCGAGGCGAGGGTGACGATTTTGACGATTTCCAAGTCGGGAAAGCGCGGGGCGAGATATTCTTCCGGCAGCGGGCTCCACGGGTTGGCGACAATGACGATCAGTTTGTCTTGGCCGCAGAGGCAGAGTGGGGCGAAAAAGCCGCGGGTCATCACCGTGGCGTCGCAGCAGGTGTGCAGCACCCCATCGCAGAACTCGGCGACCCGCGGGAAGAAGGGCAAGCCGTTGAGCTTGGCCAGCGCGGACATGAAGCTGAAGCGGGTGACCCGGTTGGGCACCTGGTCTTGGGCGAGTTCGGTGTAGGACGGGTCGTGCTGCGCCAGTTCGGCCATGATGCGCCGACTGATGAGTTCATTGAAGGAGATGCCATCGAACTCGATCATAGCTCGAAATGTTTGTGGGTGAGAAAGGCCCAGGATTCGTATTCGAGCCGCGACACGGTGAGAAAGGGCCGAATGTCGAAACGGCGGGAAACCGTTTCCTGGATTTTTTTGGCCAGGAGCATGGCGGCGATGGGATTGGCGGAGGCCACCCCAATGGAGTCGGTGTCCTCGACGAAAATGACCGGGGTCAATAAGGCCCTGGCCATTTTGTGGAGGTGTTCATAGGACTCGTAAAAGGCGGATGGGGCGATGAGCTTGCCGGCAAAGGGGATCAGCGGTGGCGAGGGGTTGAGCACGGCGGCCAGACGGTCGCCGAGGTTGCGAATGATGCCTCCCAGATGCTCCTCCTGATGACCTTGCACCCGGGCGACCGCCTCTATCAGGTCGAGCGGATGGCCTTCCGCCTGGGCTTTGCGCACGGCGTCAACCGCATGCGAAACCTCGACCTGGCTGGCGACGCGAGTGAAGACGAGCGCCTCGGCGGTTTGGTCGATGCAGGCCTCGATCACGGTGCCGATGTCGCTGTGCGCGAGAGCGGGCGGCTGGGCGGGCTGGGCTTGGACGGCGAAGGGCGTGGGGAATTCCATCATTCTCTCCGGGCCTTGGTGAGGCGGGGTTTGGCTTTGGGTTGAGAAGTGGGCTGTGAGCTGGTGCGGGATTGCGGGGTCGCGCACGGTTCTTCGCCGGGAAGGGGGTAATAGGGCGCGGCCTGCGGTTTGAGACCGCGGATGGCGCGGCGCAAGTTCGGTTCGGCGTTGGGGCCGGGGTTTTGCTCATCGGCCCAGTTGTAATCGCGACCCATGGCGGTGCCGCCTCGCACAAGGGCGCTGGCGCTGTTATTGGCAGCTCGATTGGTAGGGTCGTACGATTTGGGGGTGACAATAAACACGAGGCTGGTCTTCTCCTTGGTGGCCTCCTTGCTCTTGAAAAAGAAATTGATCACGGGAATGTCGCCCAACACGGGGATCTTGGTTTTGCCGTCGGTTTTCGTTTCACCATAGAAGCCGCCGACGACCAGGGAATATCCGTTAGGCACGCGGGCGAGGGTTTCGACCATCGACTCGGTCACCCGGGGATAGAAATTGCCGGTGACGCTCTTGATTTGTTCGACGATCTGGGCGGAACGCGGGCGCAATTTCATGCGCACCGTCCCATCGGGCAGCAGCGTCGGGGTGACCACCAGCGAGATGCCGATTTCCCGGTGCTGGCTGGGGTCGGTGTCGATGGATTTGTCCGACGAATCGATTTTGTAGCGCACTTCCTCGGTTACGGTTGGATTGGCGGTGGTGCCGCCCGAGGCGGCCGTGGTGGTGGTGGTGATGATCGGGATCCGGTCGATGACGGAAATGGTGGCCATTTCGTTGTCCTCAGTGATGAGGGTGGGATTGGAGACCTGGCTGGCAAGGCCGCCCTCGGCGAGGGCGCGCAGCACGCCGGAGATTTGGACGGGGCTGAGCACCAGATTGGTGCCATTGGCCAAGGGAATGCTGGAGGCGGGAGATGGGGGCAGCCCAAACACCGAGTTGAGGTCCCGCGCGATGGTTAGGTCGGTGCCGTCCTTGCCGAGCGAGCTGGACCAATTGACGCCGGTGCGCTCGGCCACGGTGGTATTGATGCGGAGGATTTTGGTTTCGACGATGATCTGGCCCTTGGCGCGGTCGATGCCGCGGAGCAGGAGGCGGGCCTGTTCGATGCGGTGGGCGGCGTCGATGATGATGATGGTGTTGGTTTTGGGCTCGAAGTTGACGATGCCGGTGGCGGGGCTGAGCATCGGCTTGATGAGCTCCTGGATTTGTTTGATATCGGTGGGGCGGAGATATTGGAGTTGATAGTGAAACTCCATGCTTGGCAGTTGGGCGAGCTGGGCTTGGGTCAGGGCGTAGATCGTGTTGCCCTTGGTGTGCAGGGCCAGCCCGTACATGAACGCGAGCTCTTCCATTTGTTGGAGGGGGTTGCCATCATTGAGATGACCGGTGACGCGGAATTCGGGGCTGGCGATTTTGGCATTGTGAAAGTATTGCCGCCCGGCGGCCTTGGCGAGGAATTGGAAGATATCATTGATCGGGGCATCCTTGATCAAATATCCTTCGTCAGAGGCTTCCATGGGGCCTTTTGCCGGGTTGAGCGGGTCCGCGGCGGCAGCGGGCGCAGCAGTATCGGGCGTGGCGGGCGTGGCTGGCGTGGCGGGCGTGGCTGGCGTGGCGGGCGTGGCGGGCGGCGGGGGCGGCGGGGGCGTGGCGGGCGGTGGTGCTACGGGTTCGACGACCGGCTCAACCACAGGTTGCTCAGCCGGGGTTTGCGCAAGGCTGAGACTGGTGGCCAGAAGCATTGCGGGCAGAAATAGGAATCGGCTGGCTTTCATACGGGTGCTGTGTCTTTGTTAGGAGTTGGTGACTGTGGCGGGGGACGGTGGGGGCGAGTCGATTTCCAAGGGGGTGCTCGGATTGGCTGGAACCATGCCAGGCGCGAGGATGTTGCGGGTGCCCGGGGTCATGCCCGGTGGCAGAAGGTTGAGTTGGCGGGTGCCGATTTCGCCGGTGTCGAGGTTGCGGAAGACGATGCGGCGGGCGCTCACTTCGGTGACTTCGGTGTGAATTTGCTTGTTGCGGAAATTGAGAGGGACTTTATCGCCCTGGGCGATGCTGCGGCTGCCGACCAGGAAGCGTTTGTCCCTGGGCATAATGGTGGTGATCTCGATGCGGCGAACAATGTCGGAGAGTGACGAGGGCGGTTCAGCGGTGAGGATGCGCCGGACGGCGGTCTTGGCGACGGTGGGTTTGATCACCGGCTTGGCATTGGGATCTTGCAACTGGCCGAAGGCGTCGGTCGCGCGGCTGCGGATGGCCAGATGGTCGGCGAGCGCCTCGACGTAGGTTTTTAAATCAGCGCTGGCGTAGCGGGACGACCTTGGGATACTGGCTTTTTCAGGGGCAGCGGCCTCAGGGGTAGGCGCGGCGGGTTTTTCCGTTTGGGGTGGCTGGGGCTGGGGGGCGGCGGTGATCGTGTTAGAAGGGGCTGCGGATTGGGCTAACAGGGAGGAGCTGAGGAGGAATGGGAGAAGGAGCGAGGCGATGGAATTGGGGATTGTGGGTCGGGGTGAGGGAGGGAGCGTCGGCGCGGGGGATGGGCTTTGCAGTGGAGGAAGAGGAAGACTGGTGGGCGAGACGCCCACACTCCTTGGGGTGGGCGGGACGCCCACACTCCTTGAAGTGGGCGGGACGCCCACACTCCTTGGAATTAGTTTTCCCATGCGGTGTAGTTGACTTGGAAGTTGAGGAGGGGCGAGGGGGTTTGCTGGTTGGGATTGGGATCGATGCGCAATTCCTGCAGTTGGAGCTGGGGCATGCGGCTTTCCAGTTCGAGGAAGGCGCGCTGCATGGTGCGGAAGGTGCCGCGGAAGACGATGCGGAGTTGCGACGAGTTCTGTGCGGTGGCGGAACCAAAGCCGCCCCTGCTGGTACTGCGTTCGAAGGCGGTTTTTTGAAATTCCTTGCTCGGCAGGGTTTCGGCGATGGCGCGGAGGTGGGTGTTGACGGCACTGGAGGACTCTTCAGCTAACAAGGCGGTCCAGTGTGCGATGTGCGGGCGCTGGAGAATGATGGCGCTCTCAATTTCGAGGGCCTTAACGCGATTCGTTTCGTAGGTCTTGAAAAGCGCCTGTTTGTTGTTGAGGGAGTCGAGCATCCTGGACTTCAGGGTAAGACCCAGGGCAACGAGCAAGGCGCAGGCGAGAGCGGGCAAGACAATTCCGAACAGAGCAATGGACTGGCGGTAAAGATTCATGGGTCAGGGGGCCTTGCTCACGGTGATGGCCATCGGATCGGTGGCTTCAAAGCGCTGGGTGATGGTCAGGTCGAAGTTGAACGGGTAGGAGGACTCATCGATATCGTAGGTTTCATCAAGGGGCTGGAGCTTGAAGCTGCCGTTTTCCTGAGTGCGGACGTTGACGGCGAGGCTACGGGTGCGCAGGGCAGGGTTGAAGGCCGGATTGCCGGTGACGCGGGCGATTTCGTTGAACTGTGCGGCAATGCCATCCTGGGTATTGAGGACATTGAGGTGATCGACCGCCTCATCGCGGGCCAGGCCGGTGATTTTCCATTCTTTGACAAAGCCGATTTTGGCTTGGCCGGGTGCCGTATCGGCGCGCACGGTATGCGCGAAGCTCTTCACCAGGACGCCGCAACGCTCGGGGAACAGGCGGCTGAGCAATTCCATCGAGGTCCAGGCTTTGGAGCGGTCTTCCAGCAGATTGTCCCAGTGCTGGCTCTTTTGGCGCTCGTTGGTGAGATTGCTCAGCCGGCCCTTGACGAAGCTCGCTTCAGAGGGATTGAAGGTCCAGGCAGCGCTGCGGACGATGTCGAGGATGCCGAGTGCTATCCATACCAGCACCAAGACGCCGACTGCAAAGAGGCCCAAGCGACCCAGTCTGAGGCCGCGCAGGAGCATCATTTCCGCCCGGCTCGGGTAAATCTCAATGACCTCCTTAGGGGTCGGTAGGAAATCTTGGAGCGCCCACTTTTCATCGCGGAGAATGCCGAAGGTCAGGCTGCGCGCCGGTTCGCCCTTGGGCTGCGGGGTGGTGGCGATTACCGGTTCGGGGCACCACGCCGGGATGCCCTGCGGCATGGGGGGCGTGACGAGAGTAACCCGGCTGAGGGGGAAGGCGCTGCTGAGCTCGCCTTGCAGTCCCGGATCCAAGTCCAAGCCGAGGGTGAGGATGAAGATGTCCGGATCGGTGAGCTCCAAGGAGGCATGAGTGGTGGCCAGGGCGTGGCGCAGATTGGGCGCGTGGCGCAGGTGGTGGTGCTGGAGGGTGCGGATGAGCAGCAAATCGGCGTGGTCGTTGAAAAACACCAAGGCGGTGAACCACGGGTATTGGAGAATCGCCACGGCGGATTTGCCGGGGGCAAAGGGCGCGCACTGGGCCAGTCCCATAATTGCCACCAATGGGGCACTCAGGGCATGGGTGATGAGCGGGAAATTGTGGGCTTCCCCGGCTTGCCGCAGCGCCGCCAGAAACGGCGCGTATTGGCGGGTGAGGGTGATGGTGGTGCCGATCACCCCGCTGCCTTGGGCTGGGTAGGGAACCACCCGCCAGCAGTTTTGCTCGGGCGGGACGGACGAGTCGTCGAGAATAGTGGCCGGCTTGTGAAACGCGGCCTCGCGGAGGTCCGGGAGGGCTGCCGGGTTGTCCAAGGCGGGCTTGAGCTCCGCGGTGGCGAATTCATCGGCAAGGTGGAGAATGACGCCGAGGGATGAGGCTTTGAACGAGCTGGCCTGTGTGAGAATTTTCTCGGCGCAAGCTGCCATCTTTTCCGGATCACGGAGGTCGGTTTCGCTCAGCGTGGGACCTTCCGACCAGTGCGCCTTGCGCCGCGCGAAGAAAAATGTGGATATGGCCGGGCCATCGACCCGGATGTGAAGTTGAAAATCCAAATCGAAGGCTTCCTGATACCATGCCGGGTTGCTGGCCCGGGTGGTGTGGCGCAGCATGAATCGCGCTTGCTTGAAGCGTTGCAAGGCATTGAGGGATGCCGGATGTCGATAGGTGGCCACGGGGGTCGGCGGCGGGGGGGGCGCTCAGAGTGTCGGCACTTGAAGTCGAGGCAGTCGCAGTTGGCTGGCGGATGGTGCGGCTTGGATGGGCGTGGGCTCCGGGCGGTTGGCAAGGTCGGGACGCGTCCCGCCTTGCCTAAAGGGGCCGATCAGACCGGGATCAGAGGATGTTCTGATCCCGGTGCTTTCGGTCTAACTAAACATTCGTGGCATTACCAGCCAGTATAACCGGCTGGGATGTGCTCGGCTTTGTCGGCGGCTGTGCACGTGGCAAACAGGGTGCCGGTCGTTGGCACCACGGTCAACACGTCATAGGCCTTGGTTGGATCGGAGGGGCAGTTGGGGACGACCGCCAGGAATTTGCCGGGTCCCTCAAAATCAGCCGCCACAATCGTCCCGCCTTCGGCGATATTGCCAAGGTTGGCGTATGAGCGGACGGCCTGTTGCATGTTGCGGATGTTCATGATGCAACCGGCCTTGTCGGCGCCTTTCTTCCAGGCGCGGGCGCCAATGAAGAGAACGGCGATGAGGGAGAGCAAGACGACGATGACAACCGTCAGTTCGATGAGGGTCATACCGGACTTGCGCTTGATGGCTGGTGTTTGTGTTAGTTTCATAATTGTGTTTGTGTTATTGTCTGTTTTTGTTTTGTTTTGTGTCTGTATCGTGTTTTTTGTCGGTTTTGTCAGTGGGGACTGCCTGGCGTTGCGGGGAGTTGATTGCGCTCGGCTGGGCAGTCACGGAGAGGTATGGGGTTTGGTCATGGGTCATGGGTCATTGGGGAAGAGGAGGAAGCGACTATTTCTTTGTCTTACCAATGACTAATGACCAGTGTCCAATGACTAATACTATGTTTCGTCATCATTGCGGTTCATTCTGGCGTTGATGTAGGTTTCGTGGGTGATGAGGCCGCGGTTGAGGAGGCGGCGCAGGTTGGTGTCCCACTCGATATTGCCGGTGCGGCGGATGACGTCTTCAAGCGAGCGGGCGCCGCCGTCGTAGTTGGCGATGGCGCTGGCGATGGCGTCGTCGTTGTTGTGGAGGAACTCGTAGGTAAGCACGCGGCGCTGGATGCCGGCGAGCAGGCCTTGGGAGTGGATGAAGATGAGGATTTCGGCGAGGCGGCTGAGGACGGCGGTGTGGTTTTCCTTGGGATAGAGTTCGAGGATGCGGCCGATGGTCTTGACGGCGCCGGTGGTGTGGAGGGTGGAGAGGACGAGATGGCCGGTTTGGGCGGCTTCCATGCAGGTTTCCATTGCCTCGCGGTCGCGGATTTCGCCGAGCAGGATGACGTGGGGGGCTTTGCGCAGCACGTCCTTGAGGCCCTGGCGATAGGAATGCACATCGCGGCCGACCTCCTGCTGGGTGATGATGCTGGGGGAGGGGATGCGGTGGCCGGGATAGTCCGGGTCGTCCATGGCATCGGGATATTGGTACTCGATGGGGTCCTCGACGGTGACGATGTGCTTGGGGTGGTGGCGGCGCAGCCAGTCCATGAGCGAGGCGAGGGTGGTGGATTTGCCCGAGCCGGTGGGGCCGGTGACGAGGCAGAGGCCGGCACGCTTGAGCACGCAATGGCGGAGGGTGGAGGTGGTATCGGGATCGATGCCGAGGGCTTCGAGTTCCGGGATCGAGTCATTGAGGATGCGGCAGGTGATGCCCAGGCCGGATGCGCTGAGGTGGGCTTGGATGCGGAGGCGTCCGGAGCGTTCGCCGTTGTCGCCCATGGGGATGCCATCGCAAGAGAAGTCGGCGACCCGGCTGTTGGCGAAGTCGGCGATGGCGAGGCGGATTTTTTCCTCGATGCGTTGGTCGAGCGAGTGATCGAGGCCGAAGCCGTGGTTGCCGCTTTCGCGGTTGCTGATGAGTTCCTTGAGGATTTCATCCAACTGGGCGGCGGAGAGGATGCCGAGGAAGTCGAGCTTCTCCATGCCCTTGTTGGTATGGATATAGACCGGGCGGGCGGCCCGCATCTGGATGTCCGACACCGTCAGTTCGCGGCAGACGCGGAAAATGATGCCGAGCAACTCGCGGCCGTTCATGCCTGCGGCAAACCGCCCCGGGCCGCTCGCCAAGGTGTGGCCTGGCAGCGGCGGGGGTTCGAGAGTGGCGGAGGAGACGGACATGGGAAGGGAAAGCACAAATTTTCAGGGATGAAATTCGGTACGAAGAGCAGAGAAAGAATGCAGGAGGGGCGGCGGGTTGTTGGTTAGGAATTTAGAATTCAGGTGGCGGGGTGGGCTTCTGCTTCGAGGCGGGCGATGGTTTTTTCGGCGGCGTCGCGGATGGTGCAGATGAAATCAAGCCGAGCCTCACATTCGGTGATCCGTTGGGGGGAGAGCAGGTCCCACTGCTTCGCTGCAGTCCAGGATTGGGCGATGCTGGTGTGGCGGGCGAGGCAGTGATCGAGGAGTGCCAGGCACTGGCGCATCTGGGTCGTGGTGAATTTTGGAGTCGGGTTGCGCCGGTCATCGAACATCAGCTGCAGGAGGTTGGTGGCGGCGGCGGCGGCGGTGAGCGCCGGGCGCGGATCCTGGTCTTGTTTGAGGCAGTATTGGATGGTGTCTTCGGCGAGTTTGGCGGCGGAGGGGGTGAGCTCCGGGCGGGTGCCCAGCGCGGGTTCGGTGAGGAAAAAGTGGAGGGTGTTGTAGTTGCCGTAATGGGCCGGATCGAGTTGATAGGCGAAGCGGAGTTTGTCTTCGGCCTGCCGCCGCAGATGGCGTTTGAGTGCTTCGCTGGCGGCCTTGGGATTGGTGCGTGCCACGGAGGCCTCGGCCAAAGTGCTGAGAAGATTGCCGAAACGGTGTTCCAACGTGGGGTTTGCCTTGGCAGCGGTCATCTCATCGGCCGTAGCAGAATGGTCCGCGTGCTCACAGGCGTCACATTTCTCGCCCGCTTGGTGGTGATGCGGACTGCCGGACATTCCGACTTCGGTGTAGGTGTTGATCGGGCCCTGCATGGCCATGGCGATGACCTCGCCATAGGGACTGCCGTTGATGCCGAGCGGGTTCAATGGGACATCCAGTTCGGGATTGGCAGTGAGCGGGTGGCCTGTCAATGCCCACGCCAGTGCCCCCGCGCCGATGAGGGCGGTGGAGGTTGCGATGGGCAGGAAGCGTGACATGGGAGGGCGGGGTGAGTTGTCGGTTGTTGGTGCAAGCCGCAGCGAGTTCAGGAGGAACGTTGGGTGCGGAAGCAAAGTCGGGAGATGCCGGCGTAAACACCGAGGATGCCAACAAAATAGAGGGCCATGGTCCAGAAAGCTGCGGCCGGAAGCGCTCCGCTCTTGAAGTAGAGGCGCTGGGTGAGATCCGCGAAGCGGTATTGCGGCGAATACAGCCAAAGGCCGCGCAAGATGGGATTTTCCTCCAGTTTGAGCATGTTTTCGAGGTAGCCGACGCCCCACAGGCCATAGAGGGCGAGGGCGAGCGAGACGCTGAAGCCGACGATGCTGCCGAAGCGCGACGCGAGCGCAACGGCCAGCGCCAGCAGTTGGGCAATGACCAGCAGGAACAGGCAGGTATATTGGAGGTTGAGAACCCACCACAGCGCGCGTTCCGCAGGGTCGGCGGGGCTGGCGGCCCATTGGCAGATGGCTGCCGTGACGAGGGTCAGCGGCGCAATGAAGCAAAACACCGCCAACCAGATTTCAAACAATTGGCGGGTGGCGGACACGCCGGTGGTCAGGAAGTATTCGCCGATGCCGGACTTGGCATTGTCTTCCCCCTGCCGCGCGGCGGTGAAAAAGCCCCATAGCAGGGTGCAGCTCCACAGCGTGTTCCATGCGGCGAGAATGCGCGCGGGCTGCACCAGCAGCGGCTTCTCCGTCGCGCTGGAAATCAGCGGCAGGGCAAACGGCAGCAGCATCACCGCCAGCGCGCAAATGACCCAGGCCTTGCGTTGGAAAATGGTCGCTACGGTGAGGCGGTAGAGTCGCATGGCAAATCAATTCATTCGGAGTTGGCAAGCTGGCTCGGCATCGGGTCCTGGCTCCCGCGCTGGCATCAAACCGTCCTGCCCCGGAGCTAACGGTGGCAGTGAAGCAGGGGTTGAGAATGGGCTGGTCATATTGGATGTTTATAGAAATGTAGTAATTATGCCGACATGCTTGATACGTAAATATGCGTAAATTCGGTGAGGTCAAGTTAAAAGTTCATTTTTTTTCATCTAACAGGTCCGACGTGGCTCGAATGCCCAGCGGATGGCCATGGTCGCGGCGGGAATCGTCCAGTGCCGGCCGCCGTGGAGCCCCCAGGTGTAAGGCAAACTCGGCATGCCGGCGAAAGGTGGCGGGCTTGCGGTGGCATGTGCGGGTGCTGTCCTCCCCGGTCCGGGAATGGGTGATAAGCAACTTAGTGCATTTCATGACTACAGGAAAAGTTTCAAAAAATAAGAAAATGGTCAAATAAAAAAATTTGTTTTTCTTAACGGCATGATTTTCCTAAAAATTTAATTTCGCGGCAAGAGAGCCCCGAGTGGCCTGCGGTGAGAGAGCCACGAGGGCCGGGCCGGGCGCGGGTCGACCGGGAGGTGGGATGGCGGACAGCGCGAAGGGATGGCGGCGAATTGAAGCGCTGGGGGCGGGATTGAGGATCTGCGCGGTGAGGCCAGTGACGGCCCTTGGGGGGCAGTGGCATTCTTGGCCGGGAAATCCCCGCGCGTCCACGTCTCGTCCACGTCTGGTCCAAGCCACGGCCTGATGAGGGTGAACGCCTCAGTTGCTGGCATGGAATTCGCGTTTGCGTTCTTCGAGCAGGACCAGCCAGTTGATCATGGAGATGGGTGGCAGTTCGGCAGGGTGGGTGATTGGGCGTAAGTTCACATGCATCCGGTTGGCCGCCACCGCCGCGCCACTCAGCACCTTGGAGTCGAGCGGACGGACCGGATCGGCGGCCGATTCACTGGCCACCGAGCCGATTTGTCCGGAGAGGCGCACCCCGAACGGGTCGAGCTCCACGCCATAACGTTTTTCCGGCGTGAAAATCGAACATGGCGGGTAAAACGGGCCGGACGGGGTGTAGCCGTCCGGCGGGGTGGCGGGAGTGGTGTTGAAATCATCGCCGAAATACAGGCGCAGGTTGGTGACCAAGGAAAAGCCCTTGGGAAAGGACGTCAGATTGTCGCATTCCTGCAGGATGATCCCGTAGTCCAGATCGGAACACGGGATGGCAGGCTTGGTTAGGAGCGTGCTGCCGGTGTCCGGCGAGTAGTCCACATTGACCACCAGCGAGTGATTCACGGCGGTGCTGTCGGCTTGGAGGGCATTGAGAAACGCGGCGAAGCGCTTGGGGTAGATCGCGATGCAGATTTTGCCGGAGGACAGGGATTTGACTTTAAACGGGTAGCTCGGTTTGAAATAGCCGAACTTGTCAGCCCCGCTGTGCGTTGGGTTGCCGAAGGTGGGGATATTGAAGGTGATCGGTCCGGTCACCGCCAACTTTTCAGCATAGTCACCGTTGGCCCCGAAGGCCACGTCGACCACGGCCGCACCGAAGTCGTAGGTTTCCGCCTGGTTGCAGGCGAAGAGGTAGCCCTGGGGCAGGCCGGTGGCTAGCGGCGTGTCGAGCGCCAGAGTGAGGTCCTTGCGGACGCCGCCTTTCAGATATGAGAAGCGCACCTTGGTTGGCGTGTTGTTGGTTGCGCTGGCCACGTCGGTGACGTCCAGACGCATGGCGCATTGGAGGGCGCCGACTGAATAGTTGTTCCAAGTGGTGGATGACAGCACGGCGGATTCCGGCGCATGGGCGAAGCGGTCAAAATAGTCCGCGCCCCGGTTGATCGGGATGAAGGCGGCCCGTCCGCTCTCGGATGCCAGCGAGAGGGGGAAAAAGTCGCCTTGGGTGAGTTGATAGGCCTCGCGCACTCCCGGCGTGAACGGGTCGCCGGTGAAACTTAGCCCGCCTACGGTGGTTTTGGTGGAAAGGGCGGCGCCGCGGCGGGTGGCCAGTGCCGAAAGCGTGGTGGTCCCTTCCACCAGCGCCCGGCCGGCGAAGACACCGCCGGAAATGGTGACATTCTCCCACGCGCCACCGTCGGCATACTGGCCCAGTTCCATGAATGAGGCTGCGGAAATTGGCAATTGGGAGGGGATCTCATAAAGCGACAGCACAAAATCACGCCGTGAGGTTATCGCGGCAGTTTTGGCGGCATCGGGTTCGGCGAGGTCCACCGAGAAGGCCCACCAATTGTGTTTCGCCACGAAGGGTTGGCCGGGACGGGTGTAGCCGAAATTGATGTTGGGATAGTTGACGATGTTGAATTGCGGGTAAGTGTCGGTTGGCAGAGCCACTCCGCCCTGCGCCAAAGTGCCGTACACCTTGCTGTCGGAGATGATCGGCCAGATCTTGTCGCGGGTCGCATCACCGGCATGATTGCAGCTCAGTGGCACCGGATAGCCGGCGCCCAGGCTGCGGTTGATGCCCGCCGACACATAGCCGGTCTCGGTGCCAAGCGCCTTGAAGATCAATTCGGGGGTGTGCAGTGGCGCATCCCCGGAATTGGCCACCACCGGGCGGGTCGTGCCGAGCGCCGCGAGCAGCGGGTCGGATATTGATTGCCGGGCATTGGCTGCCACCAGCGCCTCGGTGAAAATATTTTCCCAGCGCAGGACCGTGTTGGCAGTGGCGCTGGAATCGGACAGATGCTGCATGGCGCGGATGGCCCGGTTGGGCACGATGGCGACAATCGACCGCAGGATGGCCTCTTCCTTTGCACAATAATCGCCCTGCAACTGGACGCCGGATTGGACCGCATGGGAGGCGGTTGCCCGCCGATAGGCAAACACCATCAACAGCGTCAGCAGCGATCCCATCGCGAGCACCAGCAGATAGGAGACAAACCCGGACGGGCGGCGGTTGGCTGGGCAAGTTTTCAAATGATGGGAATCATTCAATGGTTGTCAGGGTGGAGTTCACCTTGATGATTCTTGCAACATCAAAGCTGACATGCGTCAGGCGATCGCTGCCAAAAGGGGTGACGGTGACGATTTCCATGGTCCAGCGGCCCTCCTCATCGAACACCGCGTCATAGTCTTTGAGGGTCAGCACCCGGCTTTGCGGCAGGACATCATTGGTGACCAACACCGACCCCGGTATGGTCTTGCCGGTCACGCCGAGGCGCGGGTCGCCCTGATAGGCCTGCACATAAGTGGTCGAACTGGGATACAGGTCGTTGAGCGTGACGGTGATTTGCGGCATGGCAAAGCGAATCAACTGGCCTGCGCTCAGCCCGGACAGCGAACCGTCTGCCACGGGCCAGATTTGAATATACTGGGAGGCGATCTGGGCTTCCGGCGTCTGATAGTCTTGCAGCGAGAAGACCGAGAAGCGCTCCTCACCACGCACCTTCGTGCGGTCGGCGCCGGGAATGGAAGTCAAGGCGTAGCTCAGGGTCCGGGTGCCATTCTGGGTGATCGCGGCCTGCGGCAGCAGGGTGGCTTGGTTGCGGTCGATCTCCGCCCCGGTGCCGCCAACCCCATACGATTGCACATGCCGCAATAAGTTGACGCCACGGGATGATACCGGGTCGGTGGGTCCGCCGAGCAGGCCGCTGACGGTGATATCGACGCTAAACGGGCGGTCCGCCCGGGTGCGCGGGATTGGACGGTACGGGTCTTCCGAGTGAATCTCGACAAATGCCACTGGAACGAAGGTGCCGACAAGGCAGGTGTCCAGCAGATAACTGGTTAGCGGCGATGCTTTGACAGTCCATAACTCAAAGCGGGTGCCGCCCAAATCCACTGGCAACGGCGACAATTGCTCGCCGGTGGCAGCCACGGTGGCATCCCACTGCACTCCCGACGGTGACTGGATCTGCCGGATGAAATTGGTGTACCCCGCCGGGGTCTGGGCCGCGACCAGTGCGCAAGCGGCCAGCACCATGGGAACGAGGCGAAACAGGGTGGTCTTCATGGTTTGCTTTTTTCGGTTTTGGGGTCAACGGCAGCGGCGGGTGGCGGCACTTTGAGTGGCATCAGTGAAATCGGGCCGCCCTGATAGGTGGCCACCACCAGATTGGGGTTGTCCACAAGGCTCTTGGTGAGATCCTCCGCCAGCGGCAGCTTGCCTTCGGCTTGCCCTTGGCTGAGTTCCACGGTGGTGATCCAGCCGCGGTTTTGGGCAAAGAATTCGGACCAGCCCATCAGGGTGGCGCCCGGGGTGATCTGCATGCGGGGCGCCAGATTCGGCGGAATCCGCAGCACCGAGCGTTTGGGCACCAGCGTGGCGAGTCCGCCAAAGCAAAGAATGTCCGATTGGCTGAGGAGGTCTTTTGGCGCATGCCGTGAGGCCTCCCCGCTCTGGGAGGCCGGCAGAAGTTGCATCGGATCCTGCTGTTGGATCTTGCGCAGTTGCGCCGCAAGTTGCTCGTGGGTCGCGGCATCCTGCATCGCGGGCGACGCGGCCAAACCCAGCCCCGCGTGCAACCCGCACATGACCGCAACCGGCCAGATGCGTCCCAGCCTGCGGGCTGATCGAAATGATTGCGCATGCATGAACTCAGGGTGTGCGGAAGGTGACGAGCAAAACCAAGTCTTGTTCGTCGTATCCAATCTCGGCTAGATTCGCATGGGTCAACTCCATGAAAATGATCACATCCATGGGGCCGATCCTGATTTTCTTCGAGGCGTCAAGATAGGGCTTGAGGAAGCGTTCCAGGGAAGGCGCGTTGTAGTCCGGTACTCGGGAAGGGCAAACATCGCCATTGACCAATGCCTTCACGTAAGTACCGCTGGTTGAGGAGCGGATGGTGCTCCAATCATTGTTATAGTAATACTGTCCCTGGAAATTCAATACCATAGCCGAGGTGACGTTGTAGGTCTTGATGATTTCCTGATGCTGCACGCTCAAGTCGGTTTGTTTGCCGTCGAAGACCGTGGCCCAGCTTGATGAACCGCTGAAGCGAATCTGCCCCTTGGTGCGGATGAAATTGATCGAGTCAGTTGAATTTTGCGTGGTAACGCCAGCCCCCAAAACCCTGATGGTGCAGATCAGATTTTGCTTGGGAGTAATCGTGCCCGGCGGGGTGACCGTGACGTAGTCCTTAACCACCGAAGGATAGCTGATGTTCCACGCTAGATTGGGCTTGGCGCCGGATTGCACCATGGTCGGAAAGGCGGCCAGCTTGCCGATGGGAATCGACAGATTGGTTGCTTGGGAAAATGCCCGGGGGCAGGCCAACGCAGCGAGCGCCAGAGCGGCGGTGATGACGGCGGCGGATGGAGTGGTTTTCATGGCAGGTGGTAGCGGGTTGGCTGATTCATTCGCCACCACGGGGTGGGCTTTTGAAGGCGGCAGTTCGGTGTTGAGAAACATGCTTGAACCATCGCACCGGGTTGACGTTTAATCGGATTTTCAGAAAACCGGAAGTTATACCTTGATATATTCATGCTCGAAGTTCGTCAGGTCAAGAACAAGGTAAGGAAGGTCTAACGACATCCCTCGGGGGAGGGCATGGCCCCTGGCGATTAGATGATGGCAAGACGCGGGTGTTCACCACCGTTGGTTAGGCATTGCGCCGCCCGGGGGGGCATGCGGATTGCCGGAGTTGCCCTCACCGTCGAGGTGCGGCGAGCGCAGGTGAGCGGTTAGTTCGAGGTGTAGTACTCGGGTCTGCGTTCTTCGAGCAGCACCAACCAGTTCATCATCGAGATGGGGGGCAGTTCGGCGGGATGGGTGATGGGCCGCAGATTCACATGGAGCCGGCTGGCCGCCACGGTATTGCCACTCATCGCCTTGGTATCCAGCGGGCCGACCGGTTCGGTGGCCGATTCGCTGGCCAGCGAGCCCACCTGCCCGGAAATAGTCACGCCGAACGGGTCCATATCCACGCCATAACGCTTCTCCGGTGCGAACAGCGAACACGGCGGGTAAAACAGATCCGGCGGGGTGTAGCCGGACGGCGGGGTGGTGGCCGTCGTGTTGAAATCCTCGCCGATATACAGGCGCAGGTTGGTCACCAGGGAGAAGCCCTTGGTGAAGGATGTCAGGTTGTCGCATTCCTGCAGGATGACTCCGTAATCCAAGTCGGTGCACGGGATGGACGGCTTGGTTAGATAGGCGCTGCCGGTTGCCACGGTGTAATCGACGTTGACCACCAGCGAGTGATTCACGGCGGTGCTGTCCGCGCCCAGTGCGGTGAGGAAGGCGGCGAAGCGCTTGGGATAGACCGCGATGCAGGTTTTGCCGGAGGGCAGGGCCTTGATTTCAAACGGGTAACTGGGTTTGAAATAGCCGGCCTTGAAGACTCCCACCAGCGGGTCGCCGAATCTGGCGTTGTTGAAGGTGATCCAGCCGGTCATCCCGGTTTGATAGCCATAGGTGCCGTTTTTGCCGTACGCCAGATCGACCACGGTGGTGCCAAAGTTGTAGCTTTCGTTCTCGTCGCAAGCATGGATGTAACCGGCCGGCAGACCGGTGGCCACGCCCGCAGTCAGCGGCAGCGTCAGGTCCTTGCGGACGCCTGACTTGAGGTAGGAAAAGCGCAGGCTGGTGGGGGTTTTGTTGGAGGAGCTCACGGCTTGGATCACATCGAGTCGCATCGCGCATTGTAGGGCGCCGATCGAATAATTGTTCCAGGTGGTGGAAGACAACACCTCGGATTCGGTGGTGTGGGCGAGGCGGTCAAAATAGTCGTTGCCGCGGTTGATCGGGATGAACGCGGCGCGTCCGCTCTCGGATGCCAGCGAGACGGGGAAAAAGTCGCCCTGAGTGAGTTGAAAGGCCTCACGCACTCCCGGCGTGAGCGGATCGCCGGTGAAACTTTGCCCGCCGACCGTGGTGCTGGTGGACAGGGCGGCGCCGCGGCGGGTGGCCAGCGCCGTGAGCGCGGTGGTGCCCTCCACCACCGCCCGCCCGGCGAAAATGCCGCCGCTGATGCTGACATTCTGCCAGGCATCGCCGGTGGCATACTGGCCGAGTTTCATGAACGAGGAAGCGGAAATCGCCAGCTGGGAGGGGATCTCATAAATCGACAACACGAAGTTGCGGCGCGACTTCACGGCGGCGGTCTGCAGCGCGTCGGGCTCGGCGAGGTCCACCGAGAAGCCCCACCAATTGCGCTTGGCCACAAAGGGTTGCCCGGGGCGCGCATAGCCGAAATTGATGTTAGGATAGTTGATGATGTTGAAATTCGGATACGTCGCCACCGGCAGCGCCACCCCGCTTTGCGCCAGCGCGCCGTACAACTTGTTGCCCGCAATGAGCGGCCAGGTCTTGTCGCGGGTCGAATCGGTTGAATTCCCGCAAGTCAGTGGCACCGGATAGCCGCTGCCCAGACTGCGGTTGATGCCCGCCGACACATAGCCGGTCTCGGAGTTAAGCGCCTTGAAGACCACACTGGGGGTGCCCAAAGCAGCGTCGCCGGAATTGGCCACCTGCAGTCCGGTGCCACCGAGGGAAGTCAACACCTGGCTGGAAATCGACTGCCGGGCATTGGCCAGCACCAGCGCTTCGGTGAAAATATTCTCCCAGCGCAGGGGATTGCTGATGGTGGAACTGGAACTGGATAGTCTCTGCATCGCGCGGATCGCCCGGTTGGGGGTGATGGCCACGATCGCGCGCAGAATGGCCTCCTCCTTTTCATTGTAATCCACCTGCAGTTGGACGCTGGACTGGACGGCGTGTGAGGTGGCTGCCCGGCGGTAGGCAAATACCATCAACAACGTCAGCAAGCTGCCCATGGAGAGCACTAACAGATAGGAGATGAAGCCGGACGGGCGGGGTTTGACTGGGGAGGATTTCATTGGGTCATGGCTCCTGAATAGGTGATGAGTTCGCCGTTGGGTCCGCTCAGCGACATGCGGAGAATGCCTTGCTCCACCGCGAAAACGACTTGGGTCGGCACCTTGGTGATATGCCATTGCGGGGTGCCCAGCACCCCGCTGAGCGGAACCACATAATAGTAAAGCGCCAGGCCGCTGCCGCGGTCTTCGAAGGACAGGATGCCCGCGCGTATCACGCCGTCGGGTTGGCGGAAGTTCAAGACCAGCACCGGTGAGGCGGCGGAGCGGGGATTGGCCCCGGAGAGCGCATCGGCGACCGAATCGTGCAGGCGGAAGCGCTCGGCCTTGCCCACCAGTTTGCTCACGTGCATGCTGATGATCGGGGCCTCCTCGGTGAGGAAATTCTGGGCCCGGTAGATGCGCAAGAACGCCAGTTGTTGATTGAACAGGGCGAGACTCATCGCGCCGATGGCCATCCCCAGCATGATGGCCAGCGATAGCTCAATGAGGGTGAACCCCTTGCGGGCGGAGCGCAGATGCCGGCTCATCCCACAATTCCCCGGCTGATTTGCAATCGCGGGTGGATGAACCACGGATTGCAATGGAGACAAGATGCCAACCCGGCAATCCGGGTAAGGCGTGGTTGCGGCAGCGAATGGCGGATATTGCCTGCGGAGTTCGTTCATTGCGAGCGAATCACGGTTCGGGATTTGGCATAGGTGCGCCCACCAATTTGATAGGTCAGCACGCTCTGCACTTGCCACACTTTCATGCTGGCGGGGTTGGTGCCCGTCGTGCCGGTGCCGCCATCAAGCGGATAATTGTTGGAATCCGGCAGGCGGGTGCGCAGCACGCTGCCTGTCACCGCGGTGCCGCCGGGCAGTTGCCCGAGTTGGATCAGGGTGGTGGTCGTCGTCGTCGGATAGGCCGGCCACGGCGAGGTGCCCGAGGTCAGGGTCTGGAACGGCAGGCGCTCGGCATAGGCCCGCTCATAAGTCATGTAGGCATCCGTCAGCGTCTGCTGCAATGTCCACTGCCGCGGCTGCAGGATATTGAGCGAGAGCTTGAGCATCACCAAGCCGATGAGCGCCAGAATCGTCAGCGAGATGGTGGCCTCCACCAACATGAATCCGCGCGGCCCGGATCGGGGCTTGCGGCGCGGGCGCAAAGGTGCCACCATCCCGCCGTGACTGGAACCCCCCGTGCCTTGGCTTGGTGTGCTGCCATCCTGCTGGTCAGCAGTGGCCCAATGGCCGCCCAGGCGCTCATCGAACCGCCCTTCGGGCTGCATTGGGGCGATTCGCCCGAAAAATTGCTTGGCTGGGCGAGTCGCCACGCGCTGGACGTGACGATTGTGCTGCCCGGCGACCAAGCGGCACTGCGGATTGTGAAGATTCAGCCGCGCAAGGGCATGCTGCCGGAGAGTCAGGCGGCAGCCGTGGAGGGGCGCTTTCTCAGCGGCAAACTTTACGAATTGACGGTGCACTATGTCGATCCCGAGGCGTCCGCGGATGCCATCGCGGCGCGCTTCGCCGCGCTGCGCAAGCAGCTCAGCGCGGCGCATGGCGCGCTCATCGCCGACCAACAACAGCGGACGGTGGAGGACAAGTTTGCGACTAAGACCCTGTCGTTTCATCGGGAATCTGTGAAAGGGTTGTTTCTACTGCTGGCGTTGACCGAGGTGGAAGACTTGCTGCGACAATCCAAGGAGGCACGGTTCTCCTTGATCTATCGCAATGAAAATTTCAAGGACGAAGTGCAAAAGGCGTTGGACGAGGACAAGAAACCTTGAATCATTCCACGGTTGAGAACGCGCTGTTCATCCGGATGGTGCGGTCCAGATCGAAGCTGACGTAGCACAACCGGTCGATCCCGAAGGGCGTCACGGTGACCAGTTCCATGGTCCAGCGGCCGTCGGTGTCGAACACCGAATCATACTTCCTGATTGTCAGTACCCGGTCCTGCGGCACCGAATCGTTGATCACCAAGGCGGAGCCCGGCACAATCTTGCCGGTGACGCCGAGTTGGGCATCGCCCTTGTAAACCTGGGCGTAGGTCGTGGAAGTCGGATAGAGGTCGTTCAACGTCAGGGTCACCTGCGGCAGGGCATAACGGATGAGTTGATTCTGCGTGATGCCCGTGATGGCTCCATCCGCCACCGGCCAGATTTGGATGAACTGCGAGGCCAGCTGGGACTCCGGCGCTTGATAGTCCGCCAGCGAAAAGAATGAAAATCGCTGCTCGCCACGCACTTTCGAGCGATCCTCCCCGGGCACGGAATTGAGCGAGAAGGTCAATTTCTGGGTCCCGTTGGTGGTGATGGACGATTGGCTCATGAGTCTGGCCTGGGTTCGGTCGATGCTCACGCCGGTCCCTTTCACCCCGTAAGATTGCACGTGCTGGAGAAACTTGACACTCTTGGACGGTTCGGGGTCCGCCGCGCCGGCCAGCAGGCCGGTGATGGTGATATCGACGGTGAACGGCCGGTCCGCCCGCGTGCGCGGGATCGCCGACGAACCGTCTTCCGAGGTGATCACTACTTGCGCCACCGGAATATAGGTGCCCACATAGCTGCTGCTGAGCAGGTAGCTCGTCAACGGCGCCGACATGACGGTCCACAATTCGAAGCGCGCGCCGCCCGGGTCGATCGCCAAGGCCGACAATTGCTCGCCCATGGCGTCCACCGGAGCATCCCACTGGAGCCCGCTGGGGAACTGCACTTGGCGGATGAAGTTGGTGTAGGTAGCGGTCTGGGCCGCCACCCGGGTGCCGCACAGCAAACCGACGGCGAGCAGGCAATAAAGCAGGGGTTTCATGGCTGGTGGTTGTTGGTTGGACGGGCGGCGACGGGCGGGGTTTTGGGTGGGGTTGCGGGGGGCGGCACTTTGAGTGGCAGCACCGAGATCGGCCCGCCTTGATAGGTGGCCACCACCAGGTTGGCGCTGTCGTTGAGGCGTTTGGTAACATCTTCGGCCAGTGGCTGATTGCCCTCGGCTTGCACGCGGGTGACTTCCAAAGTGCTGATCCAGCCGCGGTTTTGGGCATAGAAGTCGGTCCAACTCTGGATTTGCGCGCCGGGCAGGAACTTGAGCCGTTCCGCCAGCGGTGGCGGGATGTGCAGCACCGCGCGCTTCGGCACCAAGGTTGCGCGGCCGGCGAAGCACAAGATATCGGACTGGCTGAGCAAGTCTGGCGGCTGGTTCACCTTGGACGGATCGGCGCCCTTGGCGGGTGCCAGCGTGCGGGTGGGGTTTTCCTGTTCCGCCTTGCGCCATTGCTGGGCGAGTTGTTCGTGAGTGGCGGCATCGCGCATGGGTGGGGCCGCCGCTTGTTGCGACCGCGCCTGCGGGCTGAGCGCGGCGAGAGCCAGGGAGATGGCACACAGCGGTTTCATGAAGGCAAGGGGTGGGGGTTACCTGATTTCGTCATCGATGGCGCCCGAGGGATCAATCTCACCGTTAGGTCCGCCGCCGCCTTGGCCGGGGTTGGAAACATCCACGCCGTCGAGGTTGTTGCCGTGGCCGTTGTTGGGGTGTTTCTTGCCGAAGGTCACCAGCAGCACCTGGTCCTGATAGTCGAAACACGGGCTGGCGTGGCTGGTTTGCCCCAACTCCATGAGGATGAGCACGCTGAGCGGGCCGATGTTGACTTTGCCGGCGGAATCCAGGTACGGCCGCAAGTAATTCGCCAGCGTGGCGGATTGATAGAGGGAGAAACTGGTGGGAGGCGTCTGTCCGTTGACCAGTGCCACAACCTGGAAGTTGGCGTTTTTGGTCGTGTAGAGCGGACTCCACTCGCCGTTCCGCACAAAACGGCCGCTGAAGTCGATCGTGTCATTGGCCTTGAGCTTCTTGATGTAAAGCTGCTTGGCTGGATCCACGTCAGTCTGGGTGCCGTAAAACAGTTGAATATAGTCGCCGGTGTTCAGCTTCAGGCGCGCGTCGGTGTAGAGCGGCGTGGTGCCTTGGGCCGGGTCGCAGGTGGTGGGGTTGGTGCCGACAATTTGCACCGTCACATACACATCCTGACTGGGCATGATGGTGCCCGGGGGATTGATCATCACCAGATCACTCACCTTGCTGGGATAAAGAATATTCCAAGTGAGGGTCGGCTTGGTGCCGGTTTGCACGATCGTAGGATAAGCCGACATGAGCCCCACCGGGATGGATGGGATCGTGGTCGGCAGGGTGTTGGCGGCGAGGGCGCGTGGTGTCACGAGGGCACTCGCGGCGAGAACTGCTGCCGATACGGCGGCGAGGTGGCTGGCGTTCATGGCGTGTTGTTAGGCTGGGGGTTATCTGTCATTCAGTTGCGGCTGGGATCTTCTCACAAAGGGGGTGGCTGGTGACCCATTGCGCCAGGGGCCTGCGGGCACTTCGCGCTCGTCGGCAAAGCGCCACTCCACCGTGGCGCCGCTGCGCAGCTTGAGAAAGTCGCGCACGGCGGGACTCAGATCGATGCCGGCGCCGCCATTGCGGTTTGGGCGCGGCGCGTCGTTGCCGAAAACATACTGCCAGTGGTCCACCTCAAAGGGCCCCACATCCTCCCATTGCGCATAACACACCCGGCCCTCGTGATGAATGGCCAGCCAGCGGCCTTTGCACACTGAAATCCCATCGCCGCGATAGCTTTCCCAAAACCACGGAATCACCTCACTGGCTTCAGCACGGTGCACCCCGCCCCGCGTCACATCATTGTAGGGCAGGGCCACATAAAACGCATTGAGCAAGGGCGTGAAGCTGGCCGGCAGATATCCGGCGCGGCGCTCCGGATCGTCATAGCCCCCAAAATTCGCCAGCCAGTTCTGATCCCACGCGCTTTGGGTGTTGGGTGTCGGATTGTGCTCGGTCGGCAACTCGCCCACCCAGAACACCGTCGACACCACGTTGCGCTTCCAAGCGGCGCTGGCGTGGCTCCTCGCTCGCGGATTTTCCAGTACCACCCGCGTCGCTGCCGGTACCCCGAACGGGTCACTCAAGCCCGGCAAGGCCTCGCGCCGCTCCTCCAAAAACCGCTCATGCAGGCCCGCCGCGCGCGCCACCAACTGCGACCCGGCTGCCGACCCGGCTGCCGACCCGGCGAGACCCAGGCAGCAGACGAGGGTGCTGCTGCGTGCAGCGATTGAGGGTGTGCGGATCATGTGATTGCGTATACCTACGTAAATATACTGGTGAGGTCAAGGTATTTTTATTTTTATTTTTTCTTTTTCACCTTATTGCCAAAGCAACCCATTTTTCAGGTTGGAAATCCACGTTTCCGGTCGAGGTGTGCCAGTGGCGGGCCCTGGGTGGGGGGCGAGCGAGGCCGCGGCGGCGGGAGGCGGGTTAGAGGTTCAGGCAAGTCAGTTGGTCTCAATGAGTGCGGGAGCGGCTGGGTCCGCACGGCTGGGAACGGGCAGGTCGGCAGCGGCTTCATTGGGCAGCCATTTGTGGAGCATCGCGGCCAGCGACTGCGGCGAAACCGGTTTGGCCAGACAGTCGTCCATCGCCGCTTGCAGGTAGGTCTCGCGTTCGCTGGGCATGGCATAGGCGGTCATGGCAATGATGGGCACCTGAGGATTATGCACCGTGGAAAGCGGGCTGCGGATGTGACGCGTCGCCTCGATGCCGTCCATTTCCGGCATCTGCACATCCATCAGGACAAGGTCGTAGGGGATGGCTTCGAGCGCCTTGATCGCTTCCGCGCCGTTGGCCACCGCGTCGGCGCGCAGGCCGAGGTTCTTGAGGATGCGCAGCGCCACCTGCTGGCTGGCAATGTTGTCCTCGGCCAGCAGGATGCGCGACTTGCAGCCATCGAACTGGGGTGGCGTCTCGCGGGGCGGGTGGTACGGGGTGGGGGCGCGGTGCCGGGTTGGCGCTTCGGCCGCTTCGGCCGCTTTGGCCAAGCGCGCGGTGAACCAGAATTCCGAGCCGCGGCCTGGCGCGCTGGTCATGCCGATCTGGCCATCCATCAATTCGGCGAGTTGTTTGGAAATGGCCAGACCCAGGCCGGTGCCGCCGAATCGCCGCGTGGTAGAGGCGTCGACCTGGCTGAACTTGTCAAACAACAGCGCGTACTTGTCGCTGGCTATGCCCAGGCCGGTGTCGCGCACCGCGAAGCGCAGCACGACGTCGTGTGCCGTCTCCGCGGCAAGGGTAACGCAAATCTCCACCTCGCCGGAGGCGGTGAACTTGATGGCATTGTCCGTTAGGTTGGCAAGAATCTGGCGCAAGCGGCCCGGATCGCCGCGCACCCCTGCGGGCACCGCCCAATCCACGTTGCAGTGCAGTGCCAAGCCCTTGTCCTGAGCCGTCAAGGCCAGCGTCGCGGTGAAATCCTCCAGCAGCCCGCACAAATCAAAGTCGAGCATCTCGAGGTCGAGTTTCTTGGCCTCGATTTTGGAGAAATCGAGAATGTCGTTGAGCAGGTTGAGCATCGCTTGGCCGCTGGCATGGGCGAGTTCGGCATAGCTCCGCTGTTCGGCGCTGAGTTCGGTATCCAGCAGCAGGCCGTTCATGCCAATGACCCCGTTCATGGGGGTGCGCAGTTCATGGCTCATGTTGGCCAGAAATTCGCTCTTGGCGATGGTGGCCAGCTGGGCCTGCGTAGCCAGGACATTGGCGCGGGCGGTGGCCTCTGCCAGGTAGAGGTTGGTGGTTAGCAGTTCCGCCTCGACGCGCTTGCGCTCGGAGAGGATGCCTGTGAGCACCAGGATGGAGACCATGGCCACGCCCAGGAATGAATACAGCATCATGAGGGATTCATGCACCGTATTGCCGACAAAGGGGCTGTTTTCCAAGCGCGAGCCGATCATGGCAAAAACCGCGATGGCCACCGCGGCGGTGGCCGCGCCACGCGCGCCGAATCGGAACGCCGCCCACAGCAACAAGGGCAACAGGCAATACTCAACGTGCGCCTGTTGCTGGAACAGCACGAAAATGCACAACAGCAACGTCACCACCCCCAGCATCGCCATTTCCAGCATCAGCCAGGACCTCTTTTTGAAGGAATGTTGAAAATGCCATGCCAGCACCAAGGGGGCGATGACTATGGCGCCGGCCGCATCGCCGACCCACCAGGTGAGCCAGGAATAACCGAAGCGCTCCCAGGGGACGTAGCCGCCCAAGGACAGGCCGAGCATCCCGCAGGTGGGACTGAGCATGCAACACCCCAGCGCGCCGACGGTGGCCACAATCAACACGCCGTAGCCGCTGAACAGCGGCTGTTCCTCCTTGCAGAAGCGGCGCACCAGACTGGCACCCGTGCTGGCACAGGCAATGGTGCCGATGGCAATCAATGCCGCCGTCAGCAGCGCGGTCACGGCCGAGTGGGCGGAGGTCGCCGTGGCGTTGAAAAAGGCCACGGCATTGACCACAAAGGACCCGAGCCATACCCCCAACAGCGCCATGCGCCCCACAATCAACACGGCCGCAAGGGCAATTCCCACATCCGGAAACACCGGGGAGACGTTGCCGGGAAGACTCGTCACCTGCAACGCCACCTTGGTCGCCAAGGCGTACACGATCGCCACCACCAGAATTGCCAGCGGCGCGGAAACCC
>CAIZNN010000134.1 GCA_903934285.1 Akkermansiaceae bacterium | reverse complement strand
GTTGAGGACGCAGATGGCGTGCTTCTTGTCCCCGAGGTCGAGGCCGATGGTTGCGGTTGGGAATTTCGGTTTCATGGCGATGAGAAGATACCACAGGGTTCAAGTCCCGCTGCCTCCTGCCTTCTCATCTAATCTTGTTCGGCTTTTTATTCCGGCGGTGAACCCGTTTGCGTCGGGGATCGCGTCCAGCTCACGTTGGCGGATTGCACCGTACTCCGATTCATCGCAGGAATGGTAGTGGTAAGCATAGTCGGTATCCCAGTTGAGATGGGAGTGGATAACGCCAGATTTGCTCAAATACCACGCCCGGAAATGCCCGAATGCGATTGGGCCGATCATCCGGCGGATGAATTGCAACCCGTCGAAAAATACTCATGCCCTATCTGCCAAGCTGAAGACTGTAACCCTAAATACTACTAACATGGAAGCACTAGCTGGCCTACTGGCCCTCATCTTTGTCTGTCTCTTTTTCTCCTACTGCCAAAAGTTGGAGGACAACAAAAAATTACCGAGCAAGCCGCCCGTTGTGCAGCCGAACAGTTAAATTCTCCCGAATTAAATCTGAAATATCACAACCGCCATGAAACCCTCCGAAGCCCTAGCGAAATTTGAAGCGTGGATGTTGGAGCGCAGGCTCATGCGCCGGACGCGCGAATGTTACCTTGGGCATGCCTCGCGCTTTGCCAGATTCCAGCCAGCATCATCGACTGACACGCCCGAGGAAAAGGTCTGCGCTTATCTCTCCTGGCTGGCCGGCAACAGGTCATCGGTAACCCAGAAGCAGGCGCTCAATGCCTTGGTCGCATTGTACCGAGCATTGGATCGTCCGCTAGGCACTTTGCCAGAATGGGTGCGCCCGTCGGAGAAGCACCGTGTGCCGGTGTGGGTCTCACGCGAGGAAGCCATCTCCATCATTGATTTGATGCCAGCCCCATGGAATGAAGTGGCATCCTTGCTTTACGGCTCCGGTCTCAGGATCTCGGAAGCCCTGCAATTGCGCTCCAAAGACCTGGACTCCCATGCCGGCACCGTCACCGTCCGGGATGGCAAGGGCGGCAAGGATCGGGTCACCCTTTTGCCAAAGGCAATCATCCCTGCACTCACCGCTCGCTATCGGATCAACCGAGCTATCTGGGAAGAGGATCGGAAGGCGGCCAGACCAGGAGTGGAAGTGCCTGCCTCTGTCTCGCGCAAGATGCCGAAAGCCGCCACTGAGTGGCCGTGGTTCTGGGTTTTTCCTGCGCCAGGTGAAAGCACTGATCCAGATTCAGGAATCGTGCGCCGCCATCACCGGCATGAGGACGGGTTCGCCAAGGCACTCAAGACTGCCTGCACCCGCTGCAAGATCAACAAGCGCGTCACGGCCCATGCGTTCAGGCACGGCTTCGCCACATCCTATCTGGCCGCCGGTGGAACGATCCAAGAGCTGATGGAGCTGATGGGACATACCAATATCCGCACCACCGAGATCTATCTGCACTGCCTGCCACAGCTCGCCTCCCGCGTGGCGAGCCCACTCGACAACGTGATCACATTCCGCAAAACCGCCTGATGAAAACACACCTCTTTTTAACCGCCACCGGAGACCGTTACCCGGCCATGGCCAAGGCCGCCGCCAAACGCTGGCGCAAACTCCTGCCAGAGCTCGCCGGCGTCACCATCGCCGGCGATGTGGACGCTACCCTCTGCGGCCTGGGCCATTATGATCCAGCCCGCCAGGCATGCGCGCTCAAACTCCACGCCTTCGAACTCATTCCGGAAGATTGCGATGCCGTCCTCTATGCCGATCTCGACCTCTACCCATTTTCCCCCATGGCGCCGTCCGCAGCCTTGGCCGGCGTGGATTTCGCAGTGGTCCGGGACCGTTGGGACGATGGCGAAGTAAACCGGGTGGCCGATTCCGTCGGCGTCCCGCGCCACCAATACTTCAACGCCGGCCTCTTCTATGCGCGCCGCTCCGCCGCCCCGATGCTCGCCGCCGCCCGCCTCTTTTATGACCGCCTCAAATGGTTCGACCAAACCGGTTTCAACCTCGCCCGCTTTGCGCATCGGACTCCCACCGCCTGGCTGCCATGGCGCACCAATGTAATGGACCGCCACGATGCCGACTTCGCCCATGCCGCCACCCATGCCCCGCATCATGCATGGCCCGCTTGGGAATCTGACGAGCTGCGCACCTTCACGCCACTCCCTGATCCCCACGCCCTGATCGAGGCCGGGGACTACTCCCACCCATACGCCACCGATCCCCAACATCTCCACGCTCTGGTCAACCAAGCCGCCGGCCGCCGCCACATCCTGGAAGTCGGCACCTGGCAAGGGCATGCTGCCTGGCCGATGGCCGCCACCGGCGCCCTGGTCACCACCCTCGACCCGATCCACAAGGTGTCCCAACGCCAATACCGCGGCACCCTCTCCCTCGATGCCATGGCCCACACCGGCGCCGAGTGGCTCACCATGGATCTCGACGGCCTTTACGACATGATCTTCCACGATGCCGAGCACGGCCCCCACATCATCCCCGAGCTGGAAGCCTGGTGGAGCCGCCTGCTGCCAGGTGGTGTGCTGGCCATCCACGATGCAGAGCAGCTAGGTGTCCAACCATGTCAGGAGGCGACGGGTGCTATCGGCATCGAGCGTGACGCCGGCATGACCGTCCGCCTGGGAGAGCAATTTCCAAAGTTTGCTGTTGGCCGCAGTGCCCGCGCCGGGCACCGAGCGGTCACGCTCAGCGCCAGCCGCAGGAACCGTGCCGTGGCGCCGTGCACCGGGATGGACAACGGGCGCTTGTCCGAGAAACCGAAAAACCCGCTGCCATCGTGCTGATAGAGCAGCTTGAAATTCTTGCCATCGTCCGACACCAGCAGTTGGATGCGGAAATTGCGCAACGCCACGGCCGGCTCGCAGCGATTCCAGAGCAGCACCCGTTCCAATTGGACCGCTTGTTGCAAATCGACCTGCCACCACGGGTCTTTTTCAGCATCGGTGTGAAAGCCCCACTGGCCGTTCTTCACGCCATCCACGGCACCCGCCGCATCTGTCTCACGGGTTACGACCGGGGCCGGCGTGGCGAGGCGTCTCGCATCTTGGAGCCGCCAATCGGCTTCCACTTGGGCTTGCCAAGCGGCATCCGCCGGAGCGGCGGCAGCGGCACAAACCGAACCAAGCACAAGGGCACATAAGGGCAGGGACCGGAGGATTCTCACGGTTGGGAGTGGGGTTGGGAAAGGGTTGTGTCGCGATCCGGCGCGGGCGCATCAACAGCCCGGGCGGCGGTGACCCATTCGCCCTGCAGCTGGGTTTCCTCGATGGGCTCGAGGCCGGCGAATTCGGCGTGAATGTCGCGCAGTTCGTCGCGACACAGGTTGGCGAGTTGGCGGCGGGTTTTGCCCGGGCCAATCACGGTGAGCAACATCTGCCGGTCCAGCGGTGCGGCGCGGATCAGCACCCGCGCGCCCTTGCGGGTTAAGACCGCCCCATGGCGCCACAGCAGCTTGTGCTCGCGCACCTCCTCGATGAACGCATAGCGCCGCACCATGAAGCGGGTCACCAACCGCTCCGGCAGGACCTGATAGGTGTAGCGCAGGTGGATGGCCTCCGCCGCGTCGCGGAACTCATCCAGGCCGGGAGGCGGCGTGTCCGGCTGGGCGGCGGGCAGCAGCCAGACGCTGCCGGCGGCGGCCTGCGCGGCGCAGGCTATTCCCAAGCGCTCGAGCCACTGCATCAGATAGGCGCGCGACCCTTCCTCCGGTTCCGTCTGCAGGACCAACTCCACATCGGCCTGCGTAAGCACGCCGTCCTTTTTTTCCGCACGGTGCAGCAGCGCGTAGAGGTGCTTGGTCAGCCAGTCCGGTTGCAGCACCGTCGCCTCGTGCAGGCGGGGATCGTTGCGGTAGTTCAGCGCGGCTCCCAAATGGTGGAGGATTTCGGAGAGGTAGTCTTGTTGGCCCTCATCGGTCACGCCCTGCTCGGCACACAGCGCGCGGTATTCGGCGTGGCTGAGGTGCGGCCGCTGGGTGCCGCCTGCGGCGAGGGCGCGGCGCACTGCGTCCCACTCTTGGGGAAACGGCTCGCGCACCCAAGGCATGCGGTCCAACTCGCGGCACAGCGCGGCTTTGAGGGCGGGGAGGCCCTTTTTCGCCTTGCAGTCCATCTCGACGAAGCCGCGGATGAACGGGTAGCGCTCACGCAATGCGCCGCGATCCACTTCAGGGCGGCTACCCGCCACGTTCCACTGGTTGAGTGCCACGAACACCGGCGGTCCCCGCCCATCGTCGTCGCTGGCCGCCGCCTGGATCAGCCGCAGCCAGTAGTCTGCATCCTCGCCTTCGTGCTGGCCGCGACCGGTGAGCACCACCACGTACAAATTGCGCGCGCTGAAAAACATCGGGTGCAGCAGGTGGCTGATGGGCTGTCCCGAGCAATCCCACACTTGGGCGGTGACCGGCTGGCCATCGCCCTCCATCGTCCACTCGCAGCGGGCGATGCCCACGGTGCTGACCTCGCGTTCCCGGAACGGCAGGTCCCGCATCGCCTGCACCAAACTCGTCTTGCCCGCGCCGCAGCGCCCGACCAGCACCAACTTCACTTCGTTCAAGGGCCGGGTCTGACCCGCCTGCCGCGCGAAATGAAAATCCAAGATCGCTTTCGGCGCGGCCACCCGTGGCGCCGGCTGCTGGCGGGGATCAGGGCCGAGCACGGAGGGCGAAAGTTGCAGGCCGGGATTGTCGTGCAAGAACAGCTTTTCTAACATCCCCAACGCCCGCAGGGCTTCCGGCAATTCGGTCAGGCGGTTGGCCATGACCCGCAGCACCGTTAGTTTCCCAAGCTCGCCGAGCTCCGGCGGCAGGTCGCCCAGCTGGTTGTGGTCGAGGTCAAGCTCGGTCAGGTTGGCCAGCCCGCCTAGCTCCGGCGGCAGCGCCGCCAATTGGTTGTTAGATAAATCGAGCACCGTCAGCTTGGCCAGCTGGCCGAGTTCGGGCGGCAGGCTGCTGAGCCGGTTGTGGGCCAAGTACAGCCGGGTCAGGCTGGCGAGCTGGCCGAGTTCGGGCGGCAGCGCCGCCAACTGGTTGTGAGACAGGTACAGCCGCGTCAGCTTGGCGAGCCGGCCGAGCTCGGGCGGCAGGGTGCCAAGCCGGTTGTGAGACAGGTCGAGGCGGGTCAGGCTGGCGAGTTGGCCGAGTTCGGCCGGCAGCGTGCGCAGCGGGTTGTGAGACAGGTCGAGGCGGGTCAGGTTGGCGAGTTGGCCAAGTTCGGGTGGCAGCGAGGTGAGCGGGGTATGGGTGAGGTACAGCAGTGTTAGGCTGGTGAGCTGGCCGAGTGCGGGCGGCAGGCTGGCCAGCGGGTTGTGGGACAGATCCAGGCGGGTCAGGCCGCCGAGTTGGCTGACGAGTTCCGGCGGCAGGCTGCGGAGCTGGTTGTTGGCGAGGTTGAGCTCGGTGAGCTTGGCGAGTTGGCCGAGCTTCGGTGGCAGGCAGGTCAGGCCGAGACCACTCAAGTCGAGCGCCGAGCTGCGCCGCCGGACGTAGTCAGCGATGCGCTTCAGGGCCTCGTTGGAGGCCTTTTGCTCCGGCGCGGTCAAGTCAGAGTCAGGCATGGGAGGAGTATGGGGGGGCGGCGGCAGCTTGGCAAGGGTGCTGCTCGTGGCGGCCGCCGCAAGCCAGGGCGCTTGGCTTAACCCGCCTCTGTTCAAGGAACCGCAAAGCTTCTTGGGTTTCAGCTCAGCATCAGTGCTGATGTCATCATGTTAGCCGGGCCATGATCCCACCCCGCTTTGCTCGCCGCTGGATGCTGCCACTCAAGGCCTTGAAGCCCGACCGACCACTGTCAACGACATAATGGCTGGCATTATGTTGAGCTGTGGCCAGACACAGGCTCTGAAGCCCGGCCCGGCCCGGCCGACCACTGTCAACGACATAATGGCTGGCATTATATTGAGCTGTGGCCAGACACAGGCTTTGAAGCCCGGCCCGGCCCGGCTGACCACTGTCAACGACATAATGGCTGGCATTATGTTGAGCTGTGGCCAGACACAGGCTCAGTACCAAGAGTTGCCCGGTCGGCCGAACGCTCTGCATGCTGGCGTCGCCGCTGGGCGGCAGGCACCGGGGGGAGGGGCCGGGGGGAGGGCCCGGGGGGAGGGCCCGAGAGCAAAATTCACCAATACTTGAGCGTGATGTCGAGGTTGCACGATTGGTCCATTGCCATCACCGCATGGGCAAAGGTCGGGGCGCTCTTGCCCACCGGGTTGCGGGACATGCCGACGCCTTCCAGGGGGAGGCCGAAGATATTGCGGTTGAGCTTGCCGTTGGCATTTTCGTCGTGCAGGACCGCCACGGCGAGCGGGCCGGCGGGGAGGTTTTTCAAGGTCAGGGTGACCGACCCCTTGCGGGCGTCCACCACGGCCTGGGCGAGGGCCCGGGCCGGGTCGTCGGGGAACCCTTGCTTGTTAGAAAAGGCGAGGGCGGCGATTTTGCCGTGGTCATTAAGGATGCCCGTGACGGTGACGGTCAGGTTGATGGCGGCAGCCGGGGCGGCGCTCAGGATGGCCATGCCCAGGACGGCAAGGAGGGGGAGATGCTGCATGATGGGAGCAGGAAAATGCCGCGGATCGTGCGGAAAGCAAGGCCGGCCTGGCCGAAATTGCGCTGGCGGGCAGGGCGACGGTTCGTTGGCTGCAAGGGGTGAGCCCCCTTTTTCCGGTGGAAAGCCATTGCCCGGCACCCGTCTTCGGCGCACACTTGCGGCCTGCCATGCCGCGCCCGCCGAAAAAGTTTGTGCCCACACCGTTTGCTTATCACGAGGAGATCGAGCTGACGATCGACGCTCTAACAAACCTGGGGGCCGGGGTGGGGCGGATCGACGGTTGGGTGGTGTTTGTGCCGTTCACGTTGCCGGGCGAGCGGGTGCGGGCGCGGGTGTTTCGCAATGACAAGAATTGCTCGAATGCGGATCTGCTCGAAGTGCTGGCGGCCTCGCCGGAGCGGGTGGCGGCGCGCTGTCCGTTGTTTGGCGAATGCGGCGGCTGCCAATACCAGCACCTCGAGTACGCCAGCCAATTGGCGTGGAAATCGCGGCAGGTGGGCGAATTGATGCAACACATGGCGGGCATCACGTTTCGGGTGAACCCGTGTTTGTCGTCGGCGCAAATCTGGAATTATCGCTCCAAGATCACCCCGCATTTTGAAAAGGCCAAGGACGGCGAGCTCGGCCCCATCGGGTTTCTGGCGTTCGGCCGGCGCTCGCAACTCATTGATGTGCCGCAATGCCCGATCGCGATGGATGCGATCAATACCGCGTTGCCGGATATCCGCGCTGGGCTGCGCGCCCGCGCTAACAGCTTCAAACGCGGCGCCACCATTTTGTTGCGCGCCTCCGAGGGCCGCGTCGAGACGGATGCCAAGGCCACCGTCTGCGAACACATCGGCGGGTTGGCCCTGCAATTCCTCGCCGGCGATTTTTTCCAAAACAACCCGTTCATTCTGCCCGCCTTCACCCAACACGTCGCCACCCAGGCGGCCGCGGGCGGCGCACAGTATCTGGTCGATGCCTACTGCGGATCGGGCTTGTTCGCGCTGACGTTGGCCGGGCATTTCCAACAAGTCGTCGGGGTCGAGGTGTCCGAGACCTCGTGTGAATGGGCGCGCAAGAACGCCAAGGCCAACGGCATCGGCAACGCGCGTTTTCTAACAGCTCCGGCGGAGGCGGTGTTTGCCTCGATCAATTTTCCCGCGGCGCAAACCGCGGTGGTGATCGATCCGCCGCGCAAGGGCTGCACGCCGGAGTTTCTCGAGCAATTGGTCGCGTTCGGGCCGGCCCGGGTGGTCTATGTCTCGTGTGATCCGGCCACCCAGGTGCGTGATCTCAAGCAGCTCAGTGCCGCGGGCTATGCCCTCAGCGATGTGCAGCCCTTCGATTTATTTCCCCACACCCGCCATCTGGAATGTGTGATGACTTTGGCGCGGGATGGTGGCGCTCTATGACGCCATGGCGGACAAGCCGACCGCCGGTACAAGGCGCTACGGCGCGCGGTCGCCGACCCATTGGACTTGCAGCGGATTGGGGGTGGTGAGGTGCACGTCGCGCTGGGGGAAGGGCACGCCGATGCCGATCTCGCTCAGGCGCTTTTCAATCATCAGGCGCAGATCGCTGGCGATGACCATGGAGTTGGTCGCCCCGCCGGGGTGGAGCCAGAAATAGAGGCTGAAAACCAGCGCGCTATCCCCGAAATCCTCGAACACCGCAAAAGGGGCGGGCTCCTTGCAGACCAGCCCGTGGCGCCCCGCCGATTCCGTTAGGATCTCCAGCACTTTCGGCGGCGGCGTGCCATAGGCGACGCCGACGCGCAGGCTGCGGCGCATTTTGGGGCTGGAGAGCGTCCAGTTGGTCACTCGGTTTTCGAGAAACACCGAGTTGGGAATCATCGTTTCCACGTCGTCCGGGCCGCGCACCACCGAGGAGCGGGTGTTGATTTCGATGACGGTGCCGACGATGCCGTCGACGTCGACGATATCACCGACGCGCACCTTGCGTTCGGCCAGCACGATGATGCCGCTGATGAAATTTTTGATCAGGGTTTGGGTGCCGATGCCGAGGCCGATGGCCAGTGCGCCGCCGAAAAACGCAAACACGGTGAGCGGGATGCGCAGAAACGCCAAGGTGCCGATGACCAGGAACACCCCGACCACGATCATGCCCCAGTTGCGCAAGGTGCGGGCCTGGGCATCGGCGATGTGGCCGCGGGACACCACACTGGCGTGAATGCGCTTGGCGATGGAGGAGGCGATCCAATAACCGGCGAGGAAAAACAACAGCGCCCGTAACAACATGCCCAGCGTGACGGGGATCTTGCCGGTGATGGTCTGGCCGTCCACCTCCACCTTGTCTTCAAACCTCATCACCTCGAAGCCCCAGAATTTTTTCACGGTGGCCCAGGCGGAGCTGCCGAAGGTGGCGAGGCGTTGCCCCAGTCCCGCCTGGGTGGGAGGTGGGGCATAATCGAGGACCCAGCGTTTGACCAGTTTGCGCTGGGCCTCGACGGCTTGGAAGAGGCGCTGGAGCATGGCGAGTTTTTCGCTGGCGATCGCCCGCTGTTCATTGAGCAGGCTGAAGCGGGGATCCTCGGAGCTGAGCGAGGTCGCGCGCGCCTCGAGTTTGCCGAGCTCGGCGTTGCATCTGGCCAGCTCGTCGTCGAGCACATTGACCCACGCCCAGAGGTGTTCGCGCGGCACGCCGAGGGCATCGAGCGCGTGGGTTCGTTGCAGCGGGTCGCCGGCCTCGACGAGGGCGCGGCGGTCCTGATAGGCCTTAATGGCGATGTTTTCCAGTTGCAGCAGGCCTTCGAGGCCTTCGATGAGCAATTGCATGACCTCAAACTGGCTGTCGGCCACTTCCAGCCGGTACTTCGCGAGTTCCAAGTCCGCCGCAGCGGCGGTTGCCGGGGCGGCGGCAGTTGCCGGCGCGGTGGCGGTGGCCGGGGCGGCGGCGGTCAGCGCGTCGAGTGCGGCCTGCGCCTGGCCGCGGGCGGCCTTGGCCGCCTTGAGGCGCTTGGCCGTCGCGTCGATTTCCTTGCGGATCGTTAGTTTGCGTTCGTCCGAGATTTTGCGGAGCTGGGCGAGGTCCTCGTCGTTGAAGCGGGTGGCGGCCCTGGCGATTTTGACCTGGCGTTCGAGCAGCACCAAATCGATTTTGGCGGCGGCCAGGCGGTCGCGGTGGCTGTTGATTGTGTCTTGGAGCAAGTTGGCGCGCACGGTCAGCAGCCGGGCTTTGGCACGGGCCGCGTCAAGGCGCCACTTGGCCGCCTCGGTGGCGCCGGAGGCTGCCTGTTGGACCGCGCCGAGGGCGTTGCTGAGGGCTTCTCCGGCGGTCTTGGCATCTGCCATGGTGTTGGCGAGGATGCGTTCGTAGTTAGCCAACGAGGCCTCCGAGAAGCTGAGGTTGGCGTTGACCGCGTCGCGCTCGTTGAGCAAGTCGTCGATCATGAGCAGCGAGTACGGCGGCGGTTTTTTGAAACCGGTCCAGGCGACCTCAGCCGCTCGCGAGTTTTCAAGGACTTTACGGGCCTCCTCGACGACGCCGGAACTTTTGAGCGCGCGGTTGGTGGCTAGAATCATTTGCTCCAGATCACGGCGGCGCTCGTCGAGTTCCGCCGCGCTGATGCCTTCCGGCAGTGCGCTGGCGGCACCGGGGGCATCCAAGCGCGCCAGCGTGTCGCGGGCATCCTGGTCCCATTGCTGCATCCGCGCGCGGACGTCATCGGGCTTATCGGGCGGCTTGGCTTTGGCGCCTTCCAGACTATCCACCGCTTTTTTCAACGCGGTAATCTGGCCCTGCGCGGTGTGGGGGACGACGACCAGTGCGGCCAGCACGAGGTATCCGAGAAACCTGACAATTGCCGTCGCAAGTCGTTGCATGGCCGCAGCGTGGCGTGGATCCGGCGTGAAATCAAGCGGGAACCCGGCGGCCGCGCAGGCCTGTCGCACAGTCCGGCCCCGCCCGTCAAAAAGCCCTACGAACTCCTCATGGAGCAGGGCATCCTCGAAATCGAGGCCCTCTGCTACATCCGCGGCCGCTCCATCCCTAACCGGTTCTTCATCCTCGACGAAGCCCAACAACTCACCCGCGCGAGGCCAAAACCATTGTCACCCGGATGTCCCGCGATTCCAAGCTGGTGATGGTGGGCGATCCCGCACAGATCGACAACCCGTAGGTGGACAGCCGCAGCAACGGCTTGGTGTACACCCGCAACCGGCTCAAGGGCCAAGCGTTCGTGGCACACATGGCACTCAATCGCGGCGGGCGCTCGGAACTGGCCGAAGCCGGCGCGCAGCTGATGTGATTTCATGACAACGCGTTGACATCGCGTCCAAGAACGCGTTAACTCCTTCTCGATGCGGATTTGGCGATGCTTTATGGTGCTTGGGCTGGTGGTGTCATCACTCGGATGCGGGCTGATCCGCCACGACAACACGTGGAAAGTCGCCGTCACCAACCAGACCGCGCAGCTCGGGTATCGCAATTGGATTGTTATCGCCGAGGCCTCGTTGCCCGCCCAGAACCGCGTCGGCATCCGCCAGGTCGCCGCCAACGTCGAAATTCCCGAGGTGCTCGACTACGTGCTCAGCACCTTGGGCCAGACCCAGCACGTCCGGCCGCAACTCTACCTCACCCGCGAACTGCGCTCGCTCGACAACGATTTCACCCCGGGCATTGACGAGCATCGCAAGCAACTCCAAACGGCTCTCCGTGCCCACGAAACCACCGAGCTCGAACAGCAATCGCTGCTAACTTTGTTAGAGGATGCCACCCGCAGCTTCGATGTGCTGGTCATCCGCACCCCCACCGCGCTGCCCTACACCTCCGTGTTCATCGAACTGCAGCCCGGCTACTGGGATGCCGAGTCCGAAACACGCCTGCGCGAGCGAATTTCACGCGAACGCATGGAAAAACTCGCACGACCCACCATGTGACCTGCATGCTCTGCCGCGTGAGCCGCAAAGACGAAGAACTCCGCCAAGAACGTGAAGCAGCCTGGGTCGGCGATGCCGTACTGGCGTTGTTTGCCCGCCAGTTTGTCCTGCGCGAGCGGCAAACCATGGACGGCGAGTGGTTCACCCGCCTTACCTCCAATGATTTCCTCAGCGCTTTTGGCAATCCCACCCGCGTCGAGGCCGCCATCGGCAAACTCTACCTCGAAGGCGGCCTCGCCGCCGCCTTCGCCTGGATGGACGCCGAACTTATCCCCCTGTTCCGCAAGCAAATCGCCAAACGCGCCTCGTAGCGGCACCCAGTGACCGCCGCTGCCGGGTGGACAAATGCCCGGGGCGGTGTAAAATCCGCCAGCCGCGCCATCCGATGTCCGAGATTCTGCTAGCCACCTTGAACGCCCGCTTTATCCACACTGCCTTCGGGCTGCGGTGCCTGCATGCCAATCTGGGCGAGTTGCAGCCGCGCTGCTCGATTCTGGAATTCGACATCAAGCAACGGGCGGCGGATATCGCCGAGGAATTGCTGGCCGCAAAACCGAAAATCATCGGTCTGGGAATCTATATATGGAACGTCGGGCCGAGCACGGAACTGGTCGGGATGCTCAAAGCCCTGGCCCCGGATGTTAGAATCGTGCTCGGCGGGCCGGAGGTCAGTTATGAGACGGAAACCCAGGAAATTGTCCGGCTGGCCGATCACGTCATCACCGGCGAGGCGGATCTGGCATTCGCCGGGTTGTGCCGCAGCTTGCTAGCTGGCGCCTCCCCACCCAAGGTGCTGGTGCCAGCGCCGCCCGATCTAACCGAACTGGCGTCCCCCTATGTGTTCTACCGGGACGAGGACATCGCGCACCGGGTGCTGTATGTGGAGGCGTCGCGCGGCTGCCCGTTTTCCTGCGAGTTCTGTCTGTCGGCGGTGGACTTGCCGGTGCGCGCGTTTCCGTTGGACGGCTTTCTGGGCGAGATGGAGCGGCTGCTGGCGCGCGGGGCGCGGCAGTTCAAGTTTCTGGACCGCACGTTCAACCTCAACGTGGAGGTGAGTGCCACGATCCTGCAATTTTTCCTGGCGCGCTGGCAGCCCGGGATGTTCCTGCATTTTGAGATGATCCCGGACCGCTTCCCGGAGGGCCTGCGCGGGTTGATCTGCAAGTTTCCACCCGGTGCGCTGCAGTTTGAGGTGGGCATTCAATCGTTCGACGCCGCCGTGTCTAACAACATCAGCCGCCGCCAGGACCTCGCGCGGCTGGAGGACAACCTGCGCTTCCTCAAGGAACAATCCGGCGTGCATGTGCATGCCGACTTGATCGCCGGTCTGCCGGGCGAAGGCCTGGCGGGTTTTGCCGCCGGCTTCGACCGGTTGTGGCGGCTGGGCCCGCAGGAAATCCAGGTGGGCATCCTCAAACGCCTGCGCGGCACCCCGATCATCCGCCATGACGCGGCCTTCGCCATGGTCTACGCCCGGCTCGCCCCCTATGAGTTGTTAGGCAACCGCGATCTGGACTTCTCCACCCTGCAGCAGGTCAAGCGCTTCGCCCGCCACTGGGATGCGGCCGGCAACAGCGGCCGGTTTGCCCGGACCCTGCCAATTTTGTTAGAACACCCGCGGCACGCCTCGCCCTTCTGGAATTTCTGGGAGTTCTCGCAACGCCTGCATGCCCGCCATGGCAAGCAGCACGGGATCGCCCCGGACCGCTTGGCCGGGCAATTGTACCTGCTTCTGTGCGAATGGGGCGTGGACGAGGCCGTGGTCGGCGGGGCGCTGGCGGCCGATCACCTAACATCCGGCGGGCGGGGACTGCCGGGGTATCTCAAGGCGCCCGGCGACGCGGCGGGGCAAGCGGCCAACCCGCGCACGGAGGCTGGCGGCAGGAACCGCCGCCAGCAGCGGCATCTGAGCGGGGAGTGCGAAGCGGGCGGGCATTGAAGCAACCCGCACAGGGGACGCTGCGGGCTACTCCGGCCGCTGGCACTTCAGGGGGCGCTGCGCCGCAGTGCCTCGAGGCAGCGCCGGACCATGGAGGAGTAACCGGCGCCGAACAAATTGAGGTGGTTGAGGGCGTGATAGAGATGGTACAGCGGCAGGCGGCGGGCGCGCTCGGGCGGGCCGGGGCCGTAGCCGCGAAAGAACGCCTCCGGCAGCGGGCCGCCGAAGAGTTCGAGCATGGCGAGATCGGTTTCCGGGTCGCCATGATAGGGTGCGGGGTCGAACACAACCGCAGTGGCACCCCGCAGGGCTGCGGAGATGGAAGCATCAAGGGTGTTCATGGCAGGTGGCAGGCAACGCCAAGGATTGGCTAAACCAGCCGAAATGAAAGGCCGAATGCACTGTCCGGCAGCCTGGAACGCCCTTGTCTAGCAATCTCGCGGGTCGGGCGCCGATTCGTGGGGCGGAGAAATAATTATCAGTTGGTTAGAAACGGGGTCGTCATGGGGTGGGTGGTGGAGGAGCAAGCCATCCACAGCCGGGGTGAATTGCCAGCAATGCGGCGGTATCGGATGGACGTTTGACGCGGGATCGGCAAGATTGCCCGCCGCCCCATGTCCGCCCTGCTCTCCGCCACCGAAATTCGCCTCAGCTACGGCTATCAAACGTTGCTGGACGGAGTGACGCTGGCCATTTCCGCAGGCGAGAAAATCGGCATGGTCGGCCGCAACGGCTGCGGCAAGACCTCGTTGCTCAAGATCCTGAGCGGGATGATGGCGGCAGATAGTGGTGACATCGCCCTGCGGCGCGCGCTGCGAATCGGCTACCTGCCGCAAGAATTTGAGCTGACTGCCGAACTGAGCGTGCAGGAAAACATCGCCGCCGGAGCGGCCGATATCGTGGAGGCGATCCGCCGCTACGAGAGCGGCGACGGCTCAGACGCCGAACTGGCGGAGCTGCTGCACCTCATCGACCACGCCGACGGCTGGAATCTGGAAGCCCGCATCAAAGCCACCGCCACCGCGCTTGATGCGCCGCCGCTTGAGGCGACAGTCGGCCCGCTCTCCGGGGGGGAGAAGCGCCGCGTCGCGCTGTGCCGGGCGCTGGCCTGCCAGCCGGACCTCTTGTTGTTAGACGAGCCGACCAATCATCTGGATGCCGAGTCGATCCGCTGGCTTGAGGAGTATCTGAAAGGTTTTGGGGGCGCGGTGATTTTCGTCACGCACGACCGGTATTTCCTCGATGAGATAGCCACCCGCATCATCGAGCTGGACCAGGGGCGGGCGTTTTCGCATCCTGGCAACTACACGGCGTTTCTCGAGTCGAAGGCGGTGCGGCAGCAGATTGCCGAACAAACCGAGCGGCGGCGGCAGCGGTTTCTGCGCGAGGAGCTCGATTGGGTGCGCTCGGGCGTGAAAGCGCGCGGCACGAAATCGCGCCACCGGATGGAACAATACTATGAGATCGAGGGGATGGAGGCTCCGCCCGAAGAACGGGAAATGGACTTGCTCATTCCGCCGCCGCCGGACCTGGGCAACATCGTCGTCGAACTCGAAAACGCCGGGGTCAACGTCGGCACCACCGCGACGCCGCGCTGGTTGTTCCGCCACCTCACGCTGACGCTGCGGCCCGGCCAGTGCACCGGCATCGTCGGCCGCAACGGCGTGGGCAAAACCACCTTGCTGAAACTCTGCCTCGGGGCGATTCCGGCCAGCGAGGGGACCGCGGTGATCGGCAAGCGGGTGAAGGTGAACTATATCGATCAGACCCGGATGCAGCTTGAGGGCACCGGTTCGTTGTTAGACGAGGTTTCCGACGGCAACGAGAAACTGATGTTCGGCAACCAGCCGCTGGGGGCGCGCGCCTATCTGCGGCGCTTTCTCTTCAACGACCAGCGGATCAATGACCGGGTCGACCTTCTATCAGGTGGAGAGCGTGCGCGCCTGATGCTGGCCAAGGTGCTCAAGAACGGCGGCAACCTGATTGTGCTCGACGAGCCGACCAATGACCTCGACCTGCCGTCGCTACGGATGTTAGAGGAAGCGCTGGCGGATTTCGATGGCACGGTGATTTGTGTATCGCATGACCGGTATTTCCTCGACCGGATCTGCGATCAGATCATTGCCTTCGAGGACAACGGAGTGGTGGTGCAACCGGGGAATTTTTCCTATTACCTGGAAAAGCGCCAGGCCCGCGAGGCGGCGCAGCGGATCCAGGCGCAGGTGGCGGCACGAGCCGCGGCCGCCCGCCACAAAGCCGCCGCGCCAGCCGCAGCCAAGGCGCGCAAGCTCAGCGCCAAGGAGCGCCACGAACTCGAGGGCATCGAAAGGGTGATCCTTGCCGCCGAGCAGGACGTCGAAACCATCGAAGGCCGGCTGAACGACCCGACCTTCCAAGCCAGCCGGTTCGCGGAAATACCGGCCGTGGTCGCGCAACTTGCCGCCACCAAGGCGGAAGTCGCCCGGCTCTACAGCCGATGGGAGGAACTCGAGTTGCTGCGGGAACGGGCGGACAGGAATTGATAACTTGGATATCTGATAGAGATAGACAGGGGTCTGTGGCCCAACGGGCCACGATTCCTTAGCCCAGCCCAACGGGCTGGGGCCGTGATTGCCATTGATTCCAGCGCCCCAACGCGGGCGCGATCCGTGGGCAGCGCCTCCTATCGCGGCCCTACAGGCCGCAGATCCTACGCCTCACCACCACCCAGCCCGTTGGGCCCACCCAGCCCGTTGGGCCCACCCAGCCCGCTGGGCTGGCCCGGCCCGATGGGCTGGGCTAAGGGATAACGGCCCTTTGGGCCTTAAGTTGGGTCTCATGGGGCGCAACATTGGCGGAAGAGAGTGCCGCAGGATGCGCGCACCCAGCCGGCGGGACGCCGGCATCCCCCCCCGCACCCGCGCGCGGAAAAATCGCTGAATCGGGCATCGCGCCGCTTGCCCTGGGGCGGCAGGCGGCTAGCATCGGGGCGCGCGATGTCCCAATCTTTTGTCCACCTTCACCTGCATACCGAGTTTTCGCTGCTGGATGGCATGATCCGCACCGCCGATCTGGCCAAACGGGCGGCAGCCCTGGGGATGCCGGCCGTGGCAATGACCGATCACGGCAACCTGTACGGGGCGATCCAATTTTACAAAGCGTGCAAGAGCCAGAAGATCAAGCCGATACTGGGCTGCGAGATTTACCTGGCACCGACCACCATTGAGGACAAGCGCGAGATACCCGGGCGCAAGCGCGCCACGCACCTGACCTTGCTGGCCGCCACCAACGAGGGCTGGGCCAACCTCAGCAAGCTCATTACCAAAGGCCACCTCGACGGGCTCTATCACGGCAAACCGCGGGTTGATCGCGAGGCGCTGCGGCAATACGCCAGCGGGTTGATTTGTCTGAGCGGCTGCATCTCCGGTCCGGTCAACGAGTGGTTGCTGGCCGGCGATGTGGACAAGGCGCGCGAAACCCTCGTCGAGCTGTGTGAGATTTTCGGCAGGGACAACACCTACGTCGAAATCCACAACCACGACTTGGAGCCCGAGCGCCGCGTCACGCCGGGCTTGCTCCAACTCGCCGGCGAGTTGGGCCTCAAGGCGGTGGCGGCCAATGATGTGCATTTTCTCAAACCCACCGATCACGAAGCCCACGATGTGATGCTGTGCATCGGCACCGGCCACTTGCTCATCGATGAGAACCGCATGCGCTATTCGCCGGAGCTGTATTTCAAGACGGCGGAGGAAATGCGGGCGCTGTTTGCGGATGTGCCGGGCGCCTGTGATGCCACCTTGGAGATTGCCGAGCGCTGCAATGTCACCCTCAAGCTCGATGCCACCTCATCGGAGAAATACCCGGTTTTCGGCACGCCCGACGGCAGCCCGCGCGAGGAGTACTTCATGAAGGTCTGTCGCGAGGGGCTGGTTAGACGCTACGGCGAGGCGCGTGCCGACGACCCCGAGCTGGCCGCCCGGCTCACCTACGAGGTGGACACCATCAACCAGTTAGGATTTTCCTCCTACTTCCTCATCACGGCGGACTTCATCCAATGGGCGCGCGACCAGGGCATCCCGGTCGGTCCGGGCCGCGGCTCGGCGGCCGGTTCGCTCGCCTCGTATGCGATGGGCATCACCGACATCTGCCCGATCCGTTTCGGCCTGTTGTTCGAGCGCTTCCTCAACCCCGAGCGCGTCAGCCCGCCCGACGTTGACATCGACTTCTGCCAGAGCCGGCGCAGCGAGGTCATCGACTATGTGCGGCGCAAATACGGCGAACGCTGCGTGTCGCACATCATCACCTACGGCACCATGGGCGCCAAGAGCGTGGTGCGCGATGTGGCGCGCGTGATGGGCATGTCCTACAACGATGGCGACCGGCTTTCGAAGTTGATTGATCCGAAGCCCATCGACGAGGCGGACAAGGACAAATACGGGCCGTCGATTTTACGCCGCGAATGGGATAAGAACACTGAATTGCGCGAGCTCATCGAAAGCAGCACAACCTATCAGGAGCTTTGGGATTACGCCCTCAAGCTCGAAGGGCTCAACCGCAACGTCGGGGTGCACGCCGCGGGCATCGTCATCGGCGACCGCCCGCTCGATGAGCATGTGCCGCTGACCCGCGGCAATGAAGGGGAAGTGGTCACCCAATATGCGATGAAGGCCATCACCGATGTGGGGTTGCTCAAGATGGACTTCCTCGGCTTGAAAAACCTCACCGTCATCCAGGAGGCCGTCCACCATATCCGGCGCCACACGCCGGACTTTGCCATCGAGACGGTCCCCTTGGACGATGCGCAGACCTTCGAGTTGCTCAATCGCGGCGAGACGATGGGCGTGTTCCAGCTGGAAAGCGGCGGCATGGTGGAAACCTGCCGCAAGTATGCCATCGGCAAGATCGATGACATCATCGACTTGCTGGCGGTGTACCGGCCCGGGGCGATGCAATTCATCGATCAGATGCTCGACGTGAAGAAAGGCCGCAAGAAAGCGATGTACGAGCATCCGCTGTTGGAGAAAGTCTGCAGCGACACCTTCGGGGTGATGATCTATCAGGAGCAGGTGCAGAATGCCGCCAAGGTGCTGGCCGGCTACACGCTTGGCGGTGCCGACCTCTTGCGCCGCGCCATGGGCAAGAAGGACAAGAACGAGATGGAGAAGCAGCGGGCGATGTTCATCGAGGGCTGCGCAACCACCAATGGCATCAGCCGCAAGCTCGCGGATCAAATCTTCGACAAGATCGCGATGTTTGCCGGGTACGGGTTCAACAAGTCGCACTCGGCCTGTTATGGCCACATTTCCTATTGGACGGCCTATCTGAAAACCAATCACACCGTGGAGTTCATGGCGGCCTTGCTGTCCAATGAGATCCAGAACACCGACAAGATCGGCGTGTTTGTTTCCGAGTGCCACCGCATGGGCCTGGAGATTCTGCCGCCCGACCTCAATGCCTCGCAACTCCGCTTCGCCCCGGAACCCGGCCCCAATGGCAAGCCCTGCGTCCGCTACGGCCTGGCCGCCATCAAGAACTGTGGCGAGGGCGCCATGGCTGCCGCCATCCAGCAACGCGGGAGCGGCGGCCGCTTCCTCTCGCTCGAGGATTTCTCGGCGCGCCTGGATTCCAAGGTGGTCAACAAACGCATCCTCGAAAACCTGGTCAAGGCCGGTGCCTTCGATTGGACCGGCGAAGCGCGCGCCAGCATGTTTGGGCGGCTCGAACAAGTCATTTCGGCCTCCTCATCGATCCAGCGCGACCGCGCCTCGGGCCAGGTCTCGATGTTCGACGCGATGGACTTCGCCGCGCCGGCGCCGGCCGCCAAGTCCGGCCGCAGCGGCAGCGCGGTGGAGGAATGGTCCAAGGACGAACGGCTGGCACATGAGAAGGAATTGCTAGGTTTTTACGTCACCGGGCATCCGCTCGACAAGTTTCGCGGGGTGATTGATTCGGACCGTTACCGCCGGCTCGGACTCATTGATGATTTGGAAATCGCCAACGCGCGCGATCGGTTCGCGTTTGCCGGGATGGTGCGCAGCCTGGAGGGGAAAACCACCAAGACCGGCAAGCCCTTCGGGGTGCTGGTGCTGGAGGACTTCACCGGCAGCGCCGAAATCATGCTGTGGGGCGAAACCTTCGTGCCGGCGCGCGACGCCGGATTGTTAGAACCGGGCCGGATCGTCAAACTCAAATGCGCGGTGCAGGTGGACGACCGCACCGGCGGCCGCCGCCTCACCGGCTATGAGGTCAGCGAGCTCAAGCCGAAGCGCACTCTGGCGAATGGCAAGGGGCCGTTAGAGCTGCTGCTGTGGACCAACCGCCACAGCGAGCGCGATCTCGACGACATCCATTACATCATCGCCGGCTATCCCGGCCACACCGCGGTGCACCTGCATTTCCAAAACAGCGCCGGGCGGCGCGTCACCATCGAGTTAGGGGCCGCCTTCAACGTCAAGCGCAGCGTCGAGCTCGAAGACGAGCTGGCCCGCTGGCTCGAGGAGTGAGGCCGTGGAGTGCGGCGACTTGTCGCCGCTTTGGGCGGCGGCGGACTGGTCCGCCGTGGGGCGCATCCCTGGACTTCCACTCAAGTCGCGTTGCCCGGCCCGTCATAGCCCGCTGCAATCGCGGCGGCCCTGGATGGCGCGCAGCAGGGTGAGTTCGTCGGCATGTTCGAGGCCGCCGCCGGCCGGCAACCCCTGGGCGATGCGGGATACCCGACACTTGCGCCCACGCAACAGGCCGGCCAGATAGTTGGCGGTCACTTCGCCCTCGACGTCGGCACCCAGCGCGAGGATCACTTCGATTTCCACCGGCGCGGCATCGACGCGCTGGAGCAAGGACGGGATGCGCAGGTCGTCGGGTGAGACACGGTCGAGCGGCGAGAGTTTGCCGCCGAGGCAGTGGTAGCGGCCGCGGAAGGCACCGCAGCGTTCGAGCGGCAGCACGTCGGTGGCTTGCTCGACCACACAGAGTGTTAGATCGTCGCGTTTGGGATCCTCGCAGAGTTGGCAAGAGCCATGGACGGCGAAAAACCCGCAGACCGGGCAAGCGACGATGCTGGCCTTGGCATGGGTGAGGGCGGCGGCGAGCGCGGGGGCATCGGCCTTGGCGCTTTGCAGCAGCCAGATGGCGATGCGCTCGGCACTGCGCGGGCCGATGCCCGGCAGGCGTTTCAATTCGCCGATGAGCACTTTGACGGGTTGCGGGAAATCAGCTTGGGCCATGGGAGTGGGAACAGTGGGGAGATTTGTCTAACAACGCATCAGGGGGCGTCCTCCTCGCAGGGCAGGCGGTGCGAGTGGGCGTAGACGAGCACGCAAGCGCCGGACCACGCGGTGGCGATGAGCGGCGCGGCAACGGCCGGGGCATGCGCCGCCAAGGCCAGCACCGGCGCCCACGCCGCCACCAAGCCTAACGTGGAAAGCCACAACACCAGCCGCCGCCAAGTGCCGGGCACCCCGAGCATGGCAAGCGCCAGGCCGTAGGCGAGCAGCACGGTGCCAAGCCACAGCCCCCATGCCGGCACGGCATTGGGAAACGCCCCATTCTGCTGCAACGCCTGGCGCAACAGACCGGCGATGGCGGCATCGGCCTGATCGGTGAGGCCCAAGGCACCGAGGCCGGCGGCGAGCACCAACGCCAGGCTGCCGATGAAAGCAGCGGCGGTCAGGACATGCCCCGGAGAATAGCGAAGGTGGTTGGTACTCATCGTTGCGGGGAAAGATTAGGGATGCCGCGGCAACAATCAAGCGGGGCTTTGCTGTGGATGCTGGGTAATCAGGAATCCTGGAATTTTTTGCGTTTCCATCAGGACGGATCTGTGCTTGCATCAGGTCATGACCTTCGCAAGCAAGATCACCTTGTCGCGATTGCTATTGGTACCGGTGTTTGCCGTGCTGGCGATTTACTATGGTCATAGTGTGTCGGCCAAGGCACCGCAGGAATGGCTGCGGTGGTCGGCGCTGGCGGTGTTTGTGACCGCGGCGGCCAGCGACGGGCTGGACGGCTGGATCGCGCGGCGCTTCAACCAGCGCTCGCACTTCGGCGCCATCATCGACCCCATCGCCGACAAATCCCTGCTGCTCACCGCCATCATCACCCTCACCGCGGTCGACTGGGGCCCGGACAATTGGCATCTGCCGTTGTGGTTCACCGCATTGGTGATTGTGCGCGATTGCATCATTTTGGGCGGCATCAACGTGCTGCATTTCACCGGCCACCGGGTGCACATCGCCCCGCAATGGAGCGGCAAAATTTGCACCGTCGCGCAGATGGTGGCCATCGGGTGGATCATGCTCAAGGTGGTCCCGTTCTCGCCGCTCTATCCGTGCGTCATCGCCGCCGCCGCCACCGTCTGGTCCGGTGTCGACTACGTCCGCCAAGGCCTGCGCATCCTGCACGAAGGCGGCAAGGCCGATGTCTAGCGAGGCTGCGCCCCAGACCCAAGACGACAAGACGACAAGACGCCAAGACGACAAGACGACAAGACGAAGAATTTGACCTGACGACAACACCTTGCCGGTTGCAAGGGCTCCAGGATTGGGGGGAGCGGCAGGCTTGGCTGCTCATTCGCTGAAGACCGCACAGGGGACTGTGCGGATTACTCCTCAAGCCGCCGCGCCGGGCATGTGGAGCGTGGCGACGCGGGTTTGGCCTTGCTTGATGAGGCTGGCGGCGCTAGACCCGGCGCGCCGCCGCACTTTGTTTTGTTCATGTCGCTGTCCCCCTACGCCACTCCCATTCCCGCGTTGCTCCGTGAGGTGAAACGCCGCCGCTCGTTCGCGATCATCTCCCACCCGGATGCGGGCAAGACGACGCTGACCGAGAAATTCCTGCTGTATGGCGGGGCACTGACGCTGGCCGGCAGCGTCACGGCGCGCAAGAACCAACGCGCCACCACCTCGGACTGGATGGAATTGGAGAAGCAGCGCGGCATTTCGGTGAGTTCCACCGTGCTGCAATTCGAATACAACGATTGCGTGGTGAACATCCTCGACACTCCCGGCCACAAGGACTTTTCGGAAGACACCTACCGCGTGCTCACGGCTGTGGATGCGGCGGTGATGGTGGTGGATGCCGGCAAGGGGATTGAAAGCCAAACCCGCAAGCTCTTCGAGGTGTGCCGCCGCCGCGGCGTGCCGATCTTCACCTTCATGAACAAACTCGACCGCCCGGCACGGCCGGCGCTTGATTTGTTAGACGAGTTGGAGTCGGTGCTCGGGATTCACGCCTTTCCGCTGAATTGGCCGCTGGGGGATGGCCCGCGCTTCCGCGGCGTGTATGATCGGGAGCACAAGCAAGTGCATTTGTTCGAGCGCACGGTGCACGGCGCGTATCGGGCGCCGGTGAGCGTCAAGGGGATTGAGGATCCGGCGGTGAAAGCGGCGATGGAAGAGGCGACCTACCGCCAGGTCTGCGACGAGCTGGAGTTGTTGGAAGGGGCCGGCGCGGATTTCGATCTGGCCGCCGTGCTGGCCGGCAAATTGACGCCGGTGTTTTTCGGCAGCGCGGCTAACAACTTTGGCGTGCAATTGTTATTGGACAGGTTTCTGGAGTTGGCGCCGCCGCCGGTGGCGCGGACCGGGGGCGGGATGCGGATTGATCCGGCGGCGGGCGGGTTCTCCGCGTTTGTGTTCAAGATCCAGGCCAACATGAATCCCAAGCACCGCGACCGGGTGGCCTTCATCCGGATTGTGTCGGGCAAATTCGAGCGCGACATGAATGTGCTCAACACCCGCAGCGGCGAGCGGGTGCGACTGGCCAATTCACAGCGGCTGTTTGCCCGCGAGCGGGAAACCGTCGACGATGCCTATGCCGGCGATGTCGTCGGGCTGGTCGGCAACTATGATTTGCTCATCGGAGACACCCTGGCGGCCACGCCGGAGGTGGCGTTTGATGAAATCCCGCGCTTTGCGCCCGAGTGTTTCGCCTTCCTGCACAACAAGAGCACGGCCAAGTACAAGCGCTTCCGCGATGGCCTCCAACAATTGCTCAAGGAGGGGGTGGCGAGCGAGTTTCAATTGTTAGATTCGGGCGCCGCGCAGGTTCCTTTGTTAGGTGCGGTGGGCCCGTTGCAGTTTGAAGTGCTGCAGTACCGGCTCGAAGGCGAATATGCTGCAGAGACGCGGCTGGAGTCGGCGAGCTGGACGCTGGCGCGCTGGCTGAAGCCGCTGGCGGGCGATGCGCTGGCACCGGAGGCGCGGCCCGGGCTATCGCTGGGGGCGGTGCTGGCGCGCGATGCCAACGGGTGGTTGGTGGCCTTGTTGCCCAGCGAATGGGCGCTGAAGACCTTCACCGACAAGAACGAGGACTGGCTGGTTTCCGATCAACCGTTTGCACCGCCGGCGAAGTGCTAGGATGCGCCACCGGCTGTGAAAGCAATCCCGATGCCCGGGCGGAAGGCGGCCGATCTAACCACCGAAGGCGCTGGCTTCTTGTCCCGATAGTCGGGCGCATCCACACCCTGATGCGTGAGGGCATCGAAACCGGGACTCACTTTGTGGGAATCTTGAGCTTTTGCCCGATGTGCAGGCTGGCGGTCTTGAGATTGTTAGCCGCCATGATCGCTTCGACCGTGGTGTGCTGCCGGCGCGCGATTTTCACCAACACGTCACCTGCGACCACCGTGTAGGTGATGACTTTTTGCGGACGCTGCGCGTCGGCCTCAGCCCCGGTCTCAGCCTCGCGCGGGTCCACCACAGTGGCGGCCGGCGGCATTTCCGCCGGCGCGGTGGCGTCCGCAGGCGGAGTGGCCTCGGTCGGCGCGGTGGCGTCGGTCGGCGCGGTGGCCTCGGTCGGCGCGGTGGCGTCGCTTTGGGAATCGGCAATCGCAGGCGTGGGGACCGGCGGGTTGGGCGGGCTTGGGGGTGGCGACGCTTGGGCGGGCGGGGTGCCGGCGGGGCGGAGCCAGACGATCTGATGCAAGGCGTTGCCCGAGGCATCGACAAACACTTGCATGCTCTTGCGCACGAAGCCCGCGCGCAGCAGGCGCAGTTCCGTCTCGAAGGCGTCCTTGTCAGGCAGGCTCCAGAAGACGGCCGCCTCGACGTATTGCTCGGTGGGCAAGGGTCTGCGCACGGCGCGATATTCGCATAGTCCGGCGTTATTTCTGCCTTCGACGTGCGCAAAGTATTGCCCTTGCGGCGGCTGCTCCTGGAAATACTGCAACTCGGCACGGGTCATCCATTGGGTGTATTCTTCCTCCGCCCACGCGGTGGAAGCCGGCAGGCAATAGCCCGCCGCCGGCGAGTCCACCGCGGTGGATCCGGCCGCCGCCACGTGGGATTTCCGCTCGTTGCACGAGGCGACAAGGCAGGCGAAGGCGAGCAGGACGAGCGAAGTGGGGGGCTTCATGGACGTGATTGGGCGGGCAATGATGGTGGAGGGTGCGCGGCCGGACCACCCGTGGGGCGGATCGTAGCACCAGCGGTTACGCAGTTCCAGAGCGGATTCATGCACCGGAGTTGCCCGCCTCGGGCGCGCCATCATGACCCGGCAGGTGACGCTTGGCCGGGGGCCGCGCACCGGGAGCGGATTCAATTCCGCCAGATGGGGTTGCGCAGCGCGCCCCATGGCAAGCCGGGCAGCGGCGTGCGGCCATCCAGGTGGCGGTCGAGGCGAGCGCCGTCAAATGTCCGCCAATCGGCGGGCAGGCCGGCCTCCGGGTCGCCGAACAACCGGATGAACTCGGCAACAACGTGCAACACCAACTCCGCCCGGTCCGCCACGCCAAGCTTGCGGAACATGTGACCGAGGTGGATGCGAACCGTGCGGATGGAAATGCCCAGGCCGTTTGCCATCGCCGCGTCCGTGGCGTCATCAAACACCGCGCGGAGAATCTGCCGCTGGCGCCCGGTCAGGCACAGCGTGTCGCCCAGGACCGCCCACACGCTGTCGCTGAACATGGCGGAACCATCGGAAACGCCAGCCGGGGCATCAAAAAATGTCGGAAGGATCATGGCCTGATCACAAGTTAGGGATTGGGAACTCCCCACCGGCGGAAGGCCAGCGAGGTTACGGTCGGAACAATAAAGAGCATGGCGGGGAGGCCGTAAGTTGTATTTTGGTATATTTTTCACCTCCGGCGGCATTCCACGGGGGGGGGTATGATAGTGCCGGTCAGTTTGCAACTTGCGGCGTGGGCGCAGTGGCGGTGGGCGCAGTGGCGGTGGGCCAGCCCGTCAAGGTCGTGACGGTGGACTGATTCGACGGGCCGGTTATTGCCCCCCGCGAGCCTGAGTCGCACTACCCCCGCCACTGCAATCATGATAGATTGCGCCGCGGCGGTGTGTCGGGGAGCCGCCTCCTAACTGACGCGCCCTGGCGGTGGCGCGCCGCTCACCTGCACGCTTCGGCGGCACGGGCGATGCGCAGCAAGGTGGCTTCACCCAGGTGCGGCCCGAGGATCTGCAGCCCGACGGGCAAGGCGCTGGCGCCATCAAAGGCGGTGACCCCGCAGGGCACCGAAATGGCGCAGATGCCGGCGAGGTTGGGCGCGAGGGTGAAGATATCCGACAGGTATTCCTGCAGCGGATCGATGGCGAGGCCGCCGAGTTTGCGCGCCGGAGTGGGGGCCACCGGGGAGAGGATGGCATCGACCCGGGCGAAGGCGGCTTCAAAATCGCGGCGGATCAACGTGCGGACTTTCTGGGCGCGGCTGTAGTAGGCATCGTAGTAGCCGGACGAGAGCACATAGGTGCCGAGGATGATGCGGCGTTTCACTTCGGGGCCGAAGCCTTCCTCGCGCGAGCGTTGGTAGAGGTCGAGCAGGTCGACCGGACTGGCGGCACGGTGGCCGTAACGGATGCCATCAAAGCGCGACAGATTCGACGACGCCTCGGCCGGGGCGATGACATAGTAGGTGGCCACCGCATAGGCGGTGTGCGGCAGCGAGATGTCCACCAGCTCGGCACCTTGGGCGGCGAGCGCTTGGACGGCGGCCTCCACCTGCCGGCGCACCCCCGGATCGATGCCCGCGCCGAAATATTCTTTAGGCAGGCCGAGTTTGAGTCCTTTGACGCCCTCATCGAGGCCGCTGAGGTAGTCCGGCACCGCCACGTCCAGACAAGTGGAATCCAACGGATCGGGGCCGGCGATGACTTGCAAGAGGCGCGCGGCGTCTTCCACGCTGTGGGTGAGCGGGCCGATTTGATCCAGCGACGAGGCAAAGGCGACCAAGCCGTAGCGCGACACGCGGCCATATGACGGCTTCAAGCCGACCACGCCGCAATGCGCCGCAGGCTGGCGGATCGAGCCGCCGGTATCCGAGCCGAGCGCGGCAATGGCGGTGTGATCAGCGACGGCGGCGGCGGACCCGCCCGACGAGCCGCCGGGAATCCGCGCGCCATCGTGCGGGTTGCGCGTCGTCTGCAACGCGGAGTTTTCGGTGGACGATCCCATCGCGAATTCATCCAGATTCATGCGCCCGAAAGGAATCGCACCGGCAGCCCGCAGCTTGCGGATGACGGTGGCATCGTAGGGGGAGCGGTAGTTTTCCGCTAAGAACCTCGACCCGCAGGTGCAGGGCTGGCCGAGGACGTTGATGTTGTCCTTGATGGCTATCGGAATGCCGCCCAGCGGCAACGTCAGATCGGCGCGCTCCGCCTCGGCCATGGCGGCGGCGAAATCATGGGATAGGTAGGCACCGGTGTGGCCGTCGCGGGCGGCGATGGCCTCGGCCAGCTGGCCAAGAATGGCGGCTGGGGTGGTTGCCCCGGCGAGGAGTTGCTGACGAAGTGAACTGAGGGACATGTGGCAAAAAAGTTAGGATGACTCAGGCGTCGGCCACCACCTTGGGCACGCGGATCTGGCCTTGGGACTGGTCCGGTGCATTGTGCAACACCGCGGCCGCCGGCAGGCTGTCGTGTGGCTCGTCGGCCCGCATCCGGCCGAACACCGGCACCGCGTGGGCGGTGGCCTCGATGCCGCTGACGTCGAGTTGCGAGAGGGTCTCGACGTAGCCAAGGATGGCATCAAGCTGCTGCTGGAAAGTCGCGATTTCCGCATCGCTGAGTTCCAGCCGGGCAAGTTTCGCGACGTAGCGCACATCGATGTGGGGTTGCGGCATGCGCGCAGCATCCGCACGCACCGGGAATTTTCCAAGCCCGAAGTTGTCCGGGACTGCGGCCGGTCTGGCCGGGACGCCATTCCGCGGCGGGCCACCTGGCCGGCCACCACCACCTCGGGGCACCCGCGCCTATTGCAAGGCTGCGCTTGGCATCTCATGGGCCGGGCGGCGCGGCGTCCGGCCCTCCTTGGGGCGCGAGTTGATATTGCTTGCCGAGTTCCAAGGCGGCGGCGCGGATGAAGCCGTCCTGTTTGAGGAGTCGCGGCAGCTCGGCGCTCAGCGCAGGTTTGATCGTGGCGGGGTTGCGCTTGGCCAAGGGCCGCCAGTGGCCGGTCAATTGATCGACCGGCGGAGGATCTTGCCACAGCGCGAGCAAGCGCAGGGCCTCCTGTTGCACCTCGACGGGAATGGTGGGATCGCCGACCACTTTGAGCAGGCGGACGGCATCTTCGGTGGTGCCGAGGCGGAAAGCGTTGTGAATGAGCCGGCGCAAGGTGAAGGGCGACCAAGGGCGGGCGGCAAGGTTGTCGAGCAACAAGGCCAGCGAGACGCGCACTTCGTCCAACGACAGATCGGTGACGGCGCGGATCGCTTCGTCGGCGACCCGCGGATCGGTATCGTTGATGAAGGTGGCCGCCGCCGCGTCGCCCATCCGGCGCAAGGCGACGGCGGCGGCAAGGCGCACGGCCGGGGAGGGATGACGTTCGAGGCCGGCGAGCATGCCGGGGTCGGTCACGATGTGTTGCAAGGCGAACGCGCCGGCATGCCGCAGATAGGGGTCGCGATTGTCGTTGGCCTTGAGAAAATCGCAGACCGAGCCGTAGAAACCGAGGGCTTTGAGTTTGCCGATGGCAATGGCGGCGAAGAAGCGGACGCGCGGCGACTCGTCGAACAACAGGGCGGCAAGAGGCAGGCCTTCGGCGGTGGTGAACGTGTTCGGCTGGGGCGGGCGATCACCCGCCCTAACATCGGTCGGGCGGACAAATTGGTTCTGCGCGTCGCCGATGGCGCGGGCCGCTTCGGCGCGGACTTCCGCATCGGGATGCCTGAGCAATCCCGCCAGTTGGTGACCGGCGGCGATGCGCACTTTGTTGTCGGGAATGTCGCCAAAGGCAGCACTGGTGGCCATCGGCACGCCACAGCCGCGCCGGGCGAGAATGCCAATTCCCCAAATGCCGTGCAGCCGCTCCATGGCATCCGTCGCGGCGGCGGCGGCGGCAAAGCGCGCGAGGGCATCAGGCATGCGGGTGAGGGCGAGTTGGGCGCGCAGGCGGATGCGGGAGTCCGGATGGCGCAGCAACGTGGCGAGTTCTGCGGAGTCGCGCTGGGTGAAGCCTTCGCGGATGAGCTTGGCGGTGGCGCTGGCGTCGTCGGCGCGCCAGGTGTGGGTCCCGGCATCCACGGCAAACACCGGATTTTCGCCGCCGGCGGTGAGGTACAGGCGACCATCCCAAGAATAGGCCGCGGCGGTGGCGGCGAGGCCTCGCAGCAGCGGGCGGGATGCGGCCAGTTGCATGCCCGCGCCCTTGGCTTCGATGGCAAGCGACTGGATGCCGGAATGTGCCGCGTCGCTGCCTTGCTCGCAGAGCAGCAAGCGTCCGGCTTCGGCTTCGAGGAAGCCAGTGCCGGGGTGACTGGTTAGGGCGGTGGGGGTGGCGCTGAGGTGAGCGACGGGCGGGACGAGATAGGCGGGTTGGAGGTCACCGCAGAGTTCCCACAGATGTTCATCCAGCCATGGGCATGGCGGCTGGGTGGCCAGGCCGATTTGGCGATGAAACCCGTGCAGCGCCTGATGCTCCATGCGCCACCCCGAGTCGCCGCCCTCGATCAGATAGATGAGGCGCGGCGCATCACCTTGGCCCGCCCCGCCATCCACGGTAAAGGCATTGCCGAAGGCATCGAAGGTGACGCCGCCGGGCGCGCGCAAGCCGGTATGAAACACCTCAAATCCCGAGCCGTCCGCTTCGATGCGGAAGGCGCACCCTTGGTTGGGGTAGGCAGAGGTTTTCCCATCCTTGGTGGTGAGGTTCAGGCCGCAGTCACCGAGGGTGCCGTAAATCCGGCCGTCCGGGCCGAGGGTGAGCCCACGCAGGTCATGCCCGACCGGGGATATCCGCACGCCGAAGCCATCCTGCAGCACCGTGCGCTCGTCGGCCACCCCATCCCCGTCGGCGTCGCGCAGCAACCACAGCTTGGGTATCGAGGCAACATAAACGCCGCCTTGATAAGCCAACACCCCGCCGAGCGCCCCCTCCAGCGGCCCATCGAAACCTGCGGCAAAAACTTTGGATTCCTCAAACACGCCATCCCCATCCCTGTCGGCCAAGCGCCGCACCCGCCCGGATTGCGTCGTTAGATAAGCCGCCGCGATCCGGTCCTTCCATTTTGCATAGACGGCGCCCCGGTCGGCAGGGGTCTGGGCGGCCAGGTCGTCGAGATACCAAGCGAGCTGCGGGTGCTCCTCCGCCGCTCCCGTGCCGCGGCACTGGCTCTCGGTGAGTAACATCCCGCCCGCCTCATCAAAGGCGAGCGCCGTGGGGGATAGGCCGCCGGATGGGGCGGCGGCGGCGGCGGGTTTGAGGGTGGTGCCGGTGGGGATCTCGATGCCGGGGTGCGCCCCGACCGGGACGAGGGCCGGGGCGGGGGCCGGGGCAGCCGCGCCAAGGGCGCAATCTAACAACAAGGCGGCAAGCGATGGGCAAACAATCCGGAACATAGAGGGGGTGACGGGCGGAACGCCCGCGCAGCCTAAGCGCTGACTCGCCAAAAGAAACAAAATTTTATCCGCGGTGGCTTCGACCGAGGGCGACTAACGGGCAAGGCAGGGATTCCTTTAAGACTGGCCAAACAACGATTTAGCTAAACAAGCAGGCCGGTTCGCGCCGAACCAAGTGACGTGAGGGCCATTCATGCGGCACCCGATGGCGCAGGCGCGCCGGGGCGGCGGTGCCTGTCCAACAGAGGTACGGGATATATTTCCGGAGCGGAATCAAGCGCCATGGTCCCCTTTGCCGATGTCCAGAGGCTCCTCACGTCCGGATGTCAGATGTTAGACAACAGCGTTCTGGCATCGGGGCCAGGAAGTCAGCACCCGGCGATCAAAGGCGGTGGCGGCGCACACAGGCTCTGTGCCTGGCATAGCCCCAATCAGCCAAATGCCCTGCGTGAACATCATGACATCACCCCACCGTTCTCACTGACAACTGGCGTGCGGTGAACAAGCTGCCTTGGGCGTCTTCGCGCAGCGCCCGCGCGCCGCTCGTTCGCTTCGGCCCGAAATGGCCGCGACAGGCCTCAAACACCCCGTCCACATAGGATTTCGTGCCCAGCACCAACCCGTCGGAAAAATACCGCACCCGGCAGCGCAACAACGCGGCGCGGCTCAATTTCCCCTTCCGCTTTTTCTCTGCCGCTGCGGTCTCGGTGGAAAACCCGCCCTTGGTGGCCTTGTCCCTGCGGGTCTCGCGGGTCTTCCCATCCTCAAACAACCAGCACCGGTACACTTCCGCCGCGCTCATGCCTTTGGGCGTGGCGGGGGTGTTCCAAGCCGTCTCGCCGCGCTCGCCGTGACCGGCCACCTGGCACAGCCCGAGGCGGGCCGCCTTGCCGCCGCCCATCGCTTCGCCGTAGCCGCACCACCGGTAATC
>CAIZNN010000133.1 GCA_903934285.1 Akkermansiaceae bacterium | reverse complement strand
GCCCGTGCCGGGCGCGCCCACGGCGAATGCCACCCGCGTCCAGGTCTTCATATCCAGCGTGCTCTCGATGGTGTACACCTTGCCGGTGATCGCGTAGAACTCGAAGCGCACGCTCTGCGGCAGCTTCTCTTTGAGCGCCAGGGCAAAGGTCTCGGTGGCATCGCCTGCGAAGGTGCCCGCAAGATATTCCTGCAGATTGTTCTGGCCGTCACGGTCATAGTCGCCGTTCATCGCCACCACCAAGCTGAACTCCCCCAGCGCCGCGACCGCCTTGTCGCTGTAAAAAACCGTGCCGCTGCGTGCCGCGTCGATGCGGATGTTGAGCTCGTAGTTGTGGTCCAGCTGGCCGGAGGTGATCGGCGTGCGCCCGATCTCAACCCCGCCCTTGAGCAGGATGATCTCCGCGCCTTCGGCCGTGACCGTCTGGCCCACCTGGTCGCGCACCATCCCGTAGAGCGTGTAATAGGGCGCGGGCGGAAACGCCGCCGCCGTGGACACGAACCCCAGCAGACACACAAGGATTTGGCAGATGGCTTTCATGGGCAGCGTTATTTATGTTAGAGGGGTTCGCCTGCCTGGTGTTTGCAGTCGGCTTGGTGACTTGGGACGGGCCCTGGCTAGCGCGAGGAGTCGGATCGTGGTATCGGGCTTGGTACCGTTGCTGCCACAGGGCAGATTGTGTGATCGCCGGATGCCCGACTACCCCTGATCGGCCAAACACTCCGCATATCCTCTGATTGCACGAGGATGCAAACAATTTGAAGGAGTTTCGCGAATGGCGCCGGGGACTTGCCTGTTCCAGCCGCTGAGCAGGGTGTAGGCGGGAATCACGATTTTCCAACGGGTGTTCCAGGCGCTGCGGCCGATCAGGCGGGTGTTGGTGAACTCCGTGGGCACCGAGCTGTAGAAGAACGCCGGATCACTCACCGGCCGGAAGGCCTGGTGTTTGCGCAGGATCCACGGCTGCTCGCCTAGCGTGCCGTTGGCATCAAAAAATCGGGTCGCGTTGAACGCCGAGGCCCCAAGGTTGTAGGGCAGCGGCAGCGCCTGGGGGTGCACGCTCCAACAAGACCCATGACCAGAACGGCGCGGCTGCGCCTCATCGAGGCGTGTGCATGGTCAAAGGGCATCGTGCAACGGCAATCCGCCGGTTAGGCGGCGGGAATATGCATGCCGCAGCTGCGGCTTCCCAGCCGCAGACCGTGCGCGCAAGGGGCCGCAACCTCACCATGACGGGACAGCGGAACTAACGGGTCGGCGCCGCCGCGATTTTTTTCAACTGCGTCAAGGCGCGGTCCAGCCCATCGCGCAGGATCCAGGCCTGATTCCGCGGTGTCGCCTCCGCACGCGCGGCCGCGAGTGACTTGCCGAGTTCCTCGCGCGACTTTTCCGTGACTTCAGTCATGACCAGCAGCGCCTCGCAGGTGACCTCATAGAGTGCGGCACATGCCGCCGCGTCACCCTTGTTGAATAACGGCACACCACGCTTGATGGCCAACTCGATGAGCCCGGCTGGGCTTGGCGCGGACGCTTCCGGGGCCGCCGGTATCAGCACCTGGTCGATCACATGGATGATGCCATTGGAGGCCGCGATATCGGCCGTGACCAGCGTCGCGGCACCGATCCGCACCCGTCCCCCGGTGAAGCTAACAGCGATCTTCGAGCCCTCCAAGGTGGAGGCCTCACCCAACTCCAGGGCTTTGGCCAAAGTCACCCGGCCCGCAATCACGTGATTTTTGAGAATGGCCGCCAGTTGCTCGCGATTCTCCGGCTTCAACAGGCGCTCCACGGTCCCGGCGGGCAGTTTGGCAAAGGCCTCGTCCGTCGGTGCGAGCACCGTGAGCGGCCCCTCACCCGCAAGCACCCCGACCAGATCCGCAGCAGTGGCAGCGGCCAGCAAGGTTTTGAATCCACCGGCAGCCGTGGCAACATCCACCAGGGTCTTGCCGCCCTGGACGCCGCCGCCCGCAGGGCCGGCCGGCTCATCGGTCGCCTTCACCGACTCGATCTCCAAGGCAAAAGCGCCCGCCTTTTTGTCCGCCAGGGTAAACCCAAGCGAGGCTACCGCTGCCGGATTGAGAGCCTTGAACGGCAGCGCACGCCCGAATGCCTGCAGCTTGAAATCCGCCAGCGGAATCCGCGTCTCCCGCCATTCCCCCGCCGTGGTCGGGAGATAGGCCCGGTATGAACTGGCCCCCATTTGGCCGGCCTCCCGCAGTTCCACCCAATAAGTCCGGCCGTCGCCCCGTGCCTTGACGACGATGGCACCCATCCCCGACAAGTCCAGCTTGCGCTCCTGGGTGCGGATGGAGGCGAAGCCGCCATTGCGCTCGAGCGAAAGCTCACCGCTGAAAAGCAACGTCCCCTGCTCGCTGCGTTTGAACCCGCCCTTGGAAACCCCGCCCATCACCCCATCATTGACGGAGGTCCAGAGCTTCACGCAGTCGGCCGCCGCAAAAGCGGCCAGTTCTTGTTGGGCCGCCAATAGCGGCAACTGCGCCACCACGGCGACGAAGATGGTGGCAAGAATCCCCCGGCGGGTCGGTGAATACGATTTCATGTTCTTCATCTGGTTGGTTTGGTTGGTTGGATTGTGTTCTCAACGTCCGCTCGGCACCTGCGGCGTGAGCGAACATGCCTGCAACTTGTCGCAAGTTTGTGGAATGTCAAATGACGGTCGGAAAATTGTCGAAACCTCCCCGCCGCCGTGTCCGGCGCCGGGTCCGGCGTGGGGGTGGATTCACCGCAGTGCGGCCGCCAATGAGCGTGACGGTGGGCGGCGGAAGGTGGCGGCAAGCGCGATTTGCGCTTGCACGAGGCCGATCATTGTGGAGACTCTGTGAAGGAAATGCCAGAGGCCCACCATCCCATCCAAGTCGTCTCCCGCCTCACCGGGCTGAGCATGCATGTCATCCGGATCTGGGAGCAGCGCTACAACGCGGTGGCGCCGCAGCGGACCCCAACCAACCGGCGCCTCTACGCGCAGGCGCACATCGAGCGGCTCAACTTGCTGCGCGAGGTCACCCAGGCAGGCTACAAAATCAGCCAAGTGGCTCAGTTGCCGATGGCAAAGCTGCGCAAGCTGGCGGCCGAATCCGCCGACGACGCCGGTCACCACGCCGATCACCCCGTGCCCGCAACGTCCGCCCCCGCTTGCTTTCTCGACGACTGCGTGGTTGCCATCAAGGCCCTCGATGCCACCGCGCTGGAAGCGGTTCTCAAGCGTGCCGCGACCGTGTTGGGCGCGATGGGCCTGCTGCAACGGCTCATCGCCCCGCTGAGCCAAGCCTTGGGTGAAATGTGGCGCGATGGCGCGATCACGGCCGCCCATGAACATTTTGCCACGGCGGTCATCCGGGCGGCGCTGGAAAATGCCGCCAAGCCATTCGCCGTGCCGGAGCATGCACCCTTGCTCGTCGTTGCCACCCCGGCGGGCCAGATCCATGAACTCGGCGCGTTGCTCGTCGCGGCCACCGCGGTGAATTGCGGTTGGCGCGTCATCTACCTGGGTGCCAGCCTGCCAGCGGCTGAGCTTGCCGGCGCGGCTGTCCTCAAGCAGGCGCGTGCCGTCGCCCTGAGTGTGGTCTATCCCGCAGACGATCCGCAACTGGCAGGCGAGTTGGAGTGTTTGCGCGAGGCGCTGCCGCCGCAAACGGCGCTGCTTGTCGGCGGCCGCGCCATGCCCGCCTACCGCGACGTGCTGGCGAGAACCGGCGCCGTCTGCATCGACAACCTCATGCACCTGGGTTCGACCTTGGACGACCTGCGCAACCCCCGCGCCCTAACCAACCGCAAGCCCGCGCGATGAACCAAGGCCTGCTGCCAACCCGACTTTGGCGCCCCCGCCCTGCGCGTCACCCCGCGACCAAGCGCCACACCTGCGCCACAATGAAGGTGACGCCGAAGCCCAGCGCCAGCGGCAGCACGGTGGCCAACGCCGCCCACTTGGCGCTCTTGGTTTCCCTATAGATCGTATAGATGGTGGTGCTGCACGGGTTGTGCAGCAAGCTGAACAGCATCAGGTTCACCGCTGTGAGCAGCGACCAGCCACCGGCATGCAGCAGCGCCAACAACTCGGTTTGCGAATCCATTTCAAACATCACCCCGGCACCCTGGCCCACGCCCGTGGCACCGGTCACCAACACGGTCAACATCAGCACCGTTGGAATCACGATTTCATTGGCGGGAATGGCCACCACATAGGCTAACAGAATCACCCCGTTCAACCCGATGAGCCAACCCAGCGGATTGAGGAAATCAATCGCATGATGGGCGACACTCACCCCCCCAATTGCCACATTGGCACTCAGCCAGATGACGGCGCCGGCCGGCAGGGCAAAGACCACCGCACGCCACAACACAATCATGGTGCGCTCGATGAGCGAGGTGTAGATGGTGTGCAGGATGCGTGGCGGGCGGTAGGGCGGCAGCTCCAGGCTGAAGATCGAAGGCTCGCCCTTGAGGATCGTGCGCGACAAGCCCCAGGTGGAAACAAACGTCAGCGCCACGCCAAGAACGGTGATGCCCATCACCGCCAGTGCCGACACCAAACCCGCCAGCGCGGCATGGCCGCCCCCGGCGCTGGCTGGCACCAACGCCCCGATGAACAGGGTGGCTATGAGGATTTGCGTCGGCCAGCGGCCATTGCACAGCGAGAAATTGTTCGTGATGATGGCCAGCAACCGCTCGCGCGGGCTGTCGATGATGCGGGTGGCCACCACCCCCGCCGCATTGCAGCCGAAACCCATCATCATGGTCATGGCCTGTTTGCCGTGGGCATCCGCCTTCTTGAACCACCCGTCCAGGTTGAACGCCACCCGCGGCAGATACCCGAGGTCTTCCAACAACGTGAACAACGGGAAAAAAATCGCCATCGGCGGCAACATCACGCTGACCACCCAAGCCGTGGATAGATACATGCCGTCCACCACCACGCCGCGCAACCACCACGGCCAGCCGAAAGATTCCGTTAGACCGCGCAACGCCGGATAGGCGGTGTCGATGAGCAGCGCGGCGAGCCAGCGCGAGGGCAGGTTGGCACCGCTGATGGTGAGCCAGAACACGACCATGAACATCAGGATCATGAGCGGAAACCCCCAGCGGCGGCTCGTCACAATCCGGTCAAGCGCACGGTCAAGGTCAAAGCGCGGCTGGCCGCCCGCTTGTGTCACAGCCCGCTCCGCGAGGCGTGCGGCATCGGCATAGATGGCTTCCACAATGCGCTCGTGAAACTGGCTGCCCACCTGCCGCCGCAGCCGCCCGGCGGTCTGCAAAATCTGGAGCACCGCGGCATTGGTCGCCGCGCATGCTGCCGCCGGGTTGAGCTGCCCGAGCTCGCCATTGCGCAGGGCCGCGGCAATGGTCTCATCGCCATCGAGCAGGCGCAGCGCCACCCATTGGGCATTGGGCAACCCGGCAAACCCGGCGCTGACCGCCCCCGTCACGGTTGTTAGGGCGGCTTGCAACTCCCGCGATTGCGATTGGAGCCGGTAGGGACGGCAGATGAAGCGGCCACTGGCCACCTCCTCAATCGCCCGCAACAACTCCGCCAGCCCCTCGCCGAAGCGGGCGGCGGTGGCCACCACCGGCACGCCCAGGTCGCGCGACAAGCGGCGGGCATCCACCGCCAGCCCGTGACGCCGCGCCTCATCCACCAGATTGAGGCAAATCACCACGCGGTCGGTGATTTCCAACACTTGCAAGGCGAGGTTGAGGTTGCGCTCGAGGCGACTGGCATCCACCACCACCACGGTGACGTCGGGCGCGCCAAAGAGCAGGAAATCCCGCGCCACCACCTCGTCGGGACTGCCAGCCATCAGCGAATAGGTGCCGGGCAGGTCGATGAGTTTGAAGCGCTTGCCGCTGAATTCAAACCCGCCCTCGGCGCGCACCACGGTTTTGCCAGGCCAGTTGCCGGTGTGCTGCCGCAGCCCGGTTAGGGAATTGAACACCGTGCTCTTGCCGGTGTTGGGGTTGCCCGCCAAGGCCACCGCAAAATCCCATGTCTGCATGTCGAGCCCGAGTTTCTTGAGCCGCGCCGCACGATAACTCGGACAGGTGGCGCAGGCGGCGTCCTCCGCCGGGGAGGCCGGCGCTTCCGTTAGATCAGACATCATCCCCCTCGGTTGCGGGTTCCACCATCACCAGTTTGGCCTGTTCGCGGTGCAGGGCGATGAGGGTGTTGCGGACGCGGTACGCGGTGGGTTCGCCACTGGGGCTGATCATTTCCACAGCGATGACGGTGCCCGCCACAAACCCGAGGTCGAGCAAGCGCCGGCGCTCCGGCCCGCGGCAACTGCGCGCCAAGCCAAGCACCCTCACCCGTTGGCCGGGGACACAGCCGGCCAGGGTGGCCGCCGTCTCGACCGGTTCGGGCACGGGCAGGGGCAGCACCTCGATCTGATGGGCCAGGATCGGCGCCACCTCATGCTCCTCGCCGTTGGCCAGAAAACGCACCCGCTGCTCGTTTTTTTCTAACATGCGGACGGTCATGCCCACCCGCAACCCCTGCGCCACCAACTGGGCATAGAGGTTTTCCGGCTCGTCCTCAAGATGCACCAAGTCCGCGCTGGCGCCGATTGCCAGCGTGGCCATGGGCTGCCCCGCATCGGGCTCCAACTCGCCGTCCGCCGTCGGAATCGGGTCGCCGTGCGGATCGTGGGTCGGATTGCCCAGTTGGGTGGACAACGCATCGGCCTCCGCCGGGGTCATCAAGTGTTCGCGTTGCTCGGCACGGGCATGCCATTCGCCCTCCTTCAAGCCGGTTTGGTCCGCCAAATAACATTCCCACAAGCGGTGGGCGCGGATGATGTGCCGGCCCGCGCGCCGCCCGCTTTCAGTTAGACAAAGCTCGCCCGACGAATAGCTGACCAACCCCTGCTGCTCCATCTCGCGCAACAGCCCGGCCGCACGGTCCGGTCGCACCTGCAACGAGCCGGCCACGCTTTGCAGGGTCGGGCGCCGCCCGCTGGCTTCCGTTTTGCACAGATGCTTGAGCGCATCCTCGTGCACCACCCGCTCGGCGATGGAGCGGCGCTGCTTGCTGCGTGCCACCCACCCGCACCGTGGCCACAGCAGCCCTGCCAGTAGCAAGGCGCAGGCGAGGATGCCGAGGGTGAGAAAAACAGGGGCGATTGCTGGCACGGTGGGAGAAAGGTGATAGAACCCTATGCCTCCGCCTCCATCCTGTCAAGCGGGGGCCCGCTGCGGGGGCCCGCTGATGTTTGTCAACGGCATTTTCGTTGTGAGGAGTCTCCTGTGGAATCAAGGAACAACCAGGGCGTGGCCCTCGAACACCGCCACCCCAGGCCAGGACGGCTCAGTTTTGGCGTTGTCAACAGCTTTACCATTAGAGGAGTCTCCTAAGGAATCGAGTCTCCTAAGGAATCGATACAGGAGGATCGACAGCCACTGGGGGATGGCTTAGGGTTGCCATGGCTTGCTGCCACCGCCATGCAAAACCCCATTTCCACGGAAAAACTCACCGACCTTGAGCGACGCTTGGTGGCGCTGGGCATCACCGCAGACACTTTGGTGGAAAAGTTTGTGCGGGGGTCTGGGGCCGGCGGGCAGAAGATCAACAAGACCTCCAGCTGCGTGTTTCTCAAGCACCTGCCCAGCGGCGTGACGATCAAGTGCCAGGCGGATCGCTCCCGTGAAATGAACCGCTTTCTGGCGCGGCGCGAACTGTGCGAAGAATTGGAGGCCATCCGCGACGGCAAGGAGTCGGAACGCGTTCAGGAGATCGAAAAAATCCGCCGCCAGAAACGCCGCCGCTCGCGCCGCTCCAAACAACGCTCGATCGTCGACAAACGCCTCCTCTCCCACAAGAAATCCCTGCGCCGGCCACCCAGCGGCGAGTGACACGGCGGGCTAAGGCCGGCGCTGCAGGGGTCAGTCTAACAAATACGCGTAGCTTTTGCGGGCGATGTCGAGGGACTGGTTGAGGATGTCGTAGCTGCGGGTTTGGCGGAGGACATCAGCGGCCATGGCCGAGCATTCGGCATGGTTGAGGGAGCGAATGGCTTGGCCGACGCGCGCGACGCGTTGTGGACCGACGGAAAGTTCCTTGGCGCCGAGGCCGATGAGGAGGGGGGTAAGGCGAATATCGCCGGCCATTTCGCCACAAATGCCAGTCCAGATGCCATGCTGGATGCCGGCCTCGATGGTATGCTTGATCAAGCGGATGACGGCAGGATGGGTGGGGCGGTAGAGGTCGGCGACATGGGGGTTGACGCGATCGGCGGCGACGGTGTATTGGATGAGGTCATTGGTGCCGATGGAGAAAAAGTCCACATGCGGCGCGAGCAGGTCGGCGCAGACGGCGGCGGAGGGCACTTCGACCATAACGCCGACGGGCAACTGGCGATCAAACGGGACGCCCTCGTGGTCCAACTCATCCATGCAGCGGCGGATGAGGTCGCGGGCGCGCTCGACTTCGGAGAGGCCGGAGACGAGGGGAAACATCACCGAGACCTTGCCCACGCCGCTGGCCCGCAGGATGGCACGGAGTTGCTCGCGGAACATGGCGGGGCGGGCCAGCGACACGCGGATGCCGCGCCAACCGAGAAAAGGGTTGGGCTCCGGTTCGGTGAGCGGTTCCACGGGGAGCTTATCCCCACCGGCATCCAAGGTGCGGATGATGACGGAATGAGGCATCATCGCCCGGGCCACGCGGGTGTAGGCGGCGGCTTGGACGGCTTCGTTGGGGATGTCGCTGCCGTTGAGGAGAAGGAATTCGGTGCGGTAGAGGCCGATGCCTTTGGCGCCGCTGTGGGTGACGAGTTCGAGTTCCTCGAGCAACTCAATGTTTGCGGACACGGTGAGGTGGTGACCGTCGACGGTCTCGGTGGACACATCGCGAGTCGCCTCCAAGGCACAGCGGATTTTTTCCTTTTCCGCGTGCAGCCGGCGGTAGTGTTCGAGGGTGGCGGGTGCCGGGTGGAGAATGAGCTTGCCCGCATAGCCGTCAAGAATGGCCGAGCTCAGGGTGGTCACATCAATGACCGAACAACTGAGGCCGACCACTGCCGGAATCCCAAACGCACGGGCGAGAATGGCGGTGTGCGAATTGACGCTACCCTGCTCGGTGGCAAAGCCGAGCAACTGCCGGCGGTCCATCGAGGCGGTGTCCGACGGCGTGAGGTCGTAGGCGACGAGGATGTGCGATTCGTCGGGTCCGAGGGGGCGCGAATCGACATCGGCGGTGAAATTGCGCAGGACGCGTTGGGAAACGTCTTCGATATCGGCGGTGCGCTCGCGGAAGTAGGGGTCGGGGATGCGGCGCATGCCCTCGAGGAACGTCTGCATCACCGCGTAAAAGACGTACTCGGCGTTTTGGCTGCGCATGGCGATGGCGTTGATGACCCGGTCAATGACCGCAGGATCTTCCAACATCATGATGTGGGCCTCGAAAATCTCGCTTTGGTTGTCACCAGCGAGGTGTTCCAAGCGGGTCTGCAGCTCGGCGAGCTGTTTTTTTGTTAGTTCGACCGCGAGGCGGAAGCGTGCCTGTTCGTGGGGGATTTCGCTGGCATCGATTTCAAAAACCTCCGGGGCGGAGAACCCGCGGGCAACGACGTGGACGGGGCCCATGGCGATACCCGGCGATGCCGGGATGCCGTCGTGGACGACTTCAGGTGGGTGAGCGCTGGTAGCCATGGGACACCGGGAGCATGCCTGCCCAAGCGCCGGCAAGCAAGGTGCAAATGAGCGAAATCAGGCGTGCGGGGGGGGCGGCGGCCGCGATGGGGGCGGGTAGAGCGGCGTGGGGGCTCAGGACTCTTCGAACTTGCGGCCGATCAAGTCGCCGAGGGCGGCGATGGCGGCTGACTCATCGGTGCCTTCGGCGGTGACGGTGATGATCGAGCCGTGGCCCGCGGCGAGCATCATCACGCCCATGATGCTCTTGCCGTCGATTTCCTCGCCGTCTCGTTCGACAAAGATATCGGCCTGAAAGCGATTCGCGATTTTCACGAATTGCGCGGCCGGGCGGGCGTGGATACCGAGTTTGTTGAGGATGGTGAAATCTTTTTTAACCATGAGGAAGAGGCTCTCGCCGGGGGGACAGTAGGAAATGAGTCGCGCCGATCCAAGTCAAAAGTCCGGGCGCGCGCAAGTCTCACCGGAGCAGCTGCTGCGGCCGTGCTGATATTGGATCACGCTGACGGGCTGGAGGGTGACCAAGCCGCCATCCAGCAATGTTTCGAGGATCGGCAGGAACGCCTGGATTTTCTCCTCGGCATCGACAATTTCGATCACCATCGGCAGGTCGGCGGAGAGCCGCAGGATTTTAGCGGTGTGCAGGCGACTGGTGGCGCCATAGCCCGCTAAAGCCCGCAAGACGGTGGCACCGGCCAGGCCGTGTTCGCGGGCCTTCAGGACCAGTGCTTCGTACAGCGGTTGGCCGTCATGGCGGTCGGATTCACCGAGAAAAATGCGCAGGAGCAGGGCAGCGGGGGGAAGTTGCATGGGCAAAGGCGGGGTGGACATCAGCGGGAATGGGTGAGTGCGACGGCAAGCACATGGCCGAGCCACACGGCAATGAGACAGGCCGTGAAGCTGGCTAGCGCGTTGGTGCCGGCGTGCAACCATTCACCCTCGCGAGCCAGGGAGAGGGTTTGCAAACTGAACGAGGAAAAGGTGGTGTAACCGCCCAGCACGCCGGACATCACAAACTGCCGCCCGCTGCCGCTGACAAACACCCGCCCCCCCGGTTCGGTCAGCGTCGCGAAAAAACCGATCAAAAACGAGCCGGTGACGTTGACCAGCAAGGTGCCCCACGGAAAGGTCTCACCCCAGTGCTGCGCCGCGTAGCCGGACAAGGCGAAGCGCGCCAAGCCGCCCAGACCGCTACCGAGTGCTACCAGAAAGTACAGGAACATGAGAAATGCCGCTTGCCACGGCCAAGATGCCAGATAGCCGCCACTTGGCAACCCTTTCCGTGATGGGGCTCACCCGGCGAGATAGCTGCTGAGGGAATCGCGCAACGTGGTGCGGGCCCGGAACAGCAGACTCTTGACTGCGGAGACGGAGAGATCGAGCACCGTGGCGATTTCCTCGTAGGGCAGTTGTTCGTAGCGGCGCAGCACCACAGCCATGCGCTGCGCTTCCGGCAGCGCGGCGATAGCGGCATCCACGGCCTGTTGGAGTTCGGCCTGCAGCAATTCGGCGTCAGGTCGCCGGTCGGGGTTGGCCTCGACCTGCAAATGGGAAAATTCGTCGCGTTCATCGGTCGAAACTTCCTTGCGGCGGCTGCGCCGGCGGCTTTCATTGAACACCAGATTGCGCGTGATGGTGAACAGATAGGTGGTGAATTTCGCCTCGGGCCGATAGCGCTTGGCGTGATGCCAGAGGCGCAGAAACACCTGCTGGGAAATGTCTTCCGCTTCCGAAGGATTACCCAGCATCTTGGCAACGGTGCCGACGACCGCGTCCTGATGGCGCTCAACCAAGACCCGAAACGCCGCATGGTCGCCCGCGCCGATGCGGACCATCAGCGCAACATCAATCGCGTTGTCAGTGGTCTGAGATGGTGTGGGGTCGGCCTCCATCGTGAGGATTGGGGGTGGTGGAACAAATGCCGCGCTGAGGATGACGGCGTGAAGGCGGAAATGCCACTGGAAGTTGCGAGGCGATTGCTCAAAATGGGTGGACGGGACGCGGGCGGAATGTCGGGAGGGTGCAGAGCTGGATCAAAGGTCGGCGGCGCGGGCCCAGACTTCGACGTCGGGGTCGAGAACCACCTCGTCGAGGAGTTCGCGGGCCCAGGCTTCGCGGCGCGCGAGGTGGCTGAGCATTCTCCAGGCGAGCACTTGGAGGGCGGGGAAATCGCTCCACACCGCTTCAGCGAGGCAATGCCATTGGCGGCCATTGAGGGTGTGTGGGCGTTGGATGGCGGCGTGACAGGCTTCCGACAACAGCAAGGTGCGGTCCAACTCGGGGATTTCCGCCACCGGTGCCACCTCATAGGCCCGCAGCGGCACCCCCGACACCCCGGTCAGTTCACACTTGGATTTGGCACGCCGGGTCAGGTCCTTGCCGAGGCCTTGCAGCAACAACTTGCGCACCTGATGGATCTCATAGCCCTTTGCCATGGCCGGGAGTGTGACAGAAAAACGGGGGCGCCTCAGAGCTTGCGCATTTCATCCTCCAGCCGTTCCGCCAGCCATTGTTTGATCATCGATTGGTAGTTGAGAAACCGCGAACGGGCGATGCGCTTGATGCGCGAGAGCATCCGCGGGTCGAAGCGCAGCGTGATGGTGGTGCTTTCGCGCGCATTCGCCTCATGCACCGATACCGCCATGAGCCGACTATCCATCTCATGGGTTTCCCAGAAGCGGGCCTCGTCGGATTCATCAACAAAATCGGGAATGTCTGACCAGCGGGTAAGGAGTTGCATGGATTGGGGGGGGTCAGCGGAATTCTGCATATTTTCGATCATAGAAGCGTTGCTCACTCTCGGTCATGTCGCGCGCGGCGACCACACGGATGATTTTACCATCGGTCCAGAACGCCACCAACAGGTAGCGGTCGGCCACCGTGCGGCCCAGCGCATAATAGCGTGAGGCGCCGTCGGCGCGTTCATTGTCAGGTAAAAAGCGGACGCCAAAAGGATCCTCCAGTGCTTCCTCAAGCTCGCGAGGCTTGATGTTGCGGAGGTCGAATTGAACGTCGATGAGATCGAGTTCCATGCGCCAAGGATGAGGGAGGCGCGCGCAAAACGCAATAATTAGTTATCAAGACGCCGGACGACTGGACGCCGGACAAGGGACCTAACAGATCATTTCCTTCTCTGCACTTGGGTCTTGGAGTCTTGCGGCGGTCCTCTAGAGCGTGTGACCCATGCGCAGGCGCTTGGTTTCGAGGTATTTTTCGTTATGCGGATTGGCCACGATACGGATCGGGAGTTGCTCGACGATTTCGAGGCCGTAGCCTTCGAGGCCGATGACCTTTTTGGGATTGTTGGTGAGCAGGCGGATGCGGCGCACGCCAAGGTCGCACAGAATTTGGGCGCCCATGCCGTAATCGCGCAAATCCGAGCCAAAGCCGAGTTTTTCATTGGCCTCAATGGTATCCAGCCCTTGCTCTTGGAGTTTGTAGGCGTGAATCTTAGCGGGCAGGCCGATACCGCGGCCCTCCTGGCGGAGATAGAGCAGCACGCCGCCCTCCTTGGAGATGTGCTCCAGCGCGGCGGCCAATTGGTCGCCACAATCACAGCGCTGCGAGTGAAACACATCGCCGGTGAGACACTCGGAATGCACGCGCACGAGGGTCGGGTGCTCCGGGTCGATCGGCCCGCGGGTGAGCGCCAGATGGTGGCTGGCGTCGGTGGTGATGCAGTAGAGGTGGCACGTGAAATCGCCAAACGCGGTCGGCATCGAGATGGTTTGCTCACGGTGCACGAGCTTTTCGGAGCGGCTGCGGTATTGGATGAGCTGGGCGATGGTGCACGCCTTGAGCCCATGGCGTTGCTGGTAAGGCCCGAGTTGGCCGACCCGGGCCATGGTGCCATCGTCGTTCATGATTTCACAAATCACGCCCGCCGGGGCGAGACCGGCCAAGCGGGCGAGGTCGAGGGCGGCTTCGGTGTGCCCGGCGCGGCGCAACACCCCGCCGCGGCGCGCTTGCAGCGGAAACACATGGCCGGGTTTGACAAACGCCTCGGAACCTACCGTGGCATCCGCCAACAAGCGGATGGTCAGCGCGCGGTCGGCGGCGGAAATGCCGGTGCTAATCCCGGCGGCGGCATCCACGCTGACGGTGAATGCGGTCTTCTGCCCTTCGCGGTTGCGTTGTTCCATTTGCGGCAGGTCAAGCTTCTCGGCACGCTCGACGCTGAGTGGCGCGCACACCAAGCCGCGGCCATGCACAGCCATGAAGTTGACCATGCTGGCGGTGCACAAGGCGGCGGCCCCCACCAGATCCGCTTCATTTTCGCGGGATGGATCGTCCGCCACGATCACCAGGCGACCGGCGGCAATTTCGGCGAAGATTTCATCAATTGGGCTAAAACAAAGCGGGTGATCGGGCACGAGTCGGGGGTGTGAGATTGAGCAGGGGCAGTCCTAGTTGAGCAAGGGATTGGCAGGGGCTTCGGCCAGGACGCAATGAAAAGGCGAAAGATGGCGCAGGATGCCATACCACAGGCTGCGGTCGTGATCCGCGCCAAGCAATTCGGGCGCTGGGCGGGTGGTGATCCACGACGCCCGCCGCAACTCGCCTTCGAGTTGGCCCGGGCTCCATCCGGAGTGGCCGAGGAAGGCGCGGACGATGGTGCCGGGACGGTGCGAGTGCTTGATAGCGTCCTGCGCGGAAATCCGGATGGCCCAGCGCAGGCCGCTTTTCCTGTTCCACCAGAATGCGGAAAATGTCAGATGCTCGTGCTCCACCGGGCCGCCATCGTGCACCGGAATGCGCCGCAGCGGGCCGAAATCGGCGTCGGTGAGAAAATCCCCCACCACCCGGTTGGTGGGATGATTGAGGATGAGGCCAAACGCACCCTCCGCCGGCGAATGATCCGCCAGCAAGATGACCGAGCGATCAAAGGTGCCATCACGCAACGACGGATCGGCCAACAGCAAGCAGCCCTGCAATTGGATCGGTGAATCGGGCGTGGAAGAACCGGCAGCCACAGCCGGACTATAACTCAGGATGGCCCGTCCGCCAACCACAGAATGCATCCCCGCAGCCATCATGAAATCAGGCAGTCGCCGGCTCGGCGCAGGCCGGTGGCTCACGCGGGTTGCTGCTGGGAGATGCAGTGCAAGGCACCGCCTTCCTCGACCAGATCGAGACAATCGATGCCAACCACCTCGCGCCCGCTGAATAATTCGCGGATCATGCCCAGGGCACGATCATCGTTGGTTTCCTGGCGGAAGGTCGGCACCAAGACCCCGCCGTTGACGATGAGGAAATTGACGTAGGACGCCGGCAACACCGGGAGGCGCCACCCCGGCACCTCGCAGGCCTCAGGCAACGCCATCTCTAACACATCGAACGCCCGCCCCTGCGGGCCTGCAAAGGCTTTCAACCGCGCCAGGTTGGCTGCCAGCACCTGCTGGTTAGGCGAGTGGCGGTCGCGCTCGATGGAGGCCACCAGCGTCTGCGCATCGACAAACCTCGCCAGATCATCGATGTGGCCATCCGTGTCGTCGCCCGCGATGCCCTGCTCCAACCACAGGATTTCGGCAACGCCGAGGCCGGCGCAAAGCCGTTGCTCAATGGCGGTGCGGGTGAGATCCGGGTTGCGATTTGAATTGAGCAATACCGCCTCGGTGGTCAACAGCTGGCCCGCGCCGTTGACCTCGATCGCGCCGCCTTCCAGGATCATGCCGCCTTTGAAGCAGCGCATCCCCAGCGCCGCGGCGATCCGGCCCGGAATGGCGTCATCCAGCTCCCACGGCGGAAATTTTCCGCCCCAGGCATTGAACTGCCAATCCGTGACGGCCACCTCGCCGGTGTCGCGGTGTTTGACAAAGATCGGCCCGTGATCGCGACACCACACATCGTTGTGCGGATGGTCGAACAACTCCACCTGCTCCGGCACTGCCAGCGCCCGCCGGCAGGCTGCGGCAATCGCCGGATGAAGCGCGCCGGGGGCATTGATGCGCACCGGCTCAAAGCGGGAAATGGCGGCCGCGATCTCCGCGAATTTCGCCCATATCAGCGCCCGTTTCGCGCCGCCCCAATGCCGCGGATCATCCACCGGCCAAGACAGCCACACCGCGGCTTGCGGCGACCATTCGGGAGGCATGGAAAATCCGGCGGCAGCAGCGCTCATGCGCTCAGCCTGCACCACGCTCTGGCCCCATGCCAGCCCGGATTCTCACAGTCCGCTCGGCCGGTCCACGAAGTCCCACGGCACGTCGAAGCGGCGGGCGAGGTTTGCGCCGAGCGCCTTGACGCCGAAGGTTTCGGTTGCGTAGTGGCCGGCCAGAAACACGTTGATTCCCAATTCCTCTGCCAGCGGAAAACTCCAATGCGGCCCTTCGCCGGAAATGAACGCATCCACCCCCGCTGCCGCCACACGAGCCACCTCGCTGCCAGCCCCGCCGGTCACCAAACCGACGGAGGCGATCTGCTCCGGTCCGCCAGCACTCACCTGCACCGGCCCGCGGACGGCTTCCATCAACCGCTGTTTGAGTTCCTCACGAGTGCCTTGCCACGCGCCGCGCAAGCCGACGGCCAAGCCGTTCCACTCCAGGAACGGCGCGAAATCGCGCATGCCGATGGCCCGGGCCAAGCAAACGTTGTTGCCCCATTCAGGATGCACATCGAGCGGCAAATGGGCGGAGTAAATCGCCAGGCCCGCGTCCATCGCAATCTTGAGTTTGCGGTACAACGCGCCGCGCACCGGTTGCGCCCCTTGCCAAAACATCCCGTGATGCACTAACAACAACCCCGGCCCGCCCGCCGCCGCCGCTGCCACCACCGCCAGCGAGGCGTCCACTGCGGTGACCACCCGCCCGACCTGGCCCTCATTGGCCAACTGCAAGCCGTTCATGGCTCCCGGATAATCCGGCATCGTCGCAATCTCCAGCTGCCCGTCCAAGAATGCCACCAATTCTGTGAGTAACGCCATGCAGCAGCTTAGTCATGCCGGTTCCAAATGACAACGTCGGCATTGGCTGCGGCGACATTCCCCGCCACAAAGTCACTCAGATCCTTGGCCAATTCGGCGCGCCACTCAATCACGCGGCCCGCCCATGGCACCGCCAACACCGCCGCATGCAGCGCCTGGCGCGGCAACAACAAGCGCCGCGCCAAGTCCGGCGTCCAGCCCGTGGCCATCCAATCGATATATTCACGGCCCGTTGCAGAATACAACTTGTCGCCCACAACCGGGTGCCCGCCGTGTGCCAGATGGACCCGGATTTGGTGCATTCTCCCGGTTTCCGGAAAACAGCGCAGCAAACAAAACCGTCCTTCTTCCCGCTCAAACCGTTGCGCCACCTCAAATCGCGTGCGGCAGAATTTTCCCGTCGGATGCACCGTTTGGCGGACCCAAATGGCCGACGCGCCGAGCTCCCCGGCGCGGATGAGGGGCTCCTCGCAGACCCAGGCCTCGGCCTCCGGCCACCCCAGCACCACCGCCAAATATTCCTTGCGGGCTTGCCGCCGCATGAACACGCCGCCGAGTTCCCGCGCCGCCGCCGCGTGTTTCGCCACCAACACCACCCCGCTCGTCTCGCGGTCAAGGCGATTCACAACTCCGGGCCTCGCCCCGTTGCTCATCTCATAGGCCAGCAGCATCTCGATCCCTCCCAACAAGGTCGGCTCCGGCTTGCGGTTCGCCGGATGCACGATCAAGGGTGCCGGTTTGTCCACCACGATCCAATCCGCGCTTTCATCGAGCACCTTGAAATTGATTACGACCTGCAAACTCACTGGCGTGAGTGTCCGCTTGCCACGCGCGTTTTCAAGCCCCAAAACGTCCCGCCCCGGCGCTCGCGCCCACGCGGCCTGGCAACTCGGCCAGGCAACTCGGCCAGGCAACTGAGGCAACTGCGTTTTCGATCAAAGGAGTGTCCTGTTAACCTGTCCTGTTAACCTGTCAGAACTCAGCAAACGACCTCGTTTTAGACTCCTGAGCGAGCAAGTTCAATTTTCTGAAGTTGTGGTAAATCGGCGGCTTGCCCGCCTCTTCATCCTGGAGGGATGCCAGCCATTAGCCCGGGGTTGAGGAGCGTCAGCGACGAATACCCCGGGACGCCAAGGATTCACATCTCAGCACCCTGGCAGGGGTGCCAGAGTCGTGTACCCCATATCGCACACCCTGCGCAGCGTTCTGCGACCCCTGCCGGGGTCGGATACTTATCAAGCACAACCGACCCGGGGTGTTCGGCCGCATTGCGGCCTCGACCCCGGGCTAATGGCTGCAATCCCTCCGGGATGAATCAAAGAGGGAATCCAACTTGCTCGACAGCGTGACGATTTTGAGGTCGAACGCTGAGTTCTGAATGTGCAGTGTGGGCACCTTGCTGACATTGCTGCTGGTGTGCATCGGAGTGATCGTGTTGTAGCAACTGTGCGGGGGCATTGGCGATGGCGATGGCGGTGGCGGCGACGTGGGCCGTGGTCCACGCGGCTTGAAAGTTGAACCCTCCGGTGATGCCATCGATGTCAATGCACTCACCAGTGAAATACAGGCCGGGCGTGACGCGGCTTTGCATCGTCTGAAAGTCGATGGAATTGCGCTCGATGCCGCCGGCGGTGACGAACTCGTCCTTGTTGGTGGTTTTGCCGGTGACCTCGAAGCGCGAGGATTTCAATGCGTCTAGCAAACGTCGGCTCGCCGCCTTGGGCAACTGGCCCCATGTTGTTAGATCGGCGACGTCACAGCCGGCTATGATGCTCTCCCACAGGCGCCGCGGAATGGGCGCAATCGGCGTGTTGCGAATGAGTTTGGCACCCTGGCTGTGACGGATTTCGGCGAAGCGCGCGACGAGCGCGGCTAGTTTCAACTCGGGCAGCCAATCGATGAGAAGGGGGAAATGGTGCTTGGCTTCCGCCATGGCACGGGCGTCCCACGCGGACAGCCGCAGGATGGCGGGGCCGCTGAAACCTCGGTGCGTGATGAGCAGCGGCCCTTGTTGGGCCGGTTTGCACCCTGGGCGGTGCACCGCCACTTTGGGATGCGCGACGCCGGCCAGACCGCTGAGGCGGGGGTCACTGACGTTGAATGCGAAGAGCGAGGGGGCGGCCGCCACGATGGGTTGCGCCAGGTCGGTTAGCTGCTGCAGCAGCGGGCTGCCAGTGAGCGAACCGGTGGCTAGACACACTGCGCGCGCCTCGACCGGCTCCGCCAGATTGGCAAAGCGCAGTGAAAACCCGCCGGAGGCTAGCCGCGCGATGCCGGAGAGCGGATGATTCTGATAGAGCGGGATGTTCAACTCGTCGGCCCGATCGAGGAAACAGTCGATGATGGTTTGCGCGGAATCAGTGTTAGGAAACATCCGCCCGTCCGGCTCGGTCTTGAGGGTGACCCCGCAGCGCTTGAACCACGCAACGGTATCGGCGGGTTGCCAGTGGTGGAAGGCTCCGAGCAATTCGCGCCCGCCGCGCGGATAATTCTTGGCCAGCTCGCGCGGATCAAAACACGCGTGGGTCACGTTGCACCTGCCGCCGCCGGAAATGCGGACTTTTTGCAGGAACTGATGGCTTTTTTCAAAGATGGCGACGCGCTTGCCGGCCGCCACTTCCGCGTATTGCAGCGCGGTGAAAAACCCGGATGCGCCACCACCGATGACGGCTAGATCGAGGGGTTGCGGGCGGGCGCTCATGGCCCCAAGCTGCGCGCCGCCAGTTCCACTGGAAAGCCTAAAGTTGAGATTCATCTTGCCGGATGGGATAGGCATTTCCAGTCTCTGCGCACTGTGAACCGTCTGGAATCCGAGTTTGTTTTCGCCCTCTGCAATCCGGGGTCGGAAAAGGCGTTGAAGCTGGAAGCGGAGGCGATGGCCCTCGGCTGGCGCCTCAGCTATCAGCGCCGGGGATTCGTGACCTTCAAGGCGGATGCGCCGTTGGCTCTCAATTCGCTCACGGCAGAACTCGCCTGCGCCAGACGCCTGTGTCTTTCGCTAGGCAAGGCGCCGACGCGGGAAGCGGCGCTGCAACGTCTCGACGCGGCGGCGTTGATTCATCACGCCCGGTATTTCGAGCGCAAGATGCAGGGCCTGCCATGCGCCGCGAGCCCGCACATCGGCCAACTCATCGGCACGGTGGTCGAACTCGGACCGACGGAATTTTGGGCGGGCCTGCACCGCCATGCGCCGTTTCTCAGTCCCGATCCGGCGGGCGACGCGGGGCTGGTGATGCCGCTGGAATCCCCGTCGCGCGCCTGGCTTAAATTGGAGGAGGCCTTGCGGTTTTTCGCCTTGCAACTCACCCCTGCCGATGTCGTCGTGGAACTCGGCTGCGCCCCCGGCGGGGTCGTGTTGGCGCTCTTGCAGCGCGGGATTTCCGCCATCGGCGTGGACCCCGCGAAAATGGCGGAGGTGGTCCTCGCCGCGGCCATCGCCAACCGTGCCGACACCCCGACTAACAAGCCCTGGTTTTTCCATTGCCGCAAACCCGCGGCCCTGGCCAGCAAGCGCGACCTCGGGCCGGGCGTGAGCTGGTTCATGTCCGATATGAACCAGTCGCCCGCGGTGGTGCTCAAGGAATGCGCCCGCTTCTGCAAGATGGCTCCCGACATCCGCGGCGTGTTGCTCACCCTCAAACTCACCGATTTGCTCCAGATCGCGGACAAGGCGCAATGGCTGGCCAGCCTAACGGACATGGGCTTCACCACCCTCCGCCTGCAGCAACTCAGCGTCCATCACAAGGAGTTCGCGCTGCTCGCCATGAAATTTTGACTCACTACCAGTTCAAGTGCAGTCTCCTCTGCGTGAGCCGGGTGGTGGACCGGCGGGTTGGCGCTTGGGTTGCTCCCAACTGCGGAGGGTGCGGCGGGTGCACAGACCGATCCCAAGCAAATCAGCGGTGGGTTTCCAGGTTGGATCCGGCGACTGGCCGACCGTTGCGGCTTGGCTCGTGGCGGCTGGCGCCTTGACGGACTTGCGGCGCTGAACTTCCGGGTTCACCGCCGGTCTCAATAACAAAGACCTTGCCGTGGAACAATCGTGCTGGATTAACGCCGTGTTTCGGGCAGCATCGGCCAGTGTCAATCCGGCAAAAAGCCGGCCCTTTCTCCGACCAGAGGGTGGAAAGTCACACCCTTAGCCTCGAGCACGCCAACGTCACGCCCTTGAATCCGCCCACCCCTTCCCCGCCGCCGTCGCCATGGCTGCTGCGCATCCCGGAAATCTTTGCCGACGCCGTCCCGGAAATCATCCGGCGGCTCGACTCTCCATGCTGCACCAAACTGGGCCATGAGTATTACCTGATCCGGCCGGCCGCGCCCGCGGCGCTGCGGCAGGCGGCGGTGGCCCGCCTGGTCAGATGGAATCTGCCGGTGCACCACAGTTGGCCGTGCTGCCCGCGCAGCATGCCGGGCTTTGTGGAGAAAGCCGCCCAAACCCTGGCGCGCAAATTCTCAGCCCGGCATCCGCAATCCCTGCTTATCGGGCTGCTCGATCCCGGGTCCCGCGATACCTATTATAAGAAACTCGCTTCCAACCTGCGCGGACGAACCCTGCAACTCTTCCCACCGCCTGCCCTGCCGCCGCCTGAGTCGGAAGACCAAGACCCGGAGGCAGCCACCCTGTTTTGCCTGCTCGGCAAGGAAGGACTTTTCTGCGGTTTGCATAGCCCGCGCCTTGCTAACGGATTCTATGCGGGAGGCACCCGCTTCATCAGCCGCGACTCCGCCACAACCATCAGCCGCGCCGGCGCGAAAATCGCCGAGGCCCTCCATTATCTGCGCCTGCACCGGCCACCACCCCCAGCCCACGCCCACTGGCTGGAACTCGGTGCCAGCCCCGGCGGAATGACCGCAGAACTGCTGGCCAGAGGCTACCGCGTCACCGCCGTGGACCGCGCCCCCCTGCACCCGCGCCTCGCCGGCTCCCCGGCCCTGCACTTTGTCTGCGGCGATGCGGCGAGCTTTCACCCGCCGCCGGACATCCGCTACGATGCGATCCTATCCGACATGAACGGCGACGCACGCGACTCCATCAGGTCGGTGCTCCGCCTAACAAAAAAACTCCAGCCGGGCGGCCTGGTCGTTTTCACGCTGAAAGCCGGCGGGGTCGGCACGCCCGACGAGATCGATCACCTGTGTGGCTCGGTCATCGCTCTCGCTGCCGCCGGTGGCTTGCGCTTGCTCGCCCAGACCCACCTGACGTACAACCGCCACGAGTTCACCTTGTTCTTCGAGCTGGGGGCCACGGCTCACTCCAACCCGCGGTCGGACACCTCATCCTCGTCCCAGCCCAGATAGTGGCCGAGCTCGTGCAGCAAGGTGGTGCCCACTTCATCGCGGTAGTCCTGTTCCTCTTGCTCGACCCACTCCCACAGGTTCTCTAAAAACAGGCGGATGCGGGGAACCTCCTCCGGTGCCGGCTCATCGAGCAGGCAAGTGCCCTCGAACAAACCGAGCTCATCCCCATCGAGCTCGTCGTCCGTTGGATTGAGCCCCGGCCGCGGTTCAAAGGAAATCACGCAGCGGTTGGCCGCCGCGCGCACGTCGGCCGGCAGGATTTTGACCAATGCCTTCACCTCTTCATCCGCCCAACGGCTCAATGTCTCGAAGTCCATGCGCCACAGATAGCCCGGATCGCCCCACCGGGCAATCGCCAAGTGAGACGAATGCGCCAAGGTCACGGGCGTCAAGGCAGCGGGTTATTGTGATTTCACGTGCAAGCGCATGAACCGTTTGGGCGCGCCGCCACCCAACGGGGTGAGGTCGCGCACCACCAGCGCCGCCGCGTCCTCGGAGACAACCTCGGTGAATTCCATCCTGCTCGTCGAGATGGTGGACACCTTGAGGCTGAACGGCGTGCCTGCCCCGCTGTCGGGTGGCAGATGGAACGCGTATTCAATGAGGTTGTCATGGCGGTCGCCATCCGGGTTGTCGCCGGGTTGGTTGTTCCCGCCAAGCGGGTTGACGAATTGCCATTCCTGCCAGGTGCCGTAACATGCGAAGCCGAAGTCGATGCCCGGGTCGCTGTCGGCGGTGGTGGGCCCGGGCGGCACACTGATGCTCCAGTTGCCTCCGGCATTGGTGGTGACGGTGAGAAAAACGCCGGCGCCCTCAGGAATGGCGATGAACCGATAGAATCCGCTGGCATCGCTGGCAGTGGCGAACATCAGAGCGGGCACATGGTCATCGTTGGTGTCCACCGCAGCGGTCACGGTGACGCCCGCCAGCGCCTCGAGCGGCAGGTCAGGCGTGCCGCTGGTATTGAGGTCATGGAAGACCTGATCGCCGATCGAGCCGGTGGTGGCGGATTGATAGCCGAAATCGACGCCGAGCACCGCGCCGTTGAGCACGAGGGTGGCGGCCCCTTCATTGACGGGGTTGGCGGCGCCGCCCGGGGGGTTGCCGGTGTTCGTGCCAGCCGGGGGCGCGAGGATCCTCGCCACGTACCCGCCAGGCGGCATGCCGGTGAACAAGTAGTTGCCATTGGCATCGGTGACTTTGGCAGCCGCGACCGTGTCGCCAGCGTCGCTATAGTTTGATAGCCGCCCACCACCGGTGGTGGTTCCCGGCCCGGGCGTGGTCTTGGCCACCACCCAGAACTCATCGTTGAGCTAATGACAATCCGTCGGCATATATGTGCAACCGCTCCAGGACGCCAAGGGTATAAGTACACGCCCGGGTCCGCACACACCCCCGCAATGGCGCCACGGGAAGGCCCCGCGGCCGCGACGGTGGCGCGCGTGATCCCGTTGATGTCGGGACCGGGCACCACCGGCACGCCGCCCAATACGGTTTACTTAGCACTCTTGGTGGTTTGAGTCGAGGCTCCGGGCAAGATGCCCGGGCCACCGTGGCGCGGGCATCCTGCCCGCCGCCTCTTCATGTCTCGTCCCTGCTTCGCCTTAAGTAAACCGTATTG
>CAIZNN010000132.1 GCA_903934285.1 Akkermansiaceae bacterium | reverse complement strand
TGTCCGTGGCGGTTTTCACGCATCCGAGCGCCCAATACCCTGACAACTGGGGTGCCAATGACCACACGCCGTACCTCCTTGAAACCGTGGCACCCTCGATTGCACGTATTCGACGGCAATGGCGGCGGGCGTTGTGAAAAGACCGCCACCCCGATTTCATGCTGGCGCCCACCGGGTCGAACGGATAGGTCTTGAGCGTCAACCGACGAAATCAACCCACCCACCAAAATCCGATGTATCGAAAAGCAAAGATCTGCGTGCTTGTGGGGACCGACCCGGCGGCGTGGGACAGGAGATCGCCCTTAACCGGCACCCGCACTTCAACAACCGAATAAAGATGGCCACATATCTCTTCACATGGAATCCAGCTAAATGGGACTGGGAGACACTTGAAAAGGATTTCGAGTCATGCCGACACCAGGGATTTTTTGAACGTCGTTGGTCATGCGGAGTCACTAAGAAGATACTTCAAGGTGATCGCGTTTTCCTTATCAGACTGGGGACGGCAAAGCCGGTAGGAATCATGGCGTCAGGTTATGTGGCTTCGTCTTCGTTTCAGGCCCCACACTTCTCTGACCCATCCAAGTCTGGAAATTACACGAATGTGCGGTGGGACATCTTGCTCAACCCGTCCGAGGAGAAGCTTCTTGCCCGTGACAGACTCCTCGATGAATTGCCCGATGTCCAATGGAGTCCGCAGGCAAGTGGAATCACTATTTCTTCGGACGCTGCAGTGCGGCTTGAAGAGTTATGGCATGACCATATCGGCGAGATACGATTAGAAACCAGCAGGATTCCTGAAGAGGTTGATACCCCTGAGCGGTATTGGGAAGGAGCAGTCCGTCGGATCGCGGTTGATGCTTATGAACGTGACCCACGGGCACGGAAGGCATGCTTGGCCCGGCACGGCCTGAACTGCGTTGTATGCGGATTCGATTTCAACAAGGTTTATGGTGACCTCGGCAGAGGCTACATTCACGTTCATCATTTGAATCCACTCGCTGATATTGGCCAAGAGTATCAAGTTGACCCTGAGCGGGACCTGATTCCTGTGTGCCCCAACTGCCACGCAATGCTTCACAGGCGAACGCCGCCGCTAACGCCCGAGAAGTTGCGCGCCGTGATCAAAAACGGCAAGCAAGGCACACCCTGCCCACCCCAATGAAATACTCGGACATAAAGCGACACCTGGCTCCTTACTCAATCCATGGACGGCGCAAGACGACAATCAACCATGCGTTTGCTTCGTCAATCGCGCCGTGCGATGTCTATTCGGATGCCCTCGCTCGCGCTGCCGTGGTTAAACTCGGTCAGGATCCAAATGCGCACTTGGAATGTGTGTTTTGCGGACGAGAGGCAGAGACATGGGATCACGTCTTTGCCACTGTCAAGGACAGCGAATTCAGTGGCGCCGGTCACAGGCTCGGAAACCTCCTGCCTTGCTGTAAACATTGCAACTCAAAGAAGGGGAACAAGGACTGGGCCACGTACATTGACGGTTTGGCGATGCCGGACTCCGACAAGGCACGACGGAAGCAGGGCATCTCCAGCTACCTCGCTGAGTATTATCGCAAGGACGAATTGCCCTCGGATCTGCCTGAGTACGGTGAGTTGCTTACGCTCAGAGATCAGATCATCCGCATCATGCAGGATGCAGATGCGCTCGCAAAGAGCATCAGGGATAAGATGGCAAACCAGCAAGTCCAGCCCATTTCCAAGGAAACCGGATCAGATTGATTCGCACTGTCAGCCCGCATGCAAAGATTCCTCTCATGACCCATCCCGTCGAGACCCTCCGGGCTGAGCACGCACCGCCTCACGGCTATCCGCCGGGTGTCGTTCCTATCCCTGCCCCGCTTCCAGGGCTGGCCTTCTTCCCCGGCGGTCACGGCCTCTGGGGCAGCGCTGAAGGCAAGCCGCTGCCCCGGTTTCCGGTCGGAGGTGTCATGGTTCTCGGACACGACTTCCATTCCGAGGATGGATACACGAAGTCGTCCAAGGCGGGCTCCGAAAGCACAAAACTGCCGACGTGGCTGAACCTGCTCAAGGTCCTATCCGAAGTCGGCATCGCACCGGAGCGCTGCTTCTTCACCAACTTGTACATGGGGCTGCGGGCGGGTAGCGCCAACACCGGGAGATTTCCCGGCGCAGGCGACCCGACATTCGTCGCACACTGCAAGCAGTTCCTCGTCCACCAACTCCAAACCCAGCGCCCAAGTCTTCTGGTCACACTTGGGATTGAGGTGCCGCCGGTTGTCGGACAACTCTCACCGCAACTCGCGCCGTGGGCGGCAGGCAGGGGTCTTCAATATCTGGACGGGGTCGGCCCGGTGCAGGCGAAAGTCACATTCTCCGGCATCGGGAACTACAGCACGACAGCCGTCGCGCTAACCCACCCATGTCAGCGGAATGCAAACGTAGGGCATCGCCGCTACCTTGGTGCCGTGGGACACCAGGCGGAAGTCCGCATGCTGCACGATGCCTGTGCGCTTGCCGGGATCACCACGGGCCTACGAGCGGCTAACCACGGGCTTGCCTCACTACCCGCGGATGTCGGAGCAACTTCGAAGGGACCTGGGGATGCACTGGATACGGATGCGCTCGCGCGGATAGATCTGCACGAGATCGACGAGGTAAAACCAAGCGGTCAACAAAACGCTCGATAGACCGCGCCCGTCAGCTTTTCCATCATGCACCAAGCACTCAATATCGCGGCCAGGTTTCTCGTCGCACTGCTTGTGATGACGATTTTTTGCACGGTGGTCTGGCAGCAGTTGGTCACCGACACGCTTTACCACTGTACGGATGCCGGATGGCTGGATTACTTGTCTCCCGGCCACTGGGTTCACAACCCCGAGGCCGTCGGTCATGGGGTTCACAATCGGGCCATGAGCGAGCCTGACACCATCAGGGCGGGGTGGAGCATGGCGGGCCTTTGGAGCTTGTGGTCTTCGTTTGCCGGCGTTTCGGTGGTTGTGAGCGTTCTGTTTGCGCGTATGTCGCGGCGTCCGACGCATCCAAACCGGACGGATAAATGGTAAGCCCGCTCATTCCCCTCACCCTTGGGATCCAGGCGAGTAGAGATCGGCACAGAGATTAGAACCGGCCCCCATTCCACACTGGCACCACCCCCCACGTCCTGATATTCTTGGCCTGATCCACCCACAATCATGCCCGGTCTGCCCACCGTCCCCGCCTCCGCCCTCCTGATCCTCGCGACGTTCGTCGTGGCCTACAACATGGGCAGCAGCCCCGTCAGTATTCGCAACGCGTTCCGGGGGACGGGCCGGGTGTATCCGGCCCTCTATCTGGCCAGCGCCGCGCTCACCGCCTGCGCCCTGCTCCTCGACCCGCGACCGGAAACCAGGTGGATGGTTGTGGTGCCGTTGGCCGATTTCTCAAACCACGCGGTGCCGTGGATGGTGGTGGACAGGATCTGGCGGACGTTGAAGCAAGGGGTGAAGCAAGGGGTGAAGTGGGGGTTAAAGTTGGGGCTCAAGCGGGTGAGGGTAGTCGCCTGAGTGCTGACCGGCATGGCCGCCATCACCATCACCCCATTGCCGGAGCCCGGATGGCCTGTGCCGGATTGGTGCTGCCAGCGGGCGGCAGTGACCCAGCGAGATAGCCGCGTTGAGCGCCTGGTTGCGGAGGCTGGCGCGGACCGGGGCGGGGTGAGCGGGTGCTGATTCTGAGAGAATTACCTCGCCACGTTGGCGGGGAAGGTGCTAGAGACCGTTTGTGCGAGCAACCTTTCCAGCGTCGGCAGACGGAGTCTGCGATTCCGGGCGGCCTTTGACCCTTGTTACACCACCGCTGGCTGTTGCGGGGAAAACACCACCGGTGGCTCAATAAAACGTTCTGCAAGAAAACCCCTTTTTCCCGCCACCGGTCCGGCCACCGACTCGTTCAACGGCCTTCACTCCAAAAGAAATTGCCTAACATTAGTTGACACAACCCAAGCAAGCTAATTAAACCTAACTGCGACTCAGTTAAAACATCATCATGAAAAACTACATCTCACTTTTAGCCTTACTGCCAATCACCGCTTCAGCTTCCGAGTTCAGCTATAAGAACCTCTCCATTGGATATCTGAATGGCTCTGCCGAGCTTCCTAGTTCATACTTGGGAGCAGCGCAAGATCTTGATATCGAGGGATTCCAAATCGACGGGCAGTATGAGATCGCTAATAATTTTTTCGGATTCATCAGCTACCAAGACGGCGATATCAGTCTGAACACGGTCGGTTCTGTCGATCTGACAGCCTTCACCGCAGGCTTGGGCGGATACGTCCCTCTCGGTGAGCACGTCGATCTTCAATACGGAGTCGGTTACCGTTACAGCAACTGGGAAGCAAGCGGTTTCCCCGACCAGAGCATCGGACATATCACCGCAAACATCGGACTGCGTTGGAGCCCGGTTGAATGGCTCGAATTTCATCCATCCATCACCCAATATATTCCGGTGGTTGATGACGATTTCCTCGGTGCGGTCCAAGCGACTTATTTAGATGCTAGGCTATATGTCACCGCCAGTGAGACGTTCCAGCCCTTCATCGGTGTCACCTGCAATCTTCAGGAAGATTCTAAGAACATCACCGGGAATCTTGTAGTGTTCCAAGCCGGAATGCGCCTGAGCTTCTAATGTTGTTGGTCAATGATCGGCAAACGCCGTAGATTGGCAAAGACCCGGGGATGCATCTCCGGGTCTTTTTTTTGTTTTCACGATCAATCCCCTTTTCCCCGCCCTCCGATCCGGCCCAGCGGCTGTTTCAGGAGCCTCCCGCCGAAAGCAAATTCCTACCCGCCGATTCTAATACGAACAAGAGGAATTGGGCCCCGGAAGTGATTAGCTCCCGGTCCCACACCACCGGGAGAGATAGAGAGGGGCGACTCCATCAGACTCGGGTGAAGCCGCCCGCTGTTGACGCTTGGTAATCCCGCGCCAAGACAGCGAGCCCGCACCCCGCCGCAACACGCCCCCTATCCTCAAACATGAGCTGCAAAAAAAGCGCAGTCACAAACCGCTGCGTAGGCTGGCGAGTGAAATGGGAGAGGCTTTCGGCCAACCGCGCCCACCCCGGCAAGGACACGACCTATGTGTTGGATTTTGTCAACGACCCCGAGGAAGTGCTCGCCGCCTTCAAGACCTATTACGCGACAGCCGAACTCGCGGCCACCACCGACTCGAATCTCGTTTTCAACCTCCGCGCCAAGCTGGATGCCGCCGGGCACTACGACGACTTCGAGGTGGATCGCGTGGTGGCGGTGGTCATGAACCAGGATGCCAGGCAGAGTGATTTGGTCGCAGCGCTGGAACCAGTGCGTGACCGCCTGCTAAGGCGCTACAAGGCCGCACAGGAGGCGCTCAAAGTGGCGAAGGCAAAGAATGAAGACGTCGCCGCCAAAGCCGCGCAGGATGAGTTGAACGCGTTGATCTTATTCAAGAGCGATCTGGGTGCCTTCATCCGTCTTTACACCTTCCTCTCCCAGATCTTCGACTACGGCAACACGGCCATCGAGAAACGCGCCGTCTTCTACAAGCGCCTGCAGCCGTTGCTGGAATTCGGCCGCGAGCGCGACGGCATTGATCTATCGAAAGTCGTGTTGCAGCGCCACCACCTCAAGTACCTGGGCAAGCAACCGATGCCACTGGGTGCGGGCAAGACCCCCAAGTTGGAACCCATCACCGAGGCCGGTGGCGGCAGTGTCCACGACAAGGAAAAAGCCTACCTCGCCGAAATCATCGAGAAGGTCAACGAGTTGTTTAGCGCGGACACCACGGACCAGGACCAACTGGTTTACGTCAGGACCGGACTTAGGCGGCGGAGGGTTGCGTAGCATCTCTGCGGCATCGAACACGCCCCCCACGTATGCCAGACGCGCCGGCTGCAAGGTGAACTCGGCCATTTCCCGGTGATGGTGCATCGCCAGCAGTGCCACATACGATTCCTCTTGGTCCGTGAGTCGATCGTCACTCAGCATCCAACTGGGCGGGGGCACTACATCGGGTGCTACCAGGCTCAAGGCGAGCTCCAGAAGCTGCCGGTCACGCTGCGCCGCATTCGGGTCCGCTGGCAACTCGCTTAAGGGTTGCAGGCCCAGCCGGATCAGCGACTCATTGAGGAGATAGCAACCATCCACCTCCTTCATCTTTACGATCACTCCTTCATTCACCAGCTTGTAGAACGTGGACTTGCCAATGGTCGGTCTGAAGAAACGCATCAAGGTTTCTTGCTTCACGGCATATTCTGGAATGCCGGGGGGCATCTTTGACGTCGCCTTCTTCTTCGCAGCACTGTGAACGGCTTTGACTGCTAGGTCGAGTGGCAATTCATGGGGATGAGTCTCTCAATGGGGCGAGGAGGCCGGAACAGTTGCCAATAAAGTTGCCAATAAAGTTGCCAATAGAATGCCATTTTAGCGAAGTTTCGCGGAGTGTGACAGACTCTGGAGGAAAGCGACCCTAACGATGGTGAGCGTGGAATCCGCCTAGAACCAAGGGGATTTCCCGTACTCAAGGGGCGTGGAGCATAGGAGATTCGAACTCCTGACCTTCTCATTGCGAACGAGACGCTCTACCAACTGAGCTAATGCCCCTTGCCTGCGGCGACAGAGTTGAGGCTGGCTTTGGGCCAAAAGGCAAGGCCGAAATGCGGGAAAACGCGGCAAAAAATATGTGCGTCTTAACAATGTTTTGCAAAAGTGTGGCAGCTGGGTATAATCAGGGCATGAAACCGGTTCTCCAAGTTGTCAGCCTTATGGCTGGCCTGTGTTTGCTCAATGGTTGCCGGGTGCCTGGCAAACAGTCGCCCAACGTCGGCCCCTTCGACAGCCGCGGCAATTACGTGGAGGCCTGGGCCGACGACCCCTCGAAATGGCGTCCCTACACGCCACGCGATGTGGACGGGGATCTGCCACGGATCGCGAAAAACGAACAACCGCCGGAAAACTCGGTCCCGCTTGCCACCACCAAAGCGAGCCCGGCACGGACGACGGCAGCGCCAAGCCGTGGCGCGCCTGACGCGACGCGGGAGGTGGCGCGCACCAGTGCCACGCCGAAGGCCGCCGCCGCGCGGACGGCGGCCGCCAGCGCCAGCAAGTCCAAGCCTGACAGGGAGCGGACGGCGGCAAGTGCGACCAAATTCAAAGTGAGTGTGGCCAAGGCCAAGCCGAAAGCCAAGAGTGCGAGCACCCGCCACACGATCAAGAAGGGTGATTCGCTGTCGAGCATCGCGGCGAAATATGGCACCTCGGTGAGCGCGCTCAAGAATGCCAACGGGCTTTCCGGCACCATGATCCGGGACGGCAAGAGCTTGGTCATTCCGCGCCGCAAGTGACGATTATGTGCTTGCCCGCAAGCGGGGCAGGCCGGACGCTGCGCCGGTGATTTCCCCTGGTGCAGTTGTCATCTCGGTGCTGCCGGTCTACCTGCTCATCGTGACCGGTGCGCTGATGCGCAAGACCGGAGTGTTACGCCACGAGCATGATGCCGGGGTGATGCGGGTCATTTACACGGTGATGCTGCCGTGCTTCATTCTGGACAAAATCCTCGGTGCCGAGGTGTTGCAGAGTGGCGCCGTGGTCATCTGGGGTATCGGTCTGGGGTTTGGCCTGATCCTGAGCGGGTTGTTGATTGCGTGGGGTGTGGCCCACGGCATGGGGCTGGAGCGTGGCACGGGCATGCGCACCTTCACCATTGCCGCCGGTTGCCAGAACTACGGGTTCACTGCCATTCCGGTATTGGAGATTTTATGGGGCAGCAGCGCCTGTGCCCTGCTCTTTGTGCACAACATCGGGGTGGAGGCGGCGATTTGGTCGGTTGGCGTCATGATCTTGAGCGGCGAACGCGGGGTGCCGTGGCGCAATTTGGTCAATGGCCCGATGGTTGCGGTTGGCATCGGCTTGTTGCTGGTGGCCCTCGGCTTGGATCAGCACGTCGTCGGTCCGCTGCGCAAAGTCATCAACCTGCTCGGGGTCGGGGCCTTTCCGGTGGCCATCCTCATCACCGGTGCCACCATGGTGGGGCTGGCGGAAACCGAGAAGCCGTCTTTGAAAATCATCGCCGGCTCGGTGCTGGTCCGGCTGCTGCTGGCCCCGGCAGTGATTTTATGCGCGGCGAAATACCTGCCGCTGGTGGAGGAACTGCGGCAGGTGCTGGTGGTGCAAGCGGCGATGCCCGCGGCGATGACGCCGATCATGATGGCGCGGCTTTATGGCGGGCGCCCGGCCATTGCGGTGCAAGTGGTGCTGGCGACCACCGTCGGCAGTTTGCTATCGCTGCCATGGATCGTTTTCTGGGGCATTCAATGGCTCGGGCTAAAACCGTTGTTGCCTTGAGCCGCTGAGGGTTGTTTAATCCACGGTGCATGGACCCCAGCACGCAGGTGACCGCGACGAGCCCAGGACGCATGCTCCTGTTGTTGGGGGCGTTGGTCCTGTTAGTGGCGGGGCTGAAGGCGGCGCAGGGGGTGTTTGTGCCGCTGCTGCTGGCGTTTTTTGTGGCCACGGTGAGCCTGCCGATCACTACCTGGCTGTGCGGCAAGCGGGTGCCGCGGACCCTTGCGGTGTTGCTAACAGTGCTGGTGGATTTCTCGTTTCTGGTGGGCATCCTGCTGTTGACGGCCACCCTGGTGGAGGATTTGCAGGTGAAATGGAACGCCAAGTATGCCGCGGAGTTCTCATCGCGAGTCCAGACCGGCGCCGTGACCCTGGCCAACACCCTCGATGCCTGGGGCGTGCAGGAGGCCCAGACAAAAGTCGACACGGCCATCACAACCAATCTGGAAAACCTCCAACATATCCGCTTTGAAAAAGTTTGGGATTTGGGCACCGGCCTGCTGGGACGGGTGGTGGGGTTTTTCGGCACCTTCCTGGTGGTGCTCGTTCTAACTGTTTTCATGCTGTTTGAAGCGCAGCGCTTCGGGCAACGCCTTGATGCCATCAGTCTGGCACGGGGGCCGGACATCTCGCGCATGCTCAGCTCCACCAAGGACATCCAGCAATATCTGGCGATCAAGACCGGGGTGAGCCTGGCCACTGGCTTGCTTGCCGGGCTGCTGTGCTGGGCGGCGGGCTTGGATTTTTTCATCCTGTGGGGGATTCTCGCCTATGTGCTGCACTACATTCCGGTGATTGGCTCGATCGTGGCGGGGATTCCGCCGACGCTGCTGTCGTTGATCGTGTTCGGGGTGCCCAATGCGGTGGTGGTGGCGGGGGGCTATCTCTTGATTAACAATTTTCTCGGCAACGTGGTGGAGCCCATGGTGATGGGCCGGCGCTTCGGGATCTCCACCCTCGTCATTGTGGTTTCCATGATGTTTTGGGGCTGGGTGTGGGGCCCGCTGGGCATGCTGCTATCCGTGCCGATCACCATGCTGCTCAAAGTCATCCTGGATAGCAGCGACGAATTCCGCTGGATCAGCGTGGCGATCGCCTCCGAGCACCCACCGGTCACCCTGGTGAGAAAGTGGTCAAGACCCGGCCCGCCGCCAACCGCCGCCGCCGCCGCCATCCCCCCCCCCGCCCGCGAAGCGCCTCAAGGTCGCGAGCCGGACCCTCACTAACAGGCCAGGCGCGGTGCCGGCGGCCGGCAGGTGCGGCGGCCACCCGGCGCGCTGAGCCACGGTTGGCACGGCCAGCCGCCAGCAAAAACCGCGGAGGCAGGACCAATCCCGGGACGATCTGCCGATGTGGCGAACTTTTTTCTCGTCTCCTGCGCATTGCAGCCCCCACCCTCCCGCCGCAATGCTCACAGCTGGAATCGTAGGACTACCCAACGTCGGAAAATCGACCCTCTTCAACGCCGTCACCCGCACCCGCAAGGCGGAGGCAGCCAATTATCCATTTTGCACCATCGATCCCAACCTCGGCATCGTCAGTGTGCCGGATCCGCGGCTCGCCGTGATCTCGAAAATCTCCGGCTCGCACCGCCTCGTGCCCACCGCCATCGAGTTCGTCGATATCGCCGGCCTCGTCAAGGGTGCCTCTGAGGGCGCCGGCCTCGGCAACCAATTCCTCGCCACCATCCGCGAGACCAACGCCATCGTCCAGGTCGTCCGCTGCTTTGAAAATGACGACATCATCCACGAGCTGGGCACCGTCGATCCGGTCCGCGACATTGAAATCATCAACTCCGAGTTGATTCTCGCCGACATGGCGACCCTCGAAAAGCGCCGTGTGTCGCGCGAAAAAAAGGCCAAGGGCGGCGACAAGGACGCCAAACGCGAGGTCGAATTGATCGACCTCATCCTCCCCCACCTCGATCAGGGGAAACCCGCCCTCACCCTGGATTTCAGCGACGAGGACCGCGCGCTGGTGCGCGACTTTTTCCTACTCTCGGCCAAACGCACCATCTACGCCTGCAACGTGGCCGAAAGCGAGCTGGCTGCGGCGCTCGGCGATCCGGACTCACACCCGCACGTTGCCAAGGTTCGCAGCTATGCCGCCGAGCACAGCGGTTCGGAGGCGGTGGTCATTTCCGCCCGCATCGAAGAGGAACTCAGCTCGCTCGCGCCCGAGGAAGCGGCCGAATTCCTCACCGACATGGGCGTGACGGATTCCGGCGTCTCCGGCCTGATCGGCGCGGTCTATCATCTCCTCGGCTTGCGCACTTACCTAACAACCGGGGTGCAGGAATCCCGCGCCTGGACCATCACCGCCGGCGACAAAGCCCCTGCCGCCGCCGGCGTGATCCACACGGATTTCGAGCGTGGTTTCATCGCGGCGGAAGTCGTCCACTACGACGACCTGGTGGCGGCCGGCAGCAAGGCCGCCGCCAAGGTTGCCGGCAAAGTCCGCATTGAGGGCAAGGAATACGTCGTCAAGGATGGCGATGTGATTGACTTCCGGTTCAACGTCTAGCCGCCGCGCCAATCGCGACCCGGCTTGGGCCGGGCCGGCGCTTGGCGTTGCGCAGGGTGTTGCCGGATTTTCCCGCGCGCCGCGGATTTTGCCTGCGGCTGACTTAGAAGTTATAGCGGGCGCCCAACTCGAGCAGCACGTCATGGTTGATGCCTGCGGTGTAATCGGCAGCACCGCTGACATCCATATGCCGCTCCGCATCATCCATGAAGATATAACGAACTCCGGCAAAGACCTCAAAGGACGGACACACTTCGTAGGCCAGACCGGCAAACACGTCACCATAAAACCGGGCCTCGGTCTGATCGTCACTGCCTCCCCCTTGATTGCCGGGAGGGGCAACCGACTGACTCCAACTCCAATCATACGAACTATCCAGAATGGCAATGCCCAGGCCGACGCCGAGGTAGTAATGCAGCTGCTCGGTGATGGGCGCCTCAAACTTGTAGTTGAGCGTGATTGGGATGATGTTCAGATCAATCGCCGCTTTTTCCGATTTGCCACCGGTCATGCCGGCAGGAGGATTATAGCTATAGCTGGCGTCGTCTTGAGTGAATGCGACTTCCAGATAGATGGAGTGGGATCCCCGCGCGCCGGAGGGGGTGTATTCCGCCCCTGCTTGCAGGCTGCACATGGTCTCTTCCAAATCGGTGAGATAGCCAACCGAGGCGCCGGCAAACCATTGCCAGAGACCCGCGCCGGGGGCCGGGGCTGGTGCTGGACTTGGAGTTCCCGCTTGTGCGGCGGCGATCAGGGCGAACCCTGCCAACAATGTGATCGGTGTCGTTTTCATGATGTGTTTTTTCAGGTTGGGGATTGGCATTCGCGTTCCCGGCCACGGTGCCGGAGCAGACCGGGGGATTCATCATCCTGCTAGATTGTCAAGCTTGCGGCGGGTGTGCCAACTCGGCCTTGGTAAGGGAAGACCGCCCCGCTGGCAAGCACTATTTGTTCTTGCGAAAGGGGGGCGGGACCGGGCGTTAGACCAGGCCCCGGCGGCCGGGTGGCGCCGGCGGGCACTATAAGGCGCGGTTGCGGCGAGCCGCTGTTGCCGCTATCCAGGCCGCCGGCCCGGGCTGGGACGCCGCGGGCCATTGGCCCTGATAGGGGCCGCCTGCTGCGCCTCCATGTCGCGGGTGCGTTTGCGCCAGTCGCGGCGCGGCGGTTTATCCCCGGGCGCGGGGGCGGCGGGCGGGGCGAGATAGTCGAACCCCCGCAGGCGCTTGCGCTCGAGGCGCTGGCCGATGCAGAGTTCCAGCCGGTCTAACAAGTTGAGGTCTTGTTTGGGGACGAAGCTGATGGCATCGCCCTGCGCCTCGGCGCGGCCGGTGCGGCCGATGCGATGGACGTAATCCTCGGGGTTGACCGGGAAATCATAGTTCACGACATGGGAGACGCCATCGATATCGATGCCGCGCGCCACGATATCGGTGGCGACGAGGACCTGGGCTTTGCCGTCCTTGAACTCCTGGAGGGCTTGCAACCGTTGGTCCTGCGAGCGGCTGGAGTGGAGCTTGGCGACTTTCACCTGGGCGAGTTTGAGAAAATTGGTGATGCGGTCGGCGCCATCTTTCATGCGGGCGAAGACGAGGACTTTCTTGAATTTCGGTTGCCGCAGCAATTCCAGCAGCAGGGCGTTTTTCAAATGCGTGGGCACCTCATAGACGCACTGGACCACGGTGTCGGCCGGGTTTGAGCGTTTGCCGATCTGGACCATCTTCGGTTGGTGAAGGAACCGGCGCGCCAGCGACTCGACCTCTTTGGATAGAGTGGCGGAGAACATCAGGGTTTGCCGACGCCTGGGCAAGGTCGCGACAATCGCCCCAATGTCCGCCAAAAAACCCATGTCCAGCATCCGGTCCGCTTCGTCGAGCACCAGCATCTCCAGCGGTTGGAAATCGAGCTTCTGGCGGCCGAGCAGGTCGAGCAAGCGCCCCGGGGTGGCGACGAGGATGTGCACCCCCTTGCGCAACGCCTTGATCTGGGCATCCTCATCGACGCCGCCGTGGATGGCGGCGACGCGGATCGGCAGGTGCTGGCCGTAGGCCCGGATGTTGTCCATGATCTGGACCGCCAGCTCGCGGGTGGGTGCCAGGATGAGTGCCTTGATGCCGCGCAATTGACCTTGGCGCTGCCACACCGACAAGCGCTGCAACATCGGCAACACAAACGCCGCGGTCTTGCCCGTGCCGGTCTGGGCAATGGCGATCAAATCGTGGCCCTGCATCACCTTGGGAATGGCCGCCGCCTGCACCGGGGTCGGCCGGACGTATCCGGCTTTTTCGATGGCGCGCATGATCTCCGCCTCAAGTCCAAAGGTGCTAAACGGCATGCCCGGAGCATGGACCGCTGGCACACGAATGGCACGCATATAAATCGCTGCAGAGATCCCATTTGACGGACTTCTGGGAATATGGGAACATGGGTGCGTGAAGACAACCCTCGAGATTGATGACGAACTCTATCGGGAAGCGAAGGTACATGCCTCACTCACCGGCCAGAAAATGAAGGACTTGGTGACCATCGGCCTGCGCTTGGCGCTGCGCCCCGGGGCAACGACCACCCGATCCACGTCGGCCGCCGCATCCCGCAAGTTGGCGGCGTGTTTTGCTGAAGCGGACAAGTTGATGCAAACTGCCCCACGCGGCCCCATCGCCCGCGAGCATCTCAACAAAGGCCGCAGCCGCCTTGACAAGGCATGAGTGCGGCCGCCGTGGACGCCAGTGTCTGGATCGCCGCACAGGATCCCGCTGACCCGTTTTGCGCAGCGAGCAGGGAGTTTCTGGGCCACGCGGTGGCTGTCGGAGCCCTCATCCATGTGCCGGCCTTTGCCCGCATTGAAGTGGCCTGCGCACTGGCGCGAAAGCTCCGCAATGCACCGCGAGGCGAACGACTGGCCAACCTCGTGTTCACGACCGCCGGTGCCAAGGAGCATCCCGTCAACGCCCTGCTGCTGGCCAAGGCCTTGTCGCTGGGGACCACCAAGTTTTTGCGCGCAGCGGATGCTTTGTATTCCGCGACGGCGGCCATCATCGGTTGTGAGCTCGTGTCATGGGATCAGGAACATCTCCAACGCGCGGGCGCGGTGACGCCGGCTAATTGGCTGCTCGCCAATCCGTAAGACCCCGCCCGCCCAGAATGACAGCGGCGAACGCTGCTCCCGCGCGGTTTTTGAGCCGAATGGGCGCTACAATCGGCTCATGATTTACAACTGGCAACAGGCGGATTGGCCTGACTTCCGCTTTGACCCGGCCCGGGTCGAGGACGCTCTGCTGGCCATCGCCGCTCATTCGGGCAAGGTCAGCGGGCTGCTGGCCGGGCTGCCGACGCGCCTCGAAGCCGAAGCCATCCTTGACCTAATGATCGAGGAAGCCATCAAGTCGTCCGCCATTGAGGGCGAAATTCTCCCCCGCCACGACGTGGTGTCGTCGATCCGCAACCATCTCGGCTTGAACACTGCGCCGGAGTCCGTGAAAAACCCCATGGCGGAAGGTGCCGGGAATTTGATGACCACCGTGCGCCGGACCTTTGCCGAACCGCTCAGTGAAGACGCGCTGTTGTCATGGCACTCGGTCCTGATGCAAGGCGCCGCCGGCATCAAGGTGGGTGCCTGGCGTTGCGGCAGCGATCCCATGCAAGTGGCTTCCGGCCTCATGCACCGCCCCACCGTCCACTTCGAGGCCCCGCCAGCAACCGAGGTGCCACCTCAAATGGCGCGCTTCATCGCTTGGTTCAACCGGACTGCGCCGGATGGTCCACTCCCGCTCAAGCACGCCGCCATCCGCTCGGGCATCGCCCACGTTTACTTTGAAAGCATCCACCCGTTTGAAGACGGCAACGGCCGCATCGGCCGGGCCCTCTCCGAAAAGGCGCTTTCGCAGGGCATGGGCCACCCGGTGTTGCTCAGTCTGTCCCGCTCCATCGAAGCCAAGCGAAGCGCATACTACGACGCGCTCGAAGCTGCCCAGCGCTCCAACGATCTAACCGGTTGGCTGGCTTACTTTGTTGAGACGGTCCTGCACGCGCTGTTAGATTCGGAGCGCCGGATCCTTTTCGTGGTGAAGAAAGCCCGCTTCCTCGACCACCATCGCGCCACGTTGAGCGAGCGGCAGGGCAAGGTGATTGAGCGCATGTTGGAAGCCGGCCCGGACGGATTCCTCGGCGGCATGAACTCCCGCAAATACATCGCGCTCACCGGGGTTTCCAAGGCCACCGCGACCAGGGACTTGCAGCATCTGGTTGCAACCGAAGCGCTGCTCCCCTGCGGCGGTGGTCGCAGCGCCAGCTATCAACTCAAACTGTGAAGCGCATGGCACGACCCGCCCGGTGTGCAAGGTGCCCATCCACTATCCGGTCTCCCGCTCACTTGCCCAACCACTGGCGCCACCCGGCGGCGGCGGCGGCATCAAGCAGGCGGTCGGCGGCAACCACCCGGCATTTACGGTTAGATAATTTGCGGGTTGCGGAGGCGGCGGGACCAGCCTATCGTCGCGGGCCGGCATGCCCGCCGCACACCACCAACCCGCGCCAACCAGCCGATTGCCATGTTAGAAGGAACCGATCCATGAAAGCCCGAGCCGACCACGAAATCCGCGTGTTCGCGCCGGCCACCGTCGCCAATGTGGCGTGCGGCTACGACGTGTTGGGCTTTGCCATCGACGCCCCCGGCGACGAGGTGGTGGTGAGGCATTCGGAGACGCCGGGGTTTCGCATCACCAAGATCACCGGCGACGGGGGCAAACTGCCGCTGGAAGCCGAAAACAACACCGCCGGCGTCGCCGCCCTCGACCTGCTCCGCCACCTGGGCATGAGCGACCGCGGCATCGAAATGGAGATTCACAAGAAAATGCCGTTTGGCAGCGGGCTGGGCTCGTCGGCGGCCAGCGCGGTGGCCGGCGCGTTTGCGGTCAACACCCTGATTGGCGAACCGCTCACCAAACAACAACTGCTGCCCTTTGCGATGGCCGGCGAGGCGTCGGCGGACGGTGCCTGGCACGCCGACAACGTGGCGCCGAGTCTGTTGGGAGGAATTGTGTTCATCCGCTCCAATGACGAACTCGATGTCGCCAGCATCCCCGCCCCCAAAAACCTCTGGGTCGCCGTGGTCCATCCCGATATCGAGATTCTAACAAAAGTGGCGCGCGAGATCCTGCCCAAGGAAATCCCCCTGATCAACGCGACCCAACAAATCGGCAATCTCGGCGGCTTGTTGTGCGGGTTGATCCAGGAAGATTACGGCCTGATCAGCCGCTCGATTCACGATGTGATTGCCGAGCCGCGCCGGCAGAAGTTGATTCCCGATTTCTATCGGGCCAAGCGGGCGGCAATGGCCGCCGGCGCGCTGGGGTTTTCCATCTCAGGCGCGGGGCCGAGCGTGTTTGCGCTGTGTGAGGGTGAGGAGATTGCGCGCAAGGCGGGCGAGGCGATTTCCAAGGTGTTTTCGGCCGTGCCCCTGCCCAATCAGATCTATGTGTCGCGGATCAATCCGCACGGCGTGCACGTGATCTCATAGCCCGCTCCCAGCTCCGGCCACGATGAACTTCGTCAGCACCAACAATGCCGCGCACCGCGTCTCCCTCAAACAGGCGGTCCTGTCATCCCTGCCACCGGATAACGGCCTCTACATGCCGGAGCGCATCCCGCTGTTGGGGGCGGACTTCTGGGATGAATGGCGGGACCTAACATTCCAGGAGCTCGGCTGCCGCGTGGCGCTGGCGTTTTTCGGCGAGGACATGCCCGCCGCCGCGCTGCGGACCATCGTCAACGAGGCCCTCACGTTTGACGCGCCACTCGTCGAGGTGGCGGCGCGGCGCTATGTGCTGGAATTATTCCATGGTCCGACGCTTGCCTTCAAGGACTTTGGCGCGCGCTTCATGGCGCGGCTCATGAGCTGGCTGGCGCGCGACGATGGCAAGCTGCTGACCGTGCTGGTGGCCACCTCCGGCGACACCGGTGGCGCCGTGGCCCACGCATTCCACGGCGTGGCGGGCATCCGGGTGGTCATTCTCTATCCGCGCGGCAAGGTCAGCGGGCTGCAGGAAAAGCAGCTCACCACCCTCGGCGGCAACATCACCGCGCTCGAGGTCGATGGCACGTTTGATGATTGCCAGCGGCTGGTCAAGGCCGCGCTGTTGGACCCCGGGTTGGCCGGGCGGCTGGAGCTCACCTCGGCCAACTCGATCAACATCTCGCGGCTGGTCCCGCAGATTTTCTACTACATTCATAGTGCCAGGTTCCTGCCGGTGGGCACCGCGCCGGTGTTTGTGGTGCCCTCCGGCAACCTGGGCAACCTAACAGCCGGACTGCTGGCCCAACGCCTCGGCCTGAAGGTGGACCATTTCGTAGCCGCCAACAATCGCAACGACGTGCTGACCCGATTCCTCGCCGGGCACCCCTATCAACCGCGCCCGAGCCAAGCCACGCTGTCCAACGCCATGGATGTGGGGGCGCCGTCGAATTTCGCGCGGATGCTCGCGTTGTTTAACCACGATCGCGCCGCGATGTGCGCGCGGGTCAGCGGCTGTGCGGTGAGTGATGAGGCCACCCGCGCGGCCATCCTGGCCGTGGCCGCCAGCCACCACTATCAACTCGATCCGCATGGCGCCGTCGGCTGGTGCGCCGCCACCCAATGGCACGCGGCACACCCGCAAGCCGCCACCATCGTCCTCGAAACCGCGCACCCGGCGAAATTCCCCGAGGTGCTCGACGGCGTGCTGGGCCCGGGCCAAGTCGCCATCCCCGAGCGCCTCGCCTGCCTGGCCGACAAGGACAAATGCGCCATCCCGATGGCGGCGGACACCGCGGCGTTTATCGCCTGGTTGCGGCAGTTGGATTAACACATCGTCCCGACGAGTCGGTTGTTGACAACAACCCAAACCTCTCTCGCGCCCCGCTGGGGCGCAGGGAATTTTTTTGAGGGGGCGTCGCGTCCCAGGGCATCGCGTCCCAGGGCATCGCGTCCCAGGGCATCGCGTCCCAGGGCATCGCGTTGCTCAGCCCTGGGCTATGATCTCCGCCCCCGTTGGGGGCACAATCACCCGGCCCGACGGGCAATCACCCGGCCCGACGGGCAATCACCCGGCCCAACAGACAATCACCCGGCCCAACGGGCCGATCGAACATAGCCCAGGGCTGAGGGCGCCGCAGGCGACCGATGCCCTGGGACGCGATGCCCCCCCAAAAAATCCACGTGCCCCCAACGGGGGCGGAGATCATAGCCCAGGGCTGAGCAACGCGATGCCCTGGGACGCGACGCCCCCTCAAAAAAATTCCCTGCGCCCCAGCGGGGCGCGAGAGAGGTTTGGGTTGTTGTCAACAACCGACTCGTCGGGACGATGTGTTAATCCAACT
>CAIZNN010000131.1 GCA_903934285.1 Akkermansiaceae bacterium | reverse complement strand
GCGCAAGGACAGCGTCTCGGTCACCGGCACGTTCACTCTCCGCCGCGTCTCCGAACTCGGCAGCCTCAACCAGTAGAAAAGCTGAAAGTTGAAAGCTGAAAGCTGAAATGCAGAAAGCGCTTCGCACCTCTTCTTACTCTTGATTTCAACTTTCAACTTTCAACTTTCAACTTTCAACTTTCAACTTTCAACTTTCAACTTTCAACTTTCAACTTTCAACTTTCAACTTTCAACTTTCAACTTTTCTTCACCTCCCACCTCCCAACCACCATGAAACGAATCGCATCATTCCTTGTCACCCTGTGTTTGCTCCAGAGCGCTTATGCGGCCTCCGCCGTGCCAGATTTCATCAGCTTCCAAGGCCGGGCGCTGACCTCCACGGGTGGCTTGATGGGTTCCGGCACGCCGGTCAACCGCACCGTCACCTTCCGCGTTTGGGACCACGCCACCAACTCGCTGGCGAGCGACTTGCTCTATTCCGAGCAGCAGATCGTGACCATTGCCGAGGGTGAGTTCAGCGTGCTCATCGGCGCGGGCGCGGCCACGGCGGGCACTCCGCTGGGCTATAGCGAGGCGACCAAGGGCCAGCCGACCGTGAAAATCAGCGATGCCTTTGGCGGCGCGATCCGCTACCTTGGCGTCACCATCGACGACGGCACCGCCGCGGTGGATAACGAGATTTCCCCGCGCCAACAATTCGTTACTTCCAGCTATGCCATGCGCGCCAAGGTGGCCGAGGGCGTCGATAGCGGGGGCGTGACCACCGCGATGCTCGCCAACAATTCCGTGACCACCAGCCAGGTGAGCGACGCCGCGATCACCAACAGCAAACTGGCCGCCAACGCGGTGAGCGCGACCCAGATCGTGGACGCCACCATCACCACCACCAAGATTGCGGCGGGAGCAATCACGGCGGGCAACCTCGCCACCGGCGCGGTCACCTCCACGGCCATTCTCGACGGCGCGGTGACCACCGCCAAGATCGCCGATGGCACGATAGCCACGGCCGACCTTGCCGACAACGCGGTGACCACCGCCAAGATCGCCGACGGCACGGTGACGGGAACCGACATTGCTGCGGGAACCATTACCGCAAGCAACCTGGGCACCAATACCGCGACCACCGTCGAGAACCTGCGCATCGTGCGCGGTTCTGTCAGCGCCACAGGGGTTGTGCTGCTGGGGACAGGTTTCACCGCGACGAAAGGTGTCACTGGAAAGTTTATGGTTACCTTCACCACTGCATTCTCTGCCGAGCCATCGGTTGTGACCGCCTCAAGTGGTGCCCCTCTTTCCCCTCTTACCTCGAATAACCCTACCTGCGTGGGTGCTATTAGTCCATTAAGCTTTGTGACTACTTGCGCCACTGACCAGCCGTTCAGTTTCATTGCCATCGGTCCGCGCTAACGCCGCGGCGCAATTCCTAGCCTGACCCGAGCCGATGCGCCTGTTGCCATCCATCACTGCGATCGTGCCCGCCCCGATTGCGGGGCGAGGCGGCGAGCCGATCTTATTGGTCCTGCAGCCGCTTTTTTCTGTTTGAGTTTTCACCTTTTTCAACGTATGAACACCCGATTTTCGATCCTTGCGGCCGCCTTTGGCGTGTTGCTGATGGTGCCTGCGGTCCAAGCCCAATTTCAAATCAACGGCGGGGCCACCAACTTGCTCGATCAGCGCCGCGCGGGCGGCTTTGCCACGGTGTCGGCGGGCGGGGTGGTCACGGCCATCAGCGTGCGCGGCGGCGGCGCGGGCTACACCGCCGCGCCGGTGGTCACGGTCGGGCCGGGCAGCGTCAGCACCGCCAGCGCCACCGCCGTGCTAACGGCCGGGGTGGTGACCTCCATCACGATTAACAATGGCGGCAGCGGCTACAGCGCCAGCGCGCCACCCAGCGTGAGCATTGCGGGGCCGGCCATTCCGACGGGCAGCGGTGCCACCACTCCGCAGTATGCCGGGGTTGGGGCCACCTCCGCCAGCGCCGGACCGATCTCGCTGCTGGGTATCAGCGCCGGGCGTTACCCGCGCGCCAGCGATAAAACCATCCCGGCGGCGCCGGTGGTGACCGCGATTTTAGCGCGCGCGAGCATCGGCTACAGTCTGGCTTCCGGCGTGCCGCGCTACTCGTTCGGCGATGTGATCGAGCGGCCGCAGAGCGACTGGAGCGGGGCGATCACGCAGAGCAGCTATTGGCGCGCCGAGCCGGTCAAGCCGGGCGAAGTCTTTGCCAATAATTATCTGGTCAACCTCAACGGGGCCAGCCAGCCGCTGGTGGCGACAGGCAGCGTGAGTGTGACGAGTTGCTCGCCATCGAGCAATGTCATCACCGTGGCATCGGTGCCCAGCGGGTTGGTCAGCGGAGCCACGCTGCTGGGCCAGCGGGTGGACATCGTCAACGGACTCAATCTGACCCTGCGGGGCAAACCGAGCGAAACGATCAGCAGTGCCAGCGTGCGGGATTTTTTGGCGCCGTTGCCGTATTATTACAGTCCGCACGCGGGCAAGGTGTTTGCGACCCAGCCGGGGCGGGTGACGGTGACGTGGGTGTCGAGCCTGCCGGACACCAGTGCCGCGGGCGAGGCCACGCCGACCTACAAGTTCAAGACCGAGGTGTTTTCGGTCACCTCGGCACCCAGCGTGGCCCAACGGCCGATGTATTGGACGGAGAAGTCGTTCAAAGGGCCGCTGGTGAACATTCCGGCGGGGCGCATCGTGGTGGCCAACACGATTTACAACAGCTTCATGCCCAGCCACGTGGCCGATGAATATGTGCCTGTGGGCTACAATCCGAGCAACGACGCCGGCACCACCCAAGCCGGTGAATACCGCACGTTGTGGTTTGACAACACCGTGGGCACGGGTGCCCTGCACTCCTACAATCTGGAAGGCAGCGTGTTTGTGGAATACCTGGGTGCCGAGATCCTGGGGGCCGGCACCCGCGAGTTCCTCGGTGCTGACGTGGTGGTCACCAAACGCGATGCCGAATCGGTCAACATCGAGACTCCTCTCGGCCAGCAACTCCAGCCGTGGCAGGACACCCCCGCCGCCGGCGATCCGGACCTGGCACCGTCCATCGCGGTCAACAGCGCGCAGACCAGCGGCAAGCCGCTCTACGGCACCTCCGCCCTCGCCAACGGCCAGCTCGTCTATCACGCCGAACGCAGCAACGACAACCCCGATAAAATCCAGATCTACTGGATGGAAACCAATGACTCCGAAATTTATTTCGGCAGCGCGCCGAACCTCTCGATCCAATGGCCGAAATACCTGCGCAAATACACCCAGGTGTGGCCTGCTGCGCTCGCCGCCTATGAGCCGGTGACGGTCACGGCCACTGGCAGTGGCATCGCCATCGGCCCGCAGTTTGACGCGGCCCACCTGCCGCAAGTCATTTTTCAGGATGACCCAGCGGAAACCGAAGTGAGCATCGATGTCCAGACCCAGCGCTTGCTGGCGGACTTCAGTGTTTCCAGCGACCCGACCAGCCGCACCTTGCTCAAATTCATGGAAGGTGGCGTGCCGTGGTATGTGCCGCTCTACATTCAAGCGGAGAACCAACTCGGCAGCCCGGCGCTGGCCGATCCCGACGGCAGCGGACCGCTGACGGGCACGCCCGCGGTGGACACGATCAACGACACCAATGGCGATGGCGTGGCGGACTTGACGGCAACGGTGAAGGTGGGCGAGCGCATCGAGCCGCCAGCCGGCTATTCCACGGCCGGCTACATCGCCAGCGGCGACAACTATTATCCAGCGGGTTACATCAATCCATTTGCGCAGGGCGCGGCGGCGGCCGAGGCCGGGGCGATCATCCCGGTCAACACGCGCAGCGGCCACGACCAACTCACGGTCTGGTGGTTCAAAAAAGTAACGCCCACCAACGCGAAGTTCGCGCCGTTTTACCTGCCGTCCAAGGTCGGCCACTACACGGTGGTCTATCCGACGGGCACGCCGCAGATCGTGATTGCCTCGGGGAGTGGCACGGGCGATCTCGGGCCATCGCAGCAGGCCGGCAGCGTTTATTATCAAAATGACGCGAGCCAGCCCGGGTTCAATCCCAACGAGGAACACGCGCTGCTGCTCGGCGGCCGCGCCTACGCGCTGCGCGACGATCTGAACAGCGCCAGCACCTCGCAGCCGTTTGTGCTGCTCGCCTACACCAACCCGGGCGACCTGCGGCCGAGCATCGACGTCTATCAGGTCCTGCGCGAATCCTTCACCTGGCCGCTGGTCTATGACGCGATCGCCGGGACCAAGGTCCAGCCGCCTGGGCCGCTGTTCGCCTTGCCTCTGCCGCTCGATGGCGCTGGCAACGTGCCCAACTACGAAGTCGCCGGAGTGGCCGATGCTGCCACGGCGGGCGATGCGCCGACGAGCTACGGCAGTTTCACCGTCAAGGACCGCCAAGGCTACGCTTGGACTTACCGCGGGGCTCACGCCAAGACCAGTGCCAGCGCCTCGGCCAGTGTGAGCGGCGGTGCGGTCACGGCAATCACGCTGATCCCGGGAGTCGGGGGCAGCGGGTACCTTAGCGCGCCGGTGGTGACCGTCGAAGCGCCGGTCAGCGGCAGCACCGCCACCGCCACGGCGATCCTGACGAGTGGGCGGGTCACGGGATTCATCCTTACCAGCGCAGGCAGCGGTTACGCCACCGCGCCGCAGGTCAGGATCGCGCCGCCGGTGAGCTTCGGAATGAAGTATTATTACAACTCGCTGGCCGGCTTTTTCGATCCGCGCCTGACGCTGGCCAAGCAAGCGGCGGTGGGCACGCTGATGCCGTTCATCGCGGACACGGGCAGCGGGGTGCCGGTGACCCTGCGCTATCAACCGAAGTGGCCGGATGACCCAACCCTGCCCGTGGCCCAGCAGCAGGTTGTGCCGCTGCTGGAAACCGCACAGACGCTGACCCTGGCCAAGGCAAGTGCCATCGCCGGGTACTTGCCACAAGTCCGCGGTGCCACCAGCGCCGAGGTGATTTACCAGCAGTCGGTGGCCAACACGGGTGCCGCCGCCAACAGCGTGACCTTGTTTGACCCCTCCCGCAATAAGACCGTCCTGCTCAGTGCGGGCGGCCTGGACCAATTGCCTCCCTCGGTGCTCACCAGCGCCTATGCCGGCAGGACCTATTTCCAAAAACTATCGCCGTCGTTGCAGCAGCGGTTTTACTTCGATGCCACCATCGGCAGTTCCGGCGCACTGGTTTTCAAGGGCGAATTTGTCGATGAGATCGCTGGTGAGGATTACCTCAATCTCAACGTGCTCGGCAGCGCGGACCTGGCGGAATTGCAAGGCCTGTGCCCGGGCACCGACACGATTTACAAGAGCCGATGGGATGCCGCCGTCAACAGCCTGAGCACCCAGTTGGAAACCTTCAGCGAGAGCGCGACGATTCCTGGCAAGTATGTGGTGGACACAGCCAAGGATCACCGGGCGATTGACAAGGCCACTCTGGCGGACGTCCGCGACCGCGATACCGCAGTGGACAGCTACGCGCTGAGCGCCACGGGCAAGGGCACGGGCTACGTCACCCTGATGTTTGAAAACGGCGAGGCCTTCACCGACGCGGGCAACCCCGTCGCCATGCAGATCATCAAGGTCGATCCCACACTCTATCAGGGCGATCTCAAGGTGCTGCTGGCGAGCAACCCGCTCGACGAACAAGTGACCCTGCGCCACAGCGGCGACTACGCCGGCCACCCGGAGCTTTACGAATTCCAATGGCGCTACGGCTTCCCCACCGATGGCACCAACCCGACGCTCACAGCTAACAACATTAACACATCTTCGAGCACCAGCACCTGGCTCAAGCCCGATGGCACGCTCGGCAGTTCGATTCTCGTCGGCGGATCGCCGGCGGCCACCATCAGCAGTCCGGCCGTGTTGATGGGGGATGTCTATTTCACGATGGCCTACCGCCTCAAGGTGAGCGGCCAGGCTGACACGGCGGGTTGGTCCGGGTGGACGCCGCCGGCCTTGGTCGAGGGCTGGATCAAGCGGGTGCTGGCCAAGATCACTCCGTTCAACCAGCGCATGAGCGATCTCTATAACAGCGAGATCAACACCGATGTGTCGATGCTCACCCAGGCCGGCAAACGCTGGGAGGGCGACGTCGCACTCAATCTCGAAAATATCAACGACGCCGGCCTGATCGAGATTTACGAAACCGTGCTCAACCGCGGCAAAAGCTTCACCATCGGCTCGGGCATCGACTTCACCTCGGCTAACAACGGCCTGATGCTCGCCGCGGGTTACTTGAATGATCTCTACACCATCCTCGGCAACGAGGCCTATGCCGACGCGGCCAACCCGACCATCTCCATCGACGACCAAACGACGGTCACCGAGGTGAACACCAGCCGGTTTTCGTTTGAAGGCCAGGTGGCCAGTTCGCTGCAGGAAGAACTCGCGCTGCTCAAGGGCCGCGACGACTTCGCCAACCCCGGGGTGGCCACCGCCCCCGCCTACAACCGCCTGTGGTGGAACTACACCCGCGGCATCAACAGCGGCGAGGTGCTTTATGCCACCAACTACAACATCAAGGAACAGACCGGCAGCAGCACCGCCAACGGCGTGGTCGACGCGGCGGATGCCTATCGCATGTTCCCGCAGGGCCACGGCGATGCCTACGGCCACTACCTGACCGCACTCGCCGGCTACTACAAACTGCTCGAAGATCCTTACTTCACCTGGGTGACCTCCGCCGAGGATGTGACCGTGCTCGGCAAGGCGGTGCAAATCGACTACAAGGACGAGCGGAAATTTGCCGCCACTGCGGCCAATGTTGCCAGCAGCGCGCGGCAGATTGTGGCGCTGGTGCATCGCCAAGACTACAAGGATGACCCCGCCAGCGGCTGGAGCCAGTTCCGCGACGGCAAGCTCAATTCGCAAACCGGCGTGACGCGCAACCAAGGTTTGGACGAGTGGGTTTCGCGCAGCGCGCAGGGCAGTTATATCAACTGGGTCGCGGCCAACACCCTGCTGCCCGACAAAGATACCAATCCGAACCACAGCGGCGTGCAGATCATCGACCGCACCACCGTTCCCGAACTCAACAATCTGGCCAGCGCGGGCAATGACTTCCAAGCCACCATCGATAGCGCCAACGCCCACCTCAACCCGCTGGGCCTGAGCCCGGACGCCATCGCGTTTGATATTTCGCCGTCGCTCTTGCGGGCCGGCCAGTCACACTTCGAGCAAATTTATGACCGCGCGCTGCGGGCGACCCTCAACGCCAAGGGCGCCTTCAATCAGGCGGCCAGGATGTCGCGTTTGCTCCGCAACCAGGAGAACCAGATCAGCAATTCCACCACCGCCTACGTCGATCAGGAGTATGCGTTCACCAGGCGACTCATCGATATCTTTGGCACGCCTTACAGCGGCGATATCGGCGTGGGCAAAACCTTCGCCCAGGATTACGCCGGGCCGGATCTTTACAATTTCTATGTGGTGGATCGCCCGACCGATCTAATCGACACCTCAAAGGCGGTCACCCTCACCCTCAATGTGCCAGCCGGCGTCGCGGATTTCACCGGGGATTCCATCGTGAACATCACCCTCGACGGGATCACCCCGGCCCACTCGGTGAGCAAAACCGTGACCGTCCAGCCTAACAAAAACCTGCTGTGGGCCAGCGAGTGGGGCGGCAGCACGATCGGCCAGCGCGCCAGCGTCGGGCGCATCCAGCAGTCGCTGCTCAATTCCTATCAGGCACAGCTCGCGCTGATGGAAAGCAACCAGAAGGTTCAGGTGCTCAATACCCGCTTCAAGCGCGGGTACCAGTTGTTCAATGAGATGGTGACGATGCACACCACCAGCCAAACCACACGTGCCGACGCCACCGCGGCCATCAAAAAGTTGCAGACCGCCCAAGCGGCGTTGAATTCGCTGGCGGATTTAAGCGATGCGGTGGCAAACAACTTATATAATTTGGGCGAGGCCATGTCGGAAGCCTTGCCGCAGTCCGTCGGTCTGGCTACCGATGTCACGTCCCTTGGGCGAAGTGCGATCAAACTCGTGGCGGCCATCGCCTCCCAAATCGCCGGTTTGGACGCCTCGATCGAACGCACGGCTTCCAATGCGCTGAGCCCGAAAGTCACTGTGCTTGCCAGCAACCTCGATAAGGACCTGGAAGCTCTCAACTTCAGCTACGAAGAGAAGCAACAACTCTACGAGTTCGAGCTGGTTTACCGCGACCTGCTCTCGGCGCACTTCGAAGTGGCGCAACTGACCACCGACTATCAGCGCAGCAACGAGGCGCTGCGCAACGTGCTCGTCGAGGGCCAGAACGTGCTGAGCGAGCGCGAGAGTTTCCGCCAGCGGGCGGCGGCGGGCATCAACGGCTACCGCACCAAAGACCTGACCTTCCGCACCTTCCGCAACGAAGCGCTCGAGCAATACCGCACCTTGTTCGACCTGGCGAGCCGCTACACCTATCTCGCCGCCAAGAGCTACGACTATGAAACCGGCCTGCTGGGCAGCGCCGCGGGCAAGGCGGTCATCGCCACCATCGTGGCCACCCGTGCGCTCGGCGATCTGACCGGCGACCAGCCGCAGGCCACCGTCAGCACGCTGGGCGACTCCGGGCTGGCGGGCACGATGGCGCAGCTCAACGCCGATTTTTCGGTGGCGAAGGGCCGCCTGGGGATCAATAACCCCGATCCGTATGGCACGCTCTTCAGCCTGCGCAGCGAGTTGTTCCGCATCCGCACCGATGCGGCGACGACCAGCGACGACGATGCCTGGAAACAGACGATGCAACAATACATCGTGCCCGACCTGATGGCCGATCCGGACGTCGCCAGATATTGCAACAACCTCAAAAAGGCTGACGGCAGCGCCGCACCTGGCATCGTGATTCAGTTTGGCAGCAGCATCGACCAGATCAACAACTTCTTCGGCTTGCCCGGTGCCGCCGGCGACCACGGCTACTCCACCAGCAGTTATGCCACCAAGATCAGCAGCGTCGGCATCGTCCTCAAAGGCTACGTCGGCATGGACCCTTATGCCTTCAACACCCCAGGCACCAACGGCACGGCCAATTCATCCGCCAATGCCCTGCGCGCCACGCCCTATGTCTATCTGATCCCGTGCGGCAGCGACCGCATGCTGGCGCCACCACTGGGCGACACCACCACGCTGCGCAGCTGGACCGTGCACGATCAGGCGCTGCCGCTGCCCTACAACCTCGGGGCCTCGGCGTTCAACGCGACCCGGTTTTTTGATGCCAACGGCACGCTCAGCGAGCAGCCGTGGATCCTGCGCAAACACCAGGCCTTCCGCCCGGTGAGCGATCCGGCGTTTTTCTACAGCTCGGTGCCCACGGAGTTCACCAACACCCGCCTGATCGGCCGCAGCGCCTGGAACACCCGCTGGAAAATCGTCATCCCGGCCTACACCCTGCTCAGCGATGAACAAGACGGACTCAGCCGTTTTGTCGCCAGCGTCTCCGACATCCAGTTGTTCCTGCGCACCTACTCGAATTCAGGAAACTAACAGCAAATCACCACTTTATCAAAAAACTCCATCTACTCTTCATCGCCCTCGCTTTCGTGCCGCTCGGCTGGCTCGGCTGGCTCGGCTGGCATGGGTTCGATGCGCCGCGGCCACCGCAGGGTGACGCCGCTTCTAACACGGCGGCGGCGGTCGACCCGCCGACCAGTATCGAGAACGAACCGGTGCAGATTTTCCAACGCGCGTTTTGGGTCCGTCCGACCCCCGCCGACAATATCCTGCATGCGCAACGCCGCGAGTGGAAGGACGCCGACGGCGTGCAGAAATGGCAGTGGTTCCTGGTGGTCGAGGCGTCGCCCGCCTTGCTCAAGCGCCTGCGCGATGACAATGCCTTCGGCCTGATGCCCGCCGCCACAGCGAGTCCGCCCACCGACGCTCCCGAGTGGTTTGTTTTCAACAAGGACGAGGTGAGCGTGCTGCAAGCCCAACAGGGAAAACTCCAGCTGATTTTCTCCAACGACAAGCACACGCTCTACGCGACGGACTGCGGGCATGGCTTCCGCGCCGGGGCACCCGAATCTAACAAGCCAGCCCCCCCCGCCCGCCAAGCACCCGCCCCAGGGCGCTTGCCTTCGACTCATCCGCCCCTCCCCGATTCACCCCGATGATCTCACGCCACCAGCTCGCCATCTCCCGCCTGCTTGTCTTTTGGACAGCCTGCCTCTCGCTAACCCTGTCAGCAACGGCGGATGTGCCGCAGCTGCTCAACCACCAGGGCCGCATCGCCGTCAACGGGGTGAACTTCCAGGGCGATGGCCAGTTCAAGTTTGCCCTCGTCAACATCGACGCCACGCAAAGCTACTGGAGTAACGACGAGACCAGCGCCGCCGGATCCGAGCCCGCCGAGGCCGTGACCCTGACGGTAAGCAGAGGCCTGTATGCGGTGTTGCTGGGGGATACGCAATTGCAGAATATGGCGGCGCTAACGCCCGGCGTTTTTGACAACGCGGACGTGCGGCTGCGGGTGTGGTTCAACGATGGCAGCAATGGCTTCCAGTTGATGACCCCCGATCAACGACTGGCGGCGGCGGCGTATGCGCTGGTGGCAGGCCGGGCGGCCACTGCCACGAGTTTCGATGGGCCATTGGCGGGCGATGTGACCGGCACGCAAGGTGCGACGGAACTCTCCGCCGCGACGGTCACCGGCAAGGCGCTGACGGGCTATGTCGCGGGTGCAGGCACCCTCGCCGCGACGGACACGATTCTCTCAGCGATCAATAAACTCGATGGCAACGACAAGCTCATGGCACCGCTGGCCTCACCGAGGTTTACGGGGACGGTCGGTGGAATCACTGCGACCATGGTGGGGCTGGGCAATGCGAATAACACGAGCGATGCGGATAAGCCGGTTTCAACAGCGCAACAGACCGCGCTCGATTTGAAGGCGCCACTCGCCTCGCCCACCTTCACCGGCACGGTCGGGGGCATCACCGCGGCGATGGTGGGACTCGCCAATGTGAGCGACACGAGTGATGCGGATAAGCCCGTCTCCACCGCCCAGCAGACCGCGCTGAATTCCCAGCAGTCGTTGTTAGATGAAAAGGCCCCGCTTGCCAGCCCGACGTTCACCGGCACGGTCAGCGGTTCTTTCAGCGGTCCATTAGCGGGTAATGCCAGCACCGCCACCAGTGCGACGAACTTCTCGGGCGCGCTCGCCGGTGAGGTGACCGGCCCTCAGGGTGCCACGGCGATCGCCGCGGCGACGGTCACAGGCAAGGTGCTGACGGGATTCGTCTCCGGCGCAGGTGCGGTGACGGCGACGGATAGCATTCTGGGTGCGATCAATAAGTTGAATGGCAATGTCTCGCTGAAGGCCCCGCTTGCCTCACCGGCGTTCACCGGCACGGTTTCGGGCATCACCGCGGCGATGGTGGGACTCGTCAATGTGAGCGACACGAGTGATGCGGATAAGCCCGTCTCCGCTTTACAGCAAACCGCACTGGATTTGAAGGCAAACCTCGCCTCGCCCACCTTCAGCGGCACGGTCGGCGGCATCACCGCGGCGATGGTGGGCCTGGGCAGCGTCACCAACACCGCGGATGCTAACAAGCCGGTGTCCACCGCACAGCAAACCGCACTGGATTCGAAGGCAAACCTCGCCTCGCCCACCTTCAGCGGCACGGTCGGCGGCATCACTGCGGCGATGGTGGGCCTGGGCAACGCCACCAATACGAGCGACTCGAACAAGCCGGTGTCCACCGCGCAGCAAACCGCACTGGATTTGAAAGCAAACCTCGCCTCGCCCAGCTTCAGCGGCACGGTAGTTTTACCAGCGGGCGGCAGTGCGGCGGCACCGCTGCGGCTCACCAGCGGCACCAATCTGACAACGGCGCTGCTGGGCTCGGTCGAGTTTGATGGCACCAACCTCTATCTAACAACAAACGCGGCGAGTCCGACGCGCAAAACAGTGACGCTCTCCGACACGGGCAGCAGTTCTCAAATCGCGCTAACCAGTGTGGTGGCGGCACCGAGCAAGCCGGTGCTTGCATGGGGCTACAATCACGATGACCAAACCACGCTGCCGCCCTTGGCCAACGTAGCCGCGGTGGCTGCGGGTGACGGGCACAGTTTGGCACTGCTCGACGCCGGGACGGTGGTTGCATGGGGGCTCAACACCAGTGGGCAAACGACAGTGCCCGGTACACTGACCGGAGTCACTGACATCGCGGCTGGCGCTTCACATAACCTGGTGCGCAAGAGCGACGGCACACTGGTGGCGTGGGGGGATAATTCTTACGGTCAAACCACCATTCCAAACGGCATCACCACCGCCACCAAGGTGGCCGCCGGGGAAAAACACAGCCTCGCCCTGCTCGCCAACGGCAGTATCCGGGCCTGGGGCGATAACACTTTCGAGCAAACCACCCTTCCAAGCGCTCTCACGGGCGTGACGGTGACGGCCATTGCCGCAGGCTACGATCACTGCCTGGCGCTGACTGCCGGCGGCACGGTGGTGGCCTGGGGGCGCAACGATGCCGGGCAGACCGATGTGGCGCCCGGCTTGACGGGTGTGCTTGCGATCGCCGCGGGTGCCTATCACAGCCTCGCCCTGAAGAGCGACGGCACGGTGGTTGCCTGGGGCTATGACAGCGGTGGACAGGTGTCGCTGCTGCCCGCGGGCTTGAGCGGAGTGACGAAGCTCGCGGGTGGTTACGCCTTCAGCATGGCCTTGAAGGCGGACGGCACAGTGGTCGAATGGGGCGACAATAGTTATACCCAAACGACGGTTTCTGCCGATGCCACCCAAGTCACCGCGATTGCCGCGGGTGCCTATCATGCACTGGCACTGCGCGCGGATTTGATTCCGGCCCAAGTCGCACGCCTCGATCAGGATAACGTCTTCACGGGCAAGCTCGGCATCAAGCGCACGCCAGCCGCCAACACTCTCGAAGTCGAAGGTTCCGCCAGCAAGACAACCGCCGGCAGTTGGCTCGCCAATTCTGATGGCCGGATCAAGACCGAGGTTGAGTCAATCAGCGGAGCCTTGCAAACCCTCGCGCGGGTGCGTCTGGTGGACTTCCGTTACACCGACGAGTATCGCGCCGCCCATCCGAGCATCGAGGACGTGCGCTACCCCAACGTCATCGCACAGGAGTTCGCCGGGGTCTTTCCTAACAACGTGAAGAGCAGCGGCGAGCTGATGCCCGATGGCTCGCCGATCCTGCAGGTGGATACCTATCCGCTAACAATTTACACCGCCGCCGCCGTGCAGGAATTGCACCGCCAAAACCAGGCGTTGCAACAACAAGTCATCGGGCAGGAGCGCCGCCTGCGCAAACTGGAGGCCCTTCTCGCCAAATAACCGGATGAATTGGCACCGCGTGTTATTGATTTGTTGCATTGCCCTGCCGCCCTTGGCGGCGCGGGCGGCAACGAGTGCGAACTACTCGCTGGAGCCCGCGGTGCTGGATAGCGGCGGCCTGGGCACCAGCAGCACCAACTACCGGGCCGACGCGTCGGCCGCGGCGGGCGGAGCGATGAGCTCGGAGCTATACAGCGGGCGCACGGGTTTTGCCGGCCAATTGGGCGACGCGGTGGCGACGTCCATCGTGATCACCGCGCCGCTGTTGGAGGTCGAGGAGGGCGGCACTTGCCAGCTCGGCGCCTCCCTCGAGTACGATGACCAGACCACCTCGGAGCTGCCTGCCGCGAGCATCACTTGGAGTGTGCTGAGCGGGCCGATTTCCGCCATCAGCAGCGCCGGTCTGATCAGCGGCGGCCCGGTCTATCAGAACAGCCCGGCGCTGGTTAGCGCGGTTTTCCAGGGGTTTTCCACCACCGCGGAAGTCACCGTGTGCAACACCGCCGGCGATAACTTCGCTGACTACGCCAACGATGGAATTCCCGACGTATGGCAGGTGCAATATTTCGGCGCGCCGCCCAAGGTCATGGCCGCCGCGCTTGCCGACCCCGATGGGGACGGGCTCAACAATTTGCAGGAATTCGCCTTTGGGATGAATCCGATGCTGCGCAGCAACTCACCGGTGACGTGGAATGGCACGATGCAGGTCAGTAGCGGGGCGCCGACCCAGCTCGTCACTAACAACAATGGCGCCTTCGCTTTCCGGGTCGTCTATGCCCGGCGCAAAGATTACGAGTCCGCCCATCTGACCTATACGGGCGAGTTCAGCGCGGATTTGGTCACATGGAAGGCCTCAACCGCCACCCCGACGGTGCTGGCCGACGATGGCTGGATGCAGGCGGTGTCGGTGCCCTATCCGTTTTCCGTCGCTGGCAGAAAGGCCCGTTACTTCCGCCTGAAAGTGGAAACTCAATAATCATTGTACCATCATGAGTCTCACCTCCGCTTGCGCTTGTCGATGGACGCTGTTGCTGTGCGCGATGCGCCTGGCATGGCCGCAATCCGCGCGGGCCGAGGTGGTCTATAGCGGCAGGCAGGACATCGCGATCCCGGCGAATTTCGACGGCGTATATCTCAATGTCGTGACCCGGCAGCGCAGCACCTCGGAATTCAGCGGTTGGGATCTCAACGCGTTTTTCGGCGGTCTTGGCATCGCCAACTCACCAGGCTTGCAGCCGGTGCGCGCGGGCACGGGCAATGAGGATCCGATCGTGCCCCTCGCCTTCGGCAGTTCCATCAATGGCAGCTTGACCATGGCCGCGGATTACGGTTGCTCTGGCGCCGAGGACGACTCGGGCCATCTGGGGCCGGGAGCCTCTCAGTTCACCGATGGCCAAGCGGCCTATTTCGGCTTTCAGTTAGCCCGCGACAACACCGTCACCTACGGCTGGATGCAGGTCACGCTAACCCGCGACGGCAGCACCGGGGTGATCCAAGACTGGGCCTACGACACCTCCGGCAGCGCGATCCTAACCGGGGCCACTGGCGATGTGGGTGACGCGCCGCGCGTTGTCCAAGCGGGAGTGCCGCAAGCGGCTTCGGCCGTCACTGCCGGGAGCGCGGTGCTGGTGAGTAAGGATGCCCAGTTCACCTTCTTGGAAAACACCAGCCAGGGATGTTTTTCCGGCATCATCAGTGGCGGCGGCAGCGTCAATGTCTCCGGTGCCGGCGGCATGCGCTGGAGTGGCACCAATACCTTTACCGGCACGGCCGCCGTGCTCGCCGGCAGCAGCCTCACCGTCACCAGCAAGGACAACCTCGGCGCGGCACCCATCCAGCTCAACCCCGCGGCGGCACTCGTCTTCGATTCGCTCGCGAGCAACAACGGGGCCGCCAATACCTTCTCCAACCCGGTCACCATCACCGCAGACACCGCAACCCTGCGCAATACCGGCGACGGGACGGTCGTGCTCACCGGCACGCTGACCAAAGACGGTGCGGTGCTGGCGTTTGCCAGCGGCAATTTCGAGGTGCTCGGGGCCATCCTGGGCGGTTCGGCCAACTCCGATTTGTTAGTGGACGGTGCCACGGTCTCCTTGTTGACCTCCAACACGTACAACGGGCCCACCTTCATTTGCAACGGAGGCACTCTGCTGGTCAGCAACACCAGTGGTTCGGGCACCGGCACCGGCACTGTCACTGTGAATAGCGGGGCGACCTTGGGCGGCACCGGCGGCAGGATCGGCGGCGATGTGATGCAGGCCGGCACCCTCGCGCCGGGGCTCGCCGCCATCGGCAAACTGACGGTGGGCGGGGCTTTGAATTTAGCCAGTGGTTCGACCTTTGCCTATGAGATGAATTCCAGCACGCAAGGCGGAGACCTGCTGGTTGTCGAAGGCACAGGGGGTGTATCCATCGCAAGCCATAGCGAGCTGACCTTGAGCGATTTGGGGTCCGGCAAGTTTGCCGCGGGCACGACGTTGTCGCTGATCCAATACGCAGGGAGCTACAGCGGGTTTTTCACCTACGAGGGCAACGAATTGAGCAATGGCGAAGTGTTCTCCGATGGCAAGGACAACCATTGGACGATCCACTACAATGCCAGTAGCGGCGGCGACAACTTCGTCACCCCGCTTGCGGGCAGTCATTTCATTGCGCTGAGGCTCACCGCCATCCCCGAGGTCGGCGGTTTGTTGGGGCTCGCCTGTCTGCTTGGCTCCGGCGTGTTTTTCCGCACGAGGCCACGCAAGACGGCGCTTCCTACGCCGCTGCCCTCACTATCCGGCCACAGACGAATCGTGGAATAAGTTGTTGGATAAATCGCGTCCCATCATGAACCTGGACGGGAAAATAGAAACCACCGATTACACAGATTCCGCCGGTAATGAATGAGTTATGAAGTCCGCAGTTGCGGAGGCCGCCATGCACGATGGCGACCGGCCCATCCTGCCCGGTGACAGCATCACCGCAGTCCATGCCAGCACGCCTCAAACTCCATCCGTGCGCCAGTGAGCGGGTGCTGGAATGCCAGACGCCACGCGTGCAACTGCAGCGGCGGGGCGGCGGGATCGAGCGTCTGGGTGTCGCCGATGGCGCCGCCGGCTAGATAGGCCGGATCGCCCAGCACCGGGAACCCCAGGTGCCAGAGATGCACCCGGATCTGATTGGTGCGTCCGCTGCCCAACCGCGCATGTAACAACGAGGTGCCGTCGGCCAGGCGTTGCAACACTTCAAAGTCGGTGCGCGCAGCGCGCCCGGCGGCCTCATCGATGGCATGGGTGCCGAGGGCGCCGGGCACCGAGGCGATGGCTGCCGTGGAGAAAAACTGATCCGCAGGCGGCTGGCCGGCGACCTGCACCAGATAGGATTTGGCGACGTTGCCTGCGAGGAACTGGAGTTGCAGCAGGCGGCAGGCATGCCGGGTGCGGGCGAAGAGCACCACGCCGGTGGTGTTGGCATCGAGGCGGTGGACCGGGCGCGGGCGCTCGGGGGCGTAGGCCAGATTGAGAATGTGTTGGAGCGTGTTGCGGTTGAAGCGGCCGCTGGGATGCATCGGCAGCGGCGCCGGCTTGCTAACAACAATGAGCGACTCATCCTCATGGAGCAGGCGGATGTCGGTGGCGACCGGCGGTTCCGCGGCAAGCGGAAACACCTGCACCAGCCGCTCGCCGCCGCGCACCCGGTGGGTTTTCGCGCGCACCGCTCCGGCCGCACTCAGGAAGCGGCCCGCATCACAGCGCGCCTCCCATTCGGCGCGGTCGATTTGCGGGAAACGAAGCACCAACATGTCTAACAACCCGAGCCCGTCGTGGGCCGCCGGGATGTTCACCGGGCGGCGGTTTGCATAGGCAACGGCACCGGGCAGGGGGCTGCAGGCGGCGGCGATGCGTTGTTGGCTGGCATCCATCCGCTCAGCCATGAGTCGCGCCTGGCTTTTGAAGATATGCGGGCAACTGGAAAGACTGGCGATCTCGGGCACACCGGAGAAAGGGCACCAATCCGCCGCCGTTGCCAATCCCGAAATTCAGATGCCCCGCGCCGGTGCCGGCGCGGCGGACAAGTCCGCCCGCCCCAAAGCGGTGGCAAGCAACCGCACTCCACGCATCAGATCTGCGCCAGCACTTCCTCGAACACGGTGAGGGTGTCATCCAAGTCCACCTCGCTGTGGGCGAGGGAGATGAAGCCGGTCTCGTACGGGCTGGGGGCGATGTAGACGCCCTTGCCCAGACAGCCCCAGAAGAATTTCTTGAACAGGCCGAGGTCTTGTTTCATCACGTCGCTGACGTTGATGATGTCGCGGTCCACAAAGAACAGACAGAACATCGAGCCGACGCGGTTGAGACGGTGGGGGATGCCCTTGGCTGTTAGGAGAGCGCGCAGGCCGGTCTCGAAATGCAGCCCGAGCTGGTCGAGGCGGGTGAAACCGTTAGGCGTCGCCGCCCCGGCTGCAGCCGGCGCGCCGTGCCCGGCCAAGGCGCGCAGTTGGGCGAGGCCGGCGGCCATGGCCAGCGGGTTGCCGGAGAGCGTGCCGGCCTGATAGACCGGGCCGATCGGTGCGAGGTAGTCCATCACGTCGGCGCGGCCGCCGAAGGCGCCGACGGGCAGGCCGCCGCCAATGACCTTGCCGAAGCAGGACAGGTCGGGTGTTAGGTTCTCCAGTCCCTGGACGCCGGCCTTGCCGAGGCGGAAGCCGGTCATGACCTCGTCGAAAATGAGCAGGGCGCCGTATTGCCGGGTGATGCTACACAGCAAGTCGAGGAAGCCGGGTTGTGGCAACACCAGCCCGGCATTGGCGGGATAGGACTCGACGATGATGGCGGCGATTTGTTCGCCACAGGCGGCGAAGGTGGCGCGCAGGGCGGCGGGGTCGTTGTAGGGCAGCACCAGGGTGTGCTTGGCGAAATCCTTGGGCACGCCGGCGGAATCCGGCTCGCCGTGGGTGAGCGCGCCGGAGCCGGCCGCCACTAACAACGAATCGCTGTGCCCGTGGTAGCACCCGTCGAATTTCACGATTGTGTCGCGCCGGGTGAAGCCGCGGGCCAGGCGGATGGCGGACATGGTGGCCTCGGTGCCGGAGTTGCACATGCGCACCTTGTGGACGGAGGGCACCCAGTCGCGGATGGTGCGGGCCATTTCCACCTCAAAGGGATTGGGGATGCCGAAGGAGATCCCGTCCTTGGCGACTTCGTGAATCACGTTGGTGATGACGGTGGGGGCGTGGCCGAGGATGTTAGGCCCCCACGACCCGATGTAATCGATGTAGGTCTTGCCATCGATGTCCTCGATGCGGCATCCCTTGGCGCGGCGCACGAAAAACGGCTCGCCGCCGACATTGCGGAACGCCCGCACCGGCGAGTTGACCCCGCCGGGAATGAGTTCCTTGGCGATGGCGAAAAGCTTCGAGGACAGCGTGGCTGGGGGATTAGGGGTCATGGCGGAATGGCGGCTGCGGGCCGCGCGCTGAGTTTGCCGGGTTGCAGGCCTGCGCGTCAAGTCAAGCGGACGCTGGGTGGGTTCACCCATGACGTGGTCAGCGCCATCGAGGAAACCGGGGATCGCATGGGCGGCAAGGTTCCAATCGTGGTGCCGCCGGTCATTTCCGGGTGCTGGCAAGGCCCGTCCGCCACACCCGTCCCCCCGCCCATCCGGCCGAAAAAAAACCCGGAAATCTGCTTGACTGCGCGAGGCGGAAAAATAATCTACGCGGACACCATAATTCCACCAAACCAAAACACAAGCAACAATGAAGGTTCCATTTTACGGTCACGAGCGGCAGTATCTCAGTCTGAAGAACGAAATCGATGCCAACATCGAAAAGGTCATCATGAGCGGCAATTATGTCCTCGGGCCCATGCTGACACAATTCGAGAAAGAGCTCACTGAGTATGCGGGCTGCAAATATGCCATCGGCGTTGGCAACGGCACGGATGCAATTTGGCTCACTTTCATGGCACTGGGCTTTGGCCCGGGCGATGAAATCATCACCAATGCCAACACCTTCTTTGCCACCGCAGAGGCCATCTGGATCGCCGGTTGCACCGCCGTGCTGGTCGATTGCGACCCGCTGACAAAATGCATTGATCCAGCCAAATTGGAAGCTGCGATCACCAGCAAGACCAAGGCGATCGTGCCGGTCCATCTGTATGGCCAATGTGCGCCAATGGCCGAAATCAAAGCCATCGCCGACAAGCACAACCTGCTGCTCATCGAGGACAATGCCCAGGCCATCGATGCCCACGGCGACACCTTCAAGGTGGGCGAACTGTCCGAGGCGGTGTGCACCAGCTTCATCATTCAGAAGAACCTCGGCACCTTTGGCGATGCCGGCGCGATTTTCACCAACAATGAGAAAATCAACACCGTCGTGCGCAAGCTGCGCAGCCACGGTTCAGACGCCCGTAATGTCCACAGCTACGGCTTCAACAGCCGTCTGGACGACATCCATGCGGGGGTCTTGAGTGCGAAACTCAAGATGATCACCAAATGGAGTGACATGCGCATCGCCGTTGCCAGCAAGTACACGGCAGGGTTGCAGGGCTTGGATTTCATCACCTTGCCCACGGTGCGTCCCGGCTACCGTCACGTGTTCCACTTGTATGTGGTTGAAACTGCCGCGGGCGTCGACCGCGATGCGTTCGTCAAGTATCTGGTTGATAATGGGGTTGACGCCAAGACCCATTATTCCATCGCGATTCACAAGCAGGCCGGTTACCCGTGGGGCAAGGAAGCCCGCATCGTCGGATCGCTGGAACACGCCGAGCACAATGCGGCCACCTGCGTCTCGCTGCCGATGTTCCCGGAATTGACCGACGAAGAAGTCGCCTATGTCATTGAGGTTGTGAAAAACTATAAGAACGGCTGAAACGCCCAAACACATTCCACATGTCCAAATACACTGTAATGGTCGTAGGAATGGGAAAGCGTGGCAAGAGCCACGCTTTTCATTTCAACGCAAACGGGAATTTCGAAGTAGTCGGCATCTGTGATATCGACGAAGCCAAGTGCGCCGAGGTGGCTCCCGGCCTGGGCAACCCGCGCATCGGCACCGATGCCGCCCGCATGGCGAATGAGCTCAAGCCCGATGTGTTCTGTTTTTGCACGCTGCCTCACATCCGCGTCGAGATGATCCAAATCGGGGTCGCTTGCGGCGCCAAATTGATCGCGTTTGAAAAGCCCGTGGCACTGAGCTCGGAAGAGGGGATCCGCATCAAGGAAATCCTTTCGACCAGCACGGCGAAGGTGGTTGTAAGCCATCAACATCGCTACGGCAGGCATTACCAAGCGGTGAAGGATGTGATTGCCAGTGGCAAAATCGGCAAGGTGCACACGGTGTATGGCTATGCCCACGGGTGGGCCGCCCACATGCTTTCCCATATCATTGACTACTCGATGTGGTTCAATGGCTATGCCAAGGCCGAATGGGTGATGGCTCAGGCCGCCGGCAAACACAAGCTTGCGGACATGCACGCGTCACCCGACTATATCGCCGGCTTCGTGCAGTTCGAAAACGGTGTGCGCGGCATCTATGAATGCGGCGGCGGCTCGCCGGATGTGCCCGAGGTCGAACGCTGGTGGGGCAAAAACAAAATCGGCGCCATCGGCACCGAAGGCTATGCCGAGGTCTATACCGGCAATGGCTGGAAGGCGGTTACCAAGGACGGCATCCTCACAGGTGAGGGCACCATGAATTATGAAACCGACATGCCGGGATATATCAACGACATGGTCGAATGGCTGGAGCACGGCAACGCCAGTGATTGTGCATTCGCCAATGCCTACGCCGGGTTTGAGATCATGCTGGGCATGTTCCGCAGTGCGGCTGTCGGCGGACAAGTCGCCATGCCCCTTGCCAGTGGTGAGAATGAACTCAATCTCTTGAAGCAAAACATGTCGGACAACCGGTTGTTTGTTACCTTGGACGAGAGCAAGAAGGAATTCAGCTGCTGATATGGAAGTAATCATTCAGAAGGACACCCAGGCCGCCGCGCGCCTGGTTGCCCTGATGATTGAAAAACAGGTCAGATTCAATCCCTACTCCATCTTGGGGCTGGCCACCGGTCGCACCATGGAGATTGTCTATGCGATGCTTGCGGACGGCCACAAGGCGAAAGGGACCGACTTCTCGTTGGTTAGGACATTCAACCTCGACGAGTATGTGGGACTGCCGGCGGAGAACGAGAACAGCTACCGCTCATACATGAATCGGCGGTTGTTCGGCAAGATCAACATTGACATTCGCAACACGTTTATCCCAAACGGGATGGCGGAGGATTTGCATGAGGAATGCTCACGCTATGAACGCCAGATCAAGCACGTCGGTGGCATTGATATGCAGTTGCTCGGCATCGGGCAGGATGGACATATAGGATTTAACGAACCGCTCTCGGCCCTCAGGTCGATCACGAGGGTCAAAGCGCTGACGCCTGAAACCATCCAGCAGAACGGGCCCTTGTTTGGCGGGTTTGATTTGGTGCCTCGCCGGGCGATCACCATGGGTGTGGGAACCATCCTGGAAACCACCCGATGCTTGATGCTGGTTACCGGCGGGAGCAAAGCCAATATCCTGCGCAAGGCGATTGAAGGGCCGATTTCATCGATGGTTACAGCGTCGGCCCTACAGCTCCATCCCCATTGCACGGTAATCTGCGACGAGGCAGCAGCCGCCGATTTGGAGGGCGGCGACTACTACCGATGGATCTTCATGAACGAGCCCGAATGGGAAGACTATCGCAATCTGTGCTGACTCAATGGCAGCCGCAGCCGCCGCCGCCACCGTGGCCGTGGCTGTGACCGTGGTCGCCACCCTCATCGCCATCATGGCAGCCGCAACCGCCACCGCCGCCGCCGCAGCAACCGTTGCTGCCGGCTTCGGCCTCGGCTAAATCATCCGCGGTGGGGACCCGGCCCAGTTCCAGCGTCATGCCGACGTACTTGCCGATTTCCTTGCGCAGGGTTTCCAATTCGCGCTGGGCTTCCATGAAGTCGCAGGCGACCGGGTTGTCAAACAACGCGTCGCGTGCCGCTTCGAACGCCTTGATCTCCGCGGCACCCAGCTCAAGGCCGGCATGTTGCTTTTGATGCAGCTGTTCACCCATCTCATGCGCGCCCTTATATTGCACGCGGGCATCATCATCATCGAGGAAACTCTCGATGCGGGTTTGAAATTGCAGGAATGCCGGGTGGCCGGCGATTTCGGCGCAGAGTTCTTTGGTCTTGATCAGGATGGCGGAATTTTCGGCAAGCAGTGTCATGCGCATTCAATAAGCACGGATTATGCCTCTGGCAACGGCGATTTGGCGAAAAGCGCGCCAAGCGGGCGAAAAAATAGCCGCATATTCTGCGCATCAGTCTTTCTCGGACGGCTCCCACAGCAGCTTGCTGCCCAGAGCCGCGGCCATCAGCGCGGCAAACAGCGCCCAGATGCCGGCAAACCCGGCCCCCACAAAGGCAATCGGGATCAACAGCCCGAGCCCAAGAAATGTCCAGCCAAGCGCGCGGCGGAGCCGGGCGGCCCCGTGCGGCGCTGGCGCGGGGTGACTCACGATGTCGTTGGCGGCGGCCTTGGCCGCGGCGCTGTCCACCCCCTTGGATTGCAGGAATCTGGCAATCGCAAACTCCGACCCGCCCAGTTGCGCTTTCAGGCACGCTTGCGGCCGCCAAATCTTGATCAACTCCGCACTGTCGGTGGGCAGCCCTTCCACCTCCACCGCCGGCCGGCGGGGCGGGGTGGTGGTGGTGGTGGCCAGCATCCGGCGTTGGCCGGCCGGTCGGGGTTCGATGCCTTGGAGTTTGAGTGCCATCAGGAGAGGCGCGCGCGGCTCGCTCAGGCGCGGATCTCTTCGGGCCGCAGATAGCAGCCCGGGTCCGAGCCCCAGAGATTGCCGTAGTTGGCAAAGGCGGCGCGGGTTCTGAAACCGCCGCCGCATAAGGTGAACCATTTGCACTCGGCGCAGGGGCCGGTCATGCGGGCCTGCCGTTCTTCTAACGAAAGCAGGCCGATCGAGCGGATGGATGCCAGAACCTCCGCCGAGCCGTCGTTGCCGCCGTCCCAAATCCGGGAAAACGCCATCTGCTTGACGTTGCCCAGCAACAGGTCCTGCCAGAACTGGTCGGGGTGGACATCGCCGCGGGTGTCGATATTGGCGATGCCGCGGCCGGAGCTGTTAGCCCCGCCGCCATTCCACGCCAGCAGGCGGCGTGCTTCCTCGAGATTGGGGTGGCCTTCCCGCTCCATCCGCACCAACAGATAGGGCCCGTCCGCGGGCTGGGTCACGGTGAGCAGTTCGCGGTCGATCCCTTGTTTGTGCCAGGCTTCCACCCGCGCTATGAGGGTGTCGAGGGCATGGCGCGCTTCGTCCGGCTCGAGCACTTGCAGTTCGCTGCCGCGGCCGGCCGGCACCAGATGATAGAAACACACCCGCTGGATCTCCTGATCCTCAATGAAATCCAGGATCTGCTCGATGTTCTCGACGTTGTGGCGGGTCAGGGTGAGGCGCAGGCCGGTCTTTTGCTTCACCTCGTGGCAGTTCTTGAACCCACGCACCGCCGCATCGAAGGCGCCTTCCTTGCGGCGGAATTCATCATGCACCGGACCGATGCCATCCAGCGAAATCCCGACGTAGGCGACGTTGGCCGCCTTGAGCAAGGCGGCTTTCTCGGGCGTGATCAAGGTGCCGTTGGTGGAAATGGTGAGTTTGAGGCCGGACTGGGTCGCCAGGTCGACCAGATCGAAAAACCGCGGATGAATCATCGGCTCACCGCCGGACAGCAACAACGACGGAACCTGATAGGCCGCCAGATCCGCCACCACGCTTTCCATTTGCGCCCAATCCAACTCGCCGGGATATTGCACCGCGTTGGAATCGGAGTAACAATGCACGCAGCGCAGATTGCAGGTGCGGGTGATGTTCCACACCACGATCGGCTTGCGAGCGCGGGCCGCCACTTGCGCGCCCGCGCCATGTCCATACCGCAACCCGTCGGCGGGTTGCTCCACGCCGGTCCATAGTTTTGTTAGATTGATCATCGATTTTGTTAGGTGAGGGGGTTCAGCAGGCGCATTCCGGATTGCCGTGAGGCACATGGTTGCAGGCGGGATCGGCGGCGAAGGGGTCGCCATAGACGCCATAGGCGCGGGAGCGCGAGCCGCCGCAGACGCTGCGGTATTCGCACAGGCCGCACTTGCCGCGCAGTGCGTCGTTGTCGCGCAGGGCCATGAACAACGGGTTGTGGCGATAGATTTCGGCCGGGTGGAGTTGGCGCACATTGCCGCAATCAATCGGCAGGAAGCCGGAGGGGGAGACGACCCCGGTGTGGGAAATGAACATCACGCCGCGGCCGTCGCGGATGCCCTGTGGCGAGCGCATGCCTTGCATGGCGCGGCCTTGGGCGCCCATTTTCTGCATCAAGACCCGGCGGAAATGGTGGCCCTCGGTGGTTTTCACGGCAAACGGCGCCTTGCCCACCAAGTCCGCCATCTCTTCAAACACCCGCTCGATGTCCGCCGCATCCGGCAGGTCGGCCAAGCCGGCGCGCCCGGTGGGCACCAGCAGAAACACGCTCCACATCGCCGGCTTGAGTTCGAACATCAGGTTCTTGAAGGCCTCGAATTCATTGAGATTGCCGCGGGTCAGGGTGGTGTTGATTTGCAGGTCGAGGCCGACCGCATGGGAGCGGTGCACCGCCTCGATGGTGCGCTCAAAGGTGCCCTCGACGCCGCGGAAGGCGTCATGGGTTTCGCGGGTGGCGCCATCCAAGCTCAGCGACATGCGCTTGACCCCGGCCGCCTTGATGGCGGCGAAATCCGCCCGCATCAACAGTTCGGTGGCCGACGGGCTGAGACCCACGTGCAGGCCGGCGGCGGTGGCTTCGCGCACCAGATCCAGCGCGTCGCGCCGCATCAGCGGATCGCCGCCAGTCAAAATGAGCATCGGCGGTGCCAATTCCGCGAGTTGGCTGATCAGATGTTTGGCTTCCGCGGCATCGAGTTCATCCGGGTGGCGGCGCGCTTGCGCCTCGGCCCGGCAATGGCTGCAAGCCAGCGCGCAGGCACGCGTGATTTCCCAAAACACCAGGAACGGACGCTCATTGAAATCGTAGGCGGCCATCGCCGGCCGGTCGGTGGGTGCTTGCGTGGGGGTGTGGATCATGGTGAGGAATTCGCCCGGTCAAAGAGTTCGGTTTTTGCGCCGCGCCAGCCTAAGTGGCGCGGCGGCTTGTGTCAAGTTGGCCCGCCGCCGTCAATCCCAGATTTAAGTTTCGTGAATTCGGCGCCATGGGCCCCAAAAAAAACCGCCGCGCGGGATGAACCGGGCGGCGGGGTGAGGGATTGGCTGGCGGGGCTCAGGCGCAGGCAGCGGCTTTGGCTACCAGCGCTTGCTTGGCTTGGGCGATGATCACCGAGAACGCCGGGGCGTCCTGAATCGCGATATCGGAGAGGATCTTGCGATCCGCTTCAATCCCGGCGGCTTTCAGGCCTTCGATGAAACGCGAGTAGGTCATGTCCTCGGCGCGCACCGCAGCGTTGATGCGCTGCGTCCACAAGCGGCGGAACTGGCCCTTGCGTTTCTTGCGGTCGCGATACTCATAGGTTTGCGCCTTGCGGACTGCGTCCTTGGCATAACGGAAGAGTTTCGAGCGGAATCCGCGGAAACCCTTGGCTCGGAGCAGCACGCGCTTGCGACGCTTGCGACTGGCCGGTGAATTAGTGGCACGTGGCATTTTCGGTTGTTGGTAGTGATCGGGCCGTTGTTGTCATTTCCTTCCGCAGTCTCGCCGGATCGTGTCTCCCTCGCGGGATCTGGCTGCGTGAAGGCCGTCCGATTCGCGGACGGGGGCGTATTTTCGTCGTGGCTACTTCAAGGGGTTAGGCGAAGGGAAGATTCTCTCTGACGTTGCGGAGGTCGGCGTCGGAAACCAGTGTCGCCTGCCCAAGCTTGCGCTTGCGCTTGCGATTTTTACATTGCGCCAAATGGCGCTTGCCTTGTTTGCGACGTAGTATCTTCCCTGTGCCTGTGACTTTGAAGCGCTTGGCGACGGCTTTCCGTGTCTTTGCTTTTCCTGAAACTCTTGGCATGGGGGGGGCAACCTAGAGACCTCAGCCCGCTTGGCAAGCTAAAATTCAGCATTTTTCGCCGATTGGCTGATTTGGCGGGAAAATCCTGCGCTGGCGGCGGCAGGCAGGGCGGACCGGGCCGGGTGTTAGAGTGCCGCCGCGCAATGGGCTAGCGAAGGGCACACCCGCTCAGCCGCGGCGAAATCCAGCCCCGCAGTCACCCGGTTGGGCACCACCCACACCCGCATCCCCGCCGCTTGTGCTGCAAGCACGCCGTTGAGCGAATCCTCAATGACCAGACACTCGGCCGCCGCGCACTGGAGCCGCGCCGCCGCTTCCACAAACAAATCCGGCGCCGGCTTGATCCGTGGCGCGTCGCCCCGGCACACCACGGTTTGGAAATACCCGGCCAGCCCGAGTTTCGCCAGCCATCCGTCCACCCATTGGTGCGATGAACTGGAAACCACCGCGCAGGGCAGCGCCGCGGCGGCCAGCTTGTCTAACAACACAATCGCGCCCCGCATCGGCAGCTCGCCGCTGAGGTCCCCCAGGATCTCCTGCTGGCGCCGGGCATCCAGATCATGCCAGTCGAAAGCCAACCCGGTGAGCTCCTCGAGGTGGGTTTTGGCCGACCAGGTGGCGAAATCCGACCCGATGCAGCGCGTGTAGATATCGAGTGGCAGCGGGTGGCCGTGGGCTTCGAAGACGCGCCGCCACGACTGATAGATCGCCCACTCGGTGTCCACCAGCACGCCGTCGAAATCAAACAGGACCGCGGAAAATGCCATGCGCATGCAATGCCCTGTGTGCCACGCCGGGGCAAGCTCGATTTGTGCCGCTTGCCGGGTTCCCTGCCGTATTGGGCGGCCTGCCCAACCTCGACCGACCCCTGCGGGCCCGACCCCCTCTCGGTGGCATCCCGAAATCCGTAGGTTTTTGTCCGAATCGGCGCGTCGCAATACGAAAAAAAGCTTGCTTAGGCCGCATGAGGTGAAGAGAACTGCGGCGGCCGTTACCCCCGATCTGCCGCGACTGGTCGATTGTCTGCATGAATGCACTGTCCCCCAACAACCGTTTGATTTCGCCTCGGTGCAGACGCCCGCAGACGGGTGTCGTCACGCGCCGCGAAGGGCCCGGCGGGAGTGGGCTTGTGGCACCGGGTCGAGCGCCTGACCTCGGGTGTAACTTATTGAAACCAAACGGAAACGGGAAATGAATATCAACCAAGGAGCCGCTGCATGAGACTGCCTGCGCTGATCGCCCTGTGGATGGGCGCGCTGTCGACCCTCGGCTGGGCGCAAACCACCAAGGCGCCGCCGCTGCTCGCCCCCGAGTCGTGGCCGCGCCTGCCCCAACGCCTGGTCGAAATGGGCCTGCAAGCCGCCAAGGCACCGGACTGGTTGGTATCCATCGGCTCGTTCGCCGCCGCCGCCGCCACCGTGGTCGCCGTCTTCCTAACAGCCTTCGCGCTGCTCTCCCTCATCGAGCGCAAGACGCTGGCGCGCGCCCAGAACCGCATCGGTCCCAACCGCGCCGGCATCTTCGGGATTCTCCAGCCGGTGGCCGATGGCATCAAGATGCTCACCAAGGAGGACATCGTGCCGACCAAGTCGGAGTGGTTCCTGCATTTGTTAGCTCCGGTGCTCATCGTCATTCCGTCGATTCTCGCGCTGAGCGTCATTCCCTATGGCCGCGACTGGTTGCCGGTGCCGATGGAGCTGGGGATGTTGTTTTTTTTCGCGGTGGGCACCATGACCGAGATTGCGGTCTTTATCGCCGGCTGGGCGAGCGGTTCGAAGTTTCCGATGCTCGGCGCGATGCGCGCCATCTCACAAATGGTGAGTTATGAATTGCCCCTGATCATTTCCGCTATGGGCGTGGTGATGCTTTCCGGCACCCTGTCACTTTCCGGCATTGTCGAGGCCCAGGCGGGCTTCCATCTCGGGTTCATCCCGGCCTGGTACGTTCTAACACCCTGGGGGTTTGTGGCGGGCTTCATCTTCCTGATTGCCGCCAACGCGGAATCCAACCGCTGCCCGTTTGACCTGCCGGAAGGCGAGTCGGAAATCGTCGCGGGCCACATGACCGAATATTCCGGTTTCAAATACGCCTTGTTTTTCATGGGGGAATACCTCGGCCTGTTCGCCATTTCCGGGCTGGGCATCACCTTGTTTCTCGGCGGGTGGCAGCCGCCCTTGCCCGGGCTGGCGTGCGTCCCGTCGTGGATTTGGTTTTTCGGCAAACTCGCCGTGGTGATCTTTTTTTTCCTGTGGGTGCGCGCCACCTTCCCGCGCGTGCGCATCGACCAATTGATGCGCTTTGCTTGGCTCTGCCTCATTCCCGTGTCGCTGCTCACGGTGCCGGTGGCCGCCATCTGGCAATATTCGGGCGGGGGGGCGCTGGGTTGGCTGCTGTGCTCGGCGATCCTGCTCATTCCCTTCGTCATCCTCACCGTGCGCTTCAACCGCCGCATGGCCACCAGCAACCGCCGCTACACCTTCGCCGAATGATTCCGCTGCTCATTCTGTCTCCTCTGATTCTGCTCGCCGCGCTGGGCGCGGTGTGGAAGGCGCGCCCGGTACATGCGGCGTTGTTGCTAGCGCTGGTGCTGGCCATGATCGCGGTGCTCTATCTGACTGTGGGCGCGGAGTTCGTCGGCTTGGTCCAGTTCATGGTCTATGTCGGCGCGGTGGCCATTCTGATCGTGTTCGCGCTGCTGATCACCCGTCCCGGCGATGAAGCGGCGGAACTGGCCCGGCGCCCGCGCTCGCTGGCCCCCGGCCTCGCTTGCGTGGCACCGGTGTTAGGGCTGCTGCTCTACGCGATTGGCACGGGCGTGCCGGGCGAGGCGGCCCAGGATTGCCCGCCGGCCATGCCGGTCACGGCGCTGGGGCTGGAGCTGTTTGAAAATGCGGTGCCCGCCGTGCTGGCGGTGGGAGTGTTGCTCACCGCGGTGCTGGTCGGTGCGGCGTTGTTTGCCCGCGATCCGGCCAGCAAACCCCAACCTCCTATCAGCTGATGACACCGCTCTCCTTGCTGCTCACGCTCTCCGCGCTGCTGTTCTCCCTCGGCTTGTTCGCTGTGCTCACCCGCCGCAATGCCATTTTGATCCTCGTCGGCATCGAGCTCATGCTCAACGCCGCCAACATCAACTTCATCGCCTTCTGGCGCTACGGGCCGCCGGATGTCGATCTAACCGGCCCGCTGTTCGTGCTGTTTTCCATTGCGATTGCGGCTGCGGAAGCCGCCGTGGGCCTGGCCATCATCCTGATGGTCTTCCGCCACACCCGCTCCACCGATCTCAACCGCCTCGATTCCCTCCATGGCTGACGCGCTCTTACCCCACCTTCCGTGCCTGCTCTGGCTGGTGCCGCTGCTGCCGCTGGTGGCCGGCGCCATCAGCGCGTTCCTGCCCGACCGGCTCGGCCGCCAGGCGTCGTGGCTCGCGCTTGGCGCGTTGTTGGCGTCCTGCCTGCTGGCGCTGGCCGCCTTGGCCTGCACGCTGGCACCGGCCCACGGGCACGCGTTCCACCTGGCAACCGCCAGCACCTGGTTCAGCTTCGGCGAGGTGGCGTTGCGGGTGGGTTTGGTGTTAGACCCGCTGAGTGCGGCGATGGGCGCGATGGTGTCGTTTGTGGCATTCTGGATTTTCCTCTACAGCACCGGATACATGAAGACCGAGGCGCGCTTTGGCCGCTTCTTCTGCTTTCTGTCATTGTTTTCCGGGGCGATGCTGCTGGTGGTCTATTCCAACAGCCTGTTGTTGTTGTTCATGGCCTGGGAATTGGTCGGCCTCGCCTCCTACCTGCTCATCGGCTTCTATTTTGCCAAACCCTCCGCCGCCGCCGCCGCGCAGAAGGCCTTCATCACCACCCGCGTGGGGGACATGGCGTTTTTCCTCGGCATGATCTGGCTCTACGGCCAGACCGGCACGTTGTTGTTTTTCGACCACGGCAATGGTTTGTTAGAAACGGGCCTGCTCGGTTCCCTGGCGGGCGTCACCACGGTGGGCGGGCTGACGGTTTCCGCGGCGGCTTCGTTGTTGTTGTTGGTCGGGGCCATGGGCAAGTCCGGGCAGGTGCCATTGCACACCTGGCTGCCGGATGCGATGGAGGGCCCGACGCCGGTCTCCGCGCTGATCCATGCCGCGACGATGGTGGCGGCCGGGGTGTTCCTGGTCGCCCGCACCCACCCGCTGTTCATGAGCAGCGGCGCGACCGGCCTGCCTCTAACAGCCACGGCGTGGATCGGCGGAATCACCGCGTTGTATGCCGCCTGTGTGGCCCTCGGGCAGAATGACATCAAGCGCATCCTGGCCTACTCGACGGTGTCGCAGCTCGGCTTCATGATGGTGGCGCTGGGCACCGGCGGCGTGGCGGCGGCGATGTTTCATTTGATTGCGCACGCGTTTTTCAAGGCCCTGTTATTCCTCTCCGCCGGTTCGGTGATTCATGGTTGCCACGACGAGCAGGACATCCGCCGCATGGGCGGCCTGGCCCGCGCGATGCCCAAGACGTTCATCACTTATGCCATCGGCATGATGGCGCTGGCCGGCTTCCCGTTTGTGTTCTCCGGGTTCTGGAGCAAGGAGGCGGTGCTGCACAGCGCGGCAATCTGGCCCGGCGGCCATGGTCCGTTCCTGTTGGCGGTCATGGCGGCCCTGTTGACGGCTTTCTACATGACGCGGCAGGCCTTGTTGGTGTTTTTTGGCAAGCCACGCACGCCCGGGGTGTCCCATCCCCATGAGAGCCCGCCGGTCATGCTGGTGCCGTTATTTGTGTTGGCGGCCGGCGCGGTGTTGCTGGCACTCATTGGCACGCCGCTGTGGCCATGGTTCGAGGAATGGCTGATCGGTGAGACCGCGGTGTTCAATGGCGCCGCCCTGGCCACTCCCGAGGCGCTCAAGCTCATCGGCTTGTCGCTGGCGCTGGTGACCGTGGGCGTGACCGCCTCATGGCTGGTCTATCGCAAGCCGTCCGGCGACAGCCGCGCGCCCGATCCGTTAGAGGTCAAGCTCGGCTGGGGTTGGAAATTCCTCGGCGATGGAATGCGCTTCGATGCCACCTACGACAAATTCGTCATCGCGCCACTGGCCGCGCTGGCGGGGCTGGTGGACGGGATCGAACGGCGGTTGTTTGTGCCGTTGATGGCATGGACTGAGGCGCTCATCAAATGGGTCGGCCGCTGGACCGGCACCGCCGATGAGAAAGGTTTGAACGACGGCTTCAATCAGGTCTGCGCCAGCCTGCAAGGCGGCGCGGAGTCCGCCTCCGGGTGCCAGAGCGGACGACCGCAGGCGTATCTGCGCGCGATCGGTCTCGGCGCCTCGGTGCTGCTCATTGTTTACTTCTGGCTCCTTGCTTAATTCGCCATGTTGTTACTTTCCCTGCTATTGATTCCCTTGTTAGGCGCCGCGCTTCTCGCCGGCTGGCCGGGGCTGGACAAGCCGTGTGCCAAGCGCTTCGCCATCAGTTGGGCGTTGCTGCCGCTGGTGCTGGTGGTTTTCATGGGTTCACATCACGGGTTTGCGACGGCCACCGGGCTGCTTGCCGAGTGGGAATCCCAGTGGCTGCCGGATGCCGGCATGGCCCTGCGCTTTGCGGTGGATGGCACGTCGTGGTTGTTCTTGTTGCTCACCAGTCTGGTCACCTTGTTTGCGCTGGTCGCTTCGTTGCGCCTCGAGCAGGGCGGCCGTGCCTATTGCGCGCTGATCCTGGTGTTGGAGGGGATGCTCTTCGGGGTGTTCACGGCGCGGCATTTCATCCCGTGGTTCCTGTGCTGGGAAATGACGCTGATCCCTTCCTATCTGCTTATCCGGCTGTGGGGCGGGCCGGGTGCGCCGCGCGCCGCGCTGCGGTTTTTCATCATGACGCTGGGCGGCAGCGTGTTCATGTTGTTGGGGTTCCTCGCCCTGCAACTCGCGGTGGGCACCATGGATTTCTCCCGGCTCGCCGAACTCGCCGCCAACCAGCAACTCGTCCCGGGGCTGGCCGCGACCTTTGCCGGCACCGGGCTGGGCGGGCCGTTCTTGTTAGGTGCGGTGGCGGTGTGTGTGTTTCTCGGGTTGGCGGTGAAGCTGCCGGTGTTTCCGTTCCACGCGTGGTTGCCGGCGGCGTATGCCGAAGCTCCCACGCCGGTGACGATGCTGCTAACCGGCCTGCTGTCGAAAATGGGCGTGTATGGCTTGCTGCGCATTTTGCTGCCGATTTTTCCCGAGGTCTTGCCGGCGCTGGCACCGGGCTTGATGGTGCTGGCGGTGGCGACGGTTTTGTTAGGTGCGGTGGCGGCGCTGGCGCAGCGTGATTTGAAGCGCATCCTGGCCTACTCATCAGTGAATCACCTGGGGTATTGCGCGATGGCGGTGGTGGCGGCCGCGGCGGTGCACACCGATCGCAGCGCGCATGCGGCGGCGATTTCCGGCACGCTTTTGCAGGCGTTCAACCACGGAATCATTGCCAGCACCATTTTCTTCTGCATCGGGCTGCTGGAGCAACGCAGCGGCGGTGCCCGCACCCTGGCGGACTTCGGCGGCCTGCGCCAGCGCGCCCCGGTGCTTTGCGGCTTGATGGGCCTGGCCATGTTTGCCTCGCTCGGGCTGCCGGGCTTGAGCGGCTTTGTCGGCGAGTTCCTGATGTTCAGCGGGGTGTTTGCGCTGGTGCCCTGGGCGGCGGCCCTGGCGGTGCTCGGGTTGTTGCTCACGGCGGTGTTTTTCCTGCGCCTGGTGCGCCTGGTCTTTCACGGGCCGCTCCACCCGGCGTGTGCCCAGTGGCCCGACCTGACGGCGCGCGAACGCTGGACGCTCGCCCCAGCCATCGCCCTCATCGTCATTCCGGGGCTGTGGCCCCAAGTGCTCCTCCATTGTCTCAATGCCGACACCGTGCGGCTCCTTGACCTCCTTCGCATTTTGCCATGACTCCCGCCTGGACCCTCATTTCCGCGTTTGCCGGGGCCTTGTTAGTGCTCTTGCTGCCCGCCCGTTCCGCCGGTTGGGCACGGGTCATTGCCCTGGCCGCATCCATCGTCGGGGCGGTGGCCGCCGCCGCCGCTTGTCTGGCAAAACTGCAACAGCCTGCGGCGGCGGCCTGGTCATTTGATAGGCCGTGGCTGCCCGAGTTGGGCATCCGCTTTCATCTGGCGGCCAATGGCTTGAGCTTGTCACTGTTGCTGCTAACCGGGCTGGTGGCCATTGCCGGGGTGTTGTTCTCATGGAATGTCACGCAGCGGCCGCGGGCATTCTTCGCGTTTTTCATGACCATCATCGGCGGCGTCTATGGGGTGTTCCTGAGTCGCGACGCGTTTCTGTTGTTTGTGTTTTATGAGATCGTCATTGTGCCCAAGTACATGTTGATCGCGATTTGGGGCTCGACCAACCGCGAGTATGGCGCGATGAAACTCACGCTCTATTCGATCGGCTCCAGCGCCCTGATCCTGCTCGGCCTCGTCGTCGCGTATGCGGCGGCCGGCGGCACCAGCTTCGACCTCGATTATCTGGCCAGCGTCAAGTATGCCCCGTCCGTGCAATCCTGGGCTTTCCCGATTCTGTTCCTCGGGTTTGCCGTGCTGGCCGGCATGTGGCCGTTTCACACCTGGGCGCCCACCGGCCACGTCGCGGCGCCCACCGCGGCGTCGATGCTGCTGGCCGGGGTGGTGATGAAACTCGGGGCGTATGGGGCGCTGTGCGTGGCAATGCCGATTTTTCCGCTGGGCTTTGTCGAGTGGCGCCTGGTCATCGCCGGCTTGGCGGTGGTGGGCATCATTTATGGCGCGCTGACCGCGCTGACCCAGAAGGATTTGAAGTTTGTCATCGGCTATTCTAGCGTGAGCCACATGGGGTTTATTTTGTTAGGTATGGCCACCGCCACGCACTGGGGCCTGCGCGGGGCGATGCTGCAAATGATTTCCCACGGCATCGTCGCGGGGTTGCTCTTCGGCATCGCCGGACGGGTCGTTTACGAGCGCACCCATACCCGCGATCTAACCGAGCTGCAGGCCTTCGATCTGTGGCGCAGCCTGCCGGGGGCCGCGTTTGCCTTCACGCTGGCCACCGCGGCCTCGATGGGCTTGCCTGGCTTCAGTGGCTTTGTCGCCGAGCTGGCCATCGGCATCGGGGTGTGGCAGTCCGATCCCTGGCTCATTGGGCCGGTGGCGCTTGGCATCATCGTCACCGGGGCGTTCTCGCTGCGCGCCATGCACCGCGCCTTCTTCCCGGTTAGAAATGCGGCGGCTGCTGCCGCCGCGCTGCTGCCGCCGCTGACCTGGCCGGAGATGTCCGCCATTGCGTTGTTGATCGGCGTGTCGGTGGCCATCGGCGTCTATCCGATGCCATGGGTGACGTTGATTGACGACGGCCTCAATTCCCCCCTGTTCCACTCGATCCTTGCCCTGCCGTGAACTACTCCGCACTATTCATTCAACTGCTGCCAGAGGCTGCGCTGGTGATCACCGCGCTGCTGCTGCTCGGCGTGGCCGTGGCCGCCGAGGCCCGCACCCACCGCCCGCCCGCCATTGATGTGATCACCGCGATTGCCGCGCTGGGAATAGCCGCGGCCTGCGCGGCGTTGTATTTCAGCCCGCTGGCTCCCGCGTCCGGCACGTCGCTGCTGGTGACGGACCCGCTGGCGCGGCTGTTCAAGGCGGTGGTGTTGTTGCTGGGGCTTCTGGCAGTGCTGCTGCCGCCGGCGCGCGATGAGATCGCGCAACCGGGCGAGTTTTATGCGCTGTTGTTGTTTGCTCTCACCGGGCTGCTGCTGACCGTCGGCACCAATCACCTGCTGTTCTTGTTTGTGGCGCTGGAACTGGCCAGTCTCTCGTTGTATCTGTTAGCCGGGTTCTCGCGCACGGCCACCGCGGCGGAGGCCTCCTTGAAATACTTCCTGTTCGGCGGCGTGTCCGCGGCGTTTTTCCTCTTCGGGCTGAGTTTGCTCTACGGGTTTTGCCCCACGCTGACGCTGCCGGCCATGGCCGCCGCGCTCACTGCCGCTGACGGGCTGCCGCCGTTGGCGGTGGTCGGCTTGGTGATGGTGGTGGTCGGGCTGGGTTTCAAGCTGGCGGCCGCGCCGTTCCACTTCTGGGCGCCGGATGTCTATCAAGGGTCTCCGGCCACCAGTGTCGGCTTGATTGCGGCGGCCTCCAAAGCGGTCGGGGTGGTGGTGTTGGTGCGCTTGTTATTGATGGGTTTCGCGGCGGCCGCGGGCTCGGCAGCCTGGGGCGACCTGCAACCCGGTTGGTCGCTGTGGCTGGGGGTGTTGTCCGCCGTGTCGATGGTGTTCGGCAATGTGCTGGCGCTGGCCCAAACCAGCGTGCGCCGCTTGCTCGCCTACTCGGCGGTGGCCAACACCGGCTATTTGTTAGTAGCGCTCACCGCCCACGGCGCCCACTCGGCCGGGGCCGCCCTGTTCTATGTGGTGGTTTACGGGTTGGCGACCTTCGGCGCGCTGGCGGTGACCGCCGCCGTCGAGCGCGACTGCGGCGACGACTCGATGGGGTCCTTTGCCGGGTTGGTCCAGCGTTCGCCGTTGCAGGCGCTGGCGTTGTTGGTGTTTCTAGCATCATTGGCGGGCATTCCGCCGCTGGCGGGCTTCGTCGGCAAGTTTGCCATGTTCGGCGCGGCGATGGCCGAGTCCACCACCCAAGGGGTTCCCGGCCTCACCTGGCTGGTCGGGCTGGCGGTGATCATGAGCGCCATTTCCTTATACTACTATCTGATGGTGCTGAAGCAGGCGTTCGTCAGGTCGGCCGCGGATGCGCTGCCGCTGCAACTGCCGCTGGCGCATGGCATGGCGGTGGCGGTGCCGGCGGTGTTGCTCATCTTGCTGGGCCTGTTTCCCGCGTTGTTGCTTAGCCCGCTCACCCAGGCTTTGCTGGTGACGTTGGGGTGGGTGTAGTCCGCACAGTCCTCTGTGCGGATCTTCGGCGCATGCGCCGGGGAAGACGGCGCGCGTGGCATGGCCTTGCAAGCCGGCCTGAGCGGGAATAGGTGCGAATGGGAAAAGTGGGTGGCCCCACACGCCGGCGCAAATCCCTTGCCTAGTTGCCGATTAAGCGACAGCTTGCGTGGCGCACCCCATATGGAATCCTGGCAAGCACTTGTTCTCGGCGTGATCGAAGGCATCACGGAATATCTCCCGGTCAGCTCGACGGGCCACTTGGTGGTGGCGCAACGGCTGATGGGCATCGGCACGGAATCAGCGGTGGGGGCCAAGACGGCAGCGGATGGCTTTGCCATCTGCATCCAGGGCGGCGCGATCCTCGCGGTGCTCGGCTTGTATTTGCCGCGCGTGCTGCAGATGCTGCGCGGCGTGTTCGGCAAGGACCCCGCAGGCTTGCGCCTGGCGCTGGCGATCTTGCTCAGCTTCCTGCCGGCGGTGGTGCTGGGCCTGCTATTCAATGATTGGATTGAGGAGAAGTTGTTTTCGCTGTGGCCAATCATCGCGGCCTGGGTCGTCGGCGGGGTGGCCATCCTGGCCGCCGCGTGGTGGCGGCGGCGCCATCCGCCCCGCGGCGGCGCCAAGGGCCTGCTGGAGATGACCTGGAACATGGCCCTGTTCATCGGCCTGATGCAATGCGTCGCGATGTGGCCGGGCACCAGCCGCAGCTTGATGACCATCGTCGGCGGCATCCTCGTGGGCCTCACCGTGCAGGCGGCGGTGGAGTATTCGTTCTTGTTAGGCGTGCTGACGCTAACAGCCGCGACGGTCAAAAAGGCGCTGTGGAAGGTCGACGGCCTGGATGCCTATCACCATTGGTGGGGCGGGGCGCATTTGATGTGGGACAGCTACGGCCCGCTGCCGATTGTGGTCGGGGTGGTGGCGGCGGCCATCGCCGCCGCGCTGGCGGTCAAATGGCTGGTGGCGTATCTGCAGAGCCACGGGTTGTCGCTCTTCGGTTGGTATCGCATCGCCCTCGGCCTGGTTGTTGGCGGCCTGGTGGTCAGCGGCTGGGTGACGGCGTGAGGGGGCTGCTCAAAAGTTGTTCCACGCCCTTCAGCGGGCTGTTGCGGCGTGCCAACTGTCGTGGCAGGTCATGATGCCGAGCTTGCCAAAGGCGGTCTTGAGCCTGCCCCTATTTGTTAGCCCCGGCGCCGTTCCAGCATCACCAGCATCAGGAACGATGAAAACAAGTTGAGTTCCTCACGCGGCGTCAACTCGCCGAGCTGCTCAATCCGGAAGCGACCTTCGAAGAAGGCCGACAGCTTTGTTAGGCGCATGGCGGGCCGGCCGTCGCTGCGGCTGGCAAGATAGCGCGGGTGGAAAAAATAGCCGCTGAACAGGCCCAGAACCGGCACTCCCCCGAGCAGGGAGTCCATCACTTTGGCCCCGGCGTTTTCCTCGTGGATCGAGAAGTCCGGGTGGTTGGCACCGGCATCGAACGTCTCGTAATGGGCCCGCCACAGCGAGCGCCAACCGCGGCGGCCGACGCTGCCGATGGGGTCCATGATGGGTTAGTAACTGCGGCCCCAGAGGGCTCGAGTGGCAGTCTCTTGGCCGGTGAGGAAGCACTTGGCGCTGCCCGCTTCGGCGAGGCCCTGCGGCAGGGAGGCACCGGCCACAGGGAGGCAACGGATGGTGATTTTGTGTTGCTTGGAGAGTTCCTCCTCCTGCGCACGGGTGCCGGCCCACGGGGTATAGAGCCAGCCCGGGTTGTCCTGCGCCCAGTGCGCATGGAAGGCGGCGAGGTCGGCGCAGGGGATGATGTTAGAATCGCGGAGGCTCGTGGCGCGGCTCAGCAGCGCCTGATGGACTTCATCGAGCACCTCGTGGGCGCGGCGAATGAAGTCTTCCTTGACGACGAATTGCTTGTCGGCCACCGCTTGGTCGCGGCGTTGCACACAGATTTTGCGCGTCTCGATATCGCGCGGGCCGATCTCGATGCGGATGGGCACGCCCTTTTTGATCCACTCCCATTTCTTCACGCCGCCGCTCAGGTCGCGGGTGTCCACCAGCACGCGCAGCGGCTCGCCGCAATACGTTTGGTTGCGCAGCGTGGCGGCAAGTGCCTGGCAGGCATCGAGCACCGCGGGTTTGCTGTCTTCCTTGGGGGTGATGGGAAGAATGACGACCTGTTGGGTGGCCACCCGCGGCGGCAGGATCAGGCCGTCGTCGTCGGAGTGGGCCATGATGAGGGTGCCGATGAGGCGGGTGGAAACGCCCCACGAGGTGGTGTGGACATGCTGGACCTGGCCATCGCGCCCGGCGAAGGCGATGTTCTGGGCCTTGGAGAAATTCTGGCCGAGGTAGTGGGAGGTGCCGGCTTGGATCGCCTTGTGGTCCTGCACCATCGCCTCAATGGTCAGGGTCATTTCGGCGCCGGGGAAGCGCTCATTTTCGGTCTTCTCGCCGGCGACGACCGGGATGGCGAGGTGATCGCGGAGAAATTCCTCGTAGAGCCGGTGGATCATGCGGGTTTCGATGATGGCCTCGTCGTGGGATTCGTGGGCGGTGTGGCCTTCCTGCCAGAGGAACTCGGCGGTGCGCAAAAACAAGCGCGGGCGCATTTCCCACCGCATCACATTGGCCCATTGGTTGATCAGCAAGGGCAGATCGCGATACGATTCAATCCAGCGGGCAAAGGCCGCACCGATAATGGTTTCCGAGGTCGGGCGGATCACATAGGGCTCGGCGAGTTCCCCGGTGGGAATCAATTTGGTTTTGCCGGTGAGCGGGTCCTTGAGCGCCTCGAGCCGGTGGTGGGTCACCACCGCGCATTCAGTGGCAAAGCCTTCGGCGTGCTCGGCTTCCTTTTCCAAGTAGGAAAGCGGAATGAGCAGCGGGAAATAGGCGTTTTGGTGCCCGCTGGCTTTGAAGCGGCGGTCGAGTTGTTGCTGGATGAGTTCCCAAATCCCGTAGCCCCACGGCTTGATGACCATGCAGCCGCGGGTTTCCGAGTTTTCGGCAAGGTCGGCGGCCTTGATGACTTGCTGATACCATTCAGGAAAGTCTTGGGCGCGGGTCGGGGTGATGGCGGTCTTTTCGGCGGACATGGTGGCTTGCGCCTATTGAAACCGCGAACGGCCCCGAAAACCACCAAAAACATCCGCAGGGCTTGATTTTACAAGGCTGTTGGCCGCCAGCCGGCCGACCACCCAGGGCGAGTGGCTTAATCAGCCTCACTGCGCGGAATCGCAACGCTTGTTGAGTTCCACCTCAGCATCGGCACCGATTTCATCATGTTAGACGGACGCTGATCCCACCCCTCCTTTGCTCGGCGCTGGGTGCTGCCCTCAACGCCTTGAAGCATGCTCGGCCTCTGGAATCCTCTAACCCAAACGCGGGCCAACCGCCATGCCCTCGTCCTCCAACGCCGCCGCTTCCTCGTCTAGGAAAACGCACCGCATGCCCAACCCGGCCCGGCCCGCCACGGTCAACAACATAATGCCTGGCATTTTAACATGGAATTTTAGTAGTCTCCAGTGCATCCGCTGGCTCACGCTCCATGCTCCTGCGGGCGACCTGCTACAAGGAGGTCCTGGTCCTGTTGCGCCCACTTATGGAGAAATATCTCCAAGATGTTAGATGGCGGTGTTCTGGCATCATGTCCAAGAAGTCAGCGCCCGGCAATCGGAGGCGGTGGCGGCGCACAGGATCTGTGCCTGGCATTGCCCCAATCAGCCAAATGCCCTGCGTGAACGTCATGACATCACCCCACCGTTCTCACTGACAACTGGCGAGCGGTGAACAGGCTGCCTTGGGCGTCTTCGCGCAAGGCTCGCGCGCCGCTGGTTCGCTTCGGCCCGAAATGCCCGCTATAGGCCTCAAACACCCCGTCCACATACGATTTCGTGCCCAGCACCAACCCGTCGGAAAAATACCGCACCCGGCAGCGCAATAGCGCTGATCGGCTCAATTTCCCCTTCCGTTTCTT